>DAOQXO010000050.1:0-17866 GCA_035342635.1 Steroidobacteraceae bacterium
TGCAGCGCGCCTACGACCAGCTGATCCACGACGTCGCGCTGCAGAACCTGCCGGTCCTGTTTGCGCTCGATCGCGCCGGCCTGGTCGGCGGCGACGGCGTCACGCACCAGGGCAGCTTCGATTTCTCGTTCCTGCGCTGCATACCGAACTTCGTCGTGATGGCGCCGGCCGACGAGAACGAATGCCGCCAGATGCTCTACACGGCGACGACGCTCGACTCGCCGGTCGCGGTGCGTTATCCGCGCGGCACGGGCCCTGGCGTGAAGATCGTGCAGCAGATGACCGCACTGCCGATCGGCAAGGGTGAAGTGCGGCGCGAGGGTCGCAGCGGCCTGCTGGTGCTCGCGTGGGGCGCGCTCGTCGAGGCGGCGGTTGCGATCGGGGACCGGTTCGACGCCACCGTGGTCAACATGCGCTTCGTCAAGCCGCTCGACGACGAACTGGTGCTGCGACTTGCCGCCCGGCACCGCGCCGTGCTGACGCTCGAGGAGAACGTGGTGGCTGGCGGCGCCGGCTCTGCGGTCACCGAGTTGCTGGCTGCCGAGCAGCTTGCGGTGCCGGTGCTGTCGCTCGGCATTCCCGATCGCTTCATCGAGCACGGTTCGCGCGAGGACTGCCTGGAGGCAGCGGGCCTCGATACGCCGAGCCTGCTGGCGGCCACCGAGCGCTGGTGGTCTCTACTGACGGCCGGTCCGGCGCGCGTCCGTATAATGGCCCCATGACGCCACCAATAGAGGACGTGCAGGGACGCGCCGACAGTCGCAGGATTCCGATCAACAAAGTCGGCATCAAGGACATCGCGCACCCGGTGCGCGTCAAGGACCGCGCCGAGGGCGAGCAGCACACGATCGCCACCTTCAACATGTACGTGAACCTGCCCCACAACTTCAAGGGCACGCACATGTCGCGCTTCGTCGAGATCCTGCACGCGCAGCGCGAGATTTCGGTGGACTCCTTCCGCGCGATGCTCGCGGAGATGACCCGCCGGCTCGAAGCCGACGCCGGCCACATCGAGATGTCCTTCCCGTTCTTCGTCATGAAGGCCGCGCCGGTGTCCGGTGTGAAGAGCCTGATGGACTACCGCGCGACGCTGATCGGCGAACATCGCCGCGGCGAGAACACGCTGTGGCTCAAGGTGGTCGTGCCGGTCACCAGCCTGTGCCCGTGCTCGAAGAAGATCTCCGAACGCGGCGCGCACAACCAGCGCTCGCACGTCACGATCGAAGTGAAGCTGCGCACGCACATGTGGATCGAGGAACTGATCGAAGTCGCCGAATCGGAGGCGTCGAGCGAGCTGTACGGGATTCTGAAGCGCCCCGACGAGAAGCACGTGACCGAGCACGCCTACGACAATCCGAAATTCGTCGAGGACCTGGTGCGCGATGTCGCAGTGCGCCTCAATCGCGACGACCGGATCGCTGCCTACACCATCGAGGCCGAAAACTTCGAATCGATCCACAACCATTCGGCCTACGCGCTGATCGAGCGCAACAAGGACGACGAAGCCGCGTCGGGTCGATAGCGCCGGCGCGGAAAGGCGCCGGCCACGGATCCGCCCGGGGGTACAGATCCTGGACAGCAGCCAAACGCCGGTCTCGCTTGCCCCCTACAGGCCCGTGGAACTGCCGGGCATGATGCGTGTCGGGCGCGACCACGATGGCGGCTACGTGCTGCCGCGCGACGTCATCGAACGCAGCCACACGCTGCTCAGCCTCGGCGTGAACGACGACTGGTCGTTCGAGGAGGCCGCCTAGAGATCAATGCGGGGCTGCGCGTCACCTGCGTCGACGGAACGACGGGCATGAAACCCATTCTCGCGAAGGCGCTGAAGCGCTTTCCGCAGATGATCGGCCACGCACTGACGCTTCAGTTCTACAAGGCGCGACGCGACCTGGGCTGCGTGCTGAAACCCATCGGGTTCCGGCGGTTCTTCTCCAGGCACGAATTGTTGCCGTTGATGGTGGGCCCGGCGGATGCCCCTGGCTGGATCTCATTGCCCGCGCTGCTCGAGCGTGCCACGTCGGGCCATCGGGGTTGGGTCCTGCTGAAGGTCGACATCGAAGGTGGCGAATACGCCGCGCTCCCCGCGGCGGTCCGGCACATGGAGCGTGTGTCCGCATTGCTGATCGAATTCCACGCCCTCGATCGGGAGTGGGACACATTCGCGCGATGCATGCGGGAGCTCGCGCCGCGGTTCCACATCGCCCATATCCACGGCAACAACTTCGATCCCTGCATCCGGGGCACCCGCGTGCCGCAGACCATCGAGTTGACGCTCGTGAACCGCGCGCTGGTTCCCGGAGAGCCGCAACCATCGACCCGGGGCTTTCCGAGCCCGGGCCTCGACATGCCCAACACGCGCAAGCGGCCTGAATTGCAGCTCACCTTCGACTGAAGCCGCTATCATTGCGCCAGACTCAGCGCAAGGAAGGCACGCCATGCACCTGCCAAGAAGCGGACTGGCATTTTTCGTTCTGTCGATCGGCGGCATGCTCCATGCGGGCGCCACCGCTCTCGATCCGGCATCGATCGCGAAGATTCCCTTCGTCGGTGACGTGCAGATCAGCGCCGACGGCAAGCGCATCGCGTATGTCGTGACGCATGCCGACCTCAAGAAGGACGGCTACCAGAGCGATATCTGGCTGATCGACGGCGAGAGCGCGCCGCGCCTGCTGGTGGGCGGCGCGAAGGACGACGCGCGGCCGCGCTGGTCACCGGACGGCTCGCGGCTCGCGTTCATTTCCGACCGCGCCGAAAAACGCCAGATCCACATCCTCGACATGCGCGGCGGCGAGGCCTGGCCGCTGACCAGCGAGAAAGCGGGAGCCGGCGCCTTTGCCTGGTCACCCGACGGCAAGCGCATCGCCTACCTCGCGCGCCCCGCCCCCGCGAACGACGGCGAAGAGCCGAAGGGCGCCGGCAAGGCGCGCATCACCGAACGCCTGTATTACCGCGTCGACGGCGCGCCGGGCTTCCTGCCCGAGCAGCGCTCGCAGCTGTGGGTGGTCGATGTCTCGCCCGAACACGGCGCGCCGCTCGGTCCGCTGTGGGACGGCCGCACGGAACCCTCCGAGCCGGCATGGACCACGGACGGCGAGGCGCTGCTGTTCAGCGCACTGCCCGATCCGAATCCGCCGGTGGCGCCGGTCAACAGTGAGCTGTTCAGGGTACGGGTCGCGGCCGGCAGCCAGGCGGTCGCCCTCACGGTGCGCGACGGGCCGGACAACGGCCCGGTCGCCGTCGCGCGCGACGGCCGTGTCGCCTGGACCGGCTTCGACGATACCGTACCGCGGCGCAGCTCGACCACGACACGCCTGTATGCCGCACCGCTCGGTGCTGGCGGACTCGGTGCCATCGCCAACGTCACCGCCGGCTTCGATCGCAATGTCGGCGAGACTTCGATGAGCGATGTGCCGCCACCCACCGGCGGGCCGGGGGCGCGGGCGCGGTTCGACGCGAGTGGCCGGACACTGTATTTCATCGCGGCCGATCGCGGCCTCGCGCAGCTCTATCGCATCGCCGCGCGTGGCGGCGAGCCGCAATCGATCTCCGCGCAGCTGCGCGGCGACCTGCGCGAGTTCTCGATCGCCTCTGGCGGGCGCATCGCGGCGGTGTTCGGTTCGGCGACGGAGCCGTATGAGGTCTGGACTGCCGACCGGCCCGGCGGCAAGTGGACCCGGCGCACGAGCCATGGCCACGATGCGTTCGCCGGCACCACGCTGCTGCCCTACGAGGAATTGTGGGTCGAATCCTTCGATGGCACGCGCATCCAGGCGTGGCTGCTGAAACCGCCCGGCTTCGATCCGGCGCGGCGCCACCCGCTGCTGCTGTACATCCACGGCGGCCCGCATGCGATGTACGGCGAGGGCTTCTTCCACGAGTTCCAGATGCTCGCCCATGCCGGCCTGATGGTGCTGATCGCCAACCCGCGCGGCAGCACCGGCTATGGCGAGGAATTCGCGAACAGCGTCCAGTACCGCTATCCCGGCGACGACTATCGCGACCTGATGGCGGTGCTCGATGCGGTGATCGCCCGTGGCCACGTCGATACCGCGCGACTCGGCGTCGGCGGCGGCAGTGGCGGCGGCGTGCTGACGAGCTGGACGATCGCGCAGACGGATCGATTCGCGGCCGCGCTGGTCGAACGCCCGGTGGTGGATTTCGCGTCGCACACCGTGGTCGCCGATCTCAGCAGCATGTTCGCGCAGCGCTGGTTCCACGACCTGCCGTGGCGCTCGCCGCAGGAATACTTCGAGCGCTCGCCGATCAACTTCGTGGACAGGGTGAAGACACCGGTACTCGTGATCCAGAGCGAGCAGGACTATCGCACGCCACCCGACCAGGGCATCGGCTATTACAACGCACTCAGGATGCTCGACAAGCCGGCGAGGCTCGTGCTGTTCCCTAATTCATCGCACGGCCTGTCACGCAACGGCCCGCCCAGCCAGCGGATCGAGCGGCTCGGGATCATCCGCGACTGGTTTACGGAGCGGCTTCTGCCGCCACCCGCTGCTCGGCATTCTGCAGGCGACTGATCATGCCGCGCAGGAACACTCGGTTGAAGCGCAGCTGGCAGGACGCCGAGACCTGCTCGAGCAGCGTCGAGCTGACCTTGAGCACCGTGACCGGGCCGTTGGCCCTGACCGTGGCGGTGCGCTTGGCGCCCTGCACATAGCTGGTTTCGCCGAAACAGTCGCCACTCTCGAGCACGCCGAGGCGCCGTCCGTGGCGCTCTACGACGCACTCGCCGGCTACGACGACGTAGAACCGGTCATCCATCTCGCCTTCCTTGACGATCTCTTCCGACCCTGCGTAATCCTGCCAATTGCTCGCGCGCAGCACTTCCCAGATCTCGGCGTGCGAAAACTCGTGGAAAAACTTCAGCCGTCGCAGTGTCGCGAACTGCTCCTGCTGGTCGATGCGCGCGTGGCGCTGGCGCAGCTTCTGGTGCACGCGGGTGAGTTCGGCCGCGAGATCGAGGCCACTCTTGTAGCGCTTGTCGGGGCTCTTCTGCAGCGCCGTCGCGACCACGGCCTCGAGCTCTTCCGGTACATCCGGCGCGAGCGTGTGGATCGGCGGGGGCGTCGCATACACGATCTGGTGCAGCAGCTTGGCAAGGTTGCCGGCGCGGAACGGCCGCACGCCGGCGAGCATCTCGTACATCACGGCGCCGAGCGAGTAGAGGTCCGAGCGGCTCGTGAGCTCGAGGCTCTGCACCTGCTCGGGCGACATGTACGAGGGGCTGCCGGCGATGCCCTCGATGCGCGAGATGTCCGAATCGGCGACCAGCGCGATGCCGAAGTCGATGATGCGTACGTCGTTGTCCTGCGTCAGCATGATGTTCGACGGCTTGATGTCGCGATGGATCACGCCACGCGAGTGCGCGTAGTTGAGCGCCTTGGCGCACTTGTAGATGATCTCGACGACATCGTCGATGCGCAGCAGGTTGTCTGACTTGCAGTAGGCCGCGAGTGTGCGCGCGCCGTGCACGTGCTCGGTGACGATGTAGCAGTGGCCGTTTTCCTCGCCGGCGTCGTAGATCGGCAGGATGTGCGGGTGCTGCAGCATGCCGACCATGTGCGCTTCGGACAGGAACATCTTGCGCGAGATGCGCGCGCGCTCCTCGTCACCGCCCGCGTCGATGCTGTAGACCTTGATCGCGACGTCGCGGCCATAGTACGGATCGTGCGAGAGGTAAACGGTGCCGGTACTGCCCTTGCCGACCTCGTTGATGATCACGTACTTGCCGATCTTGTCGGGAACCTTGTCGTGCTGATTTGCTCTGGGGGCGGGAGTGGCCATCGCTCGGCAGGATAGGTGCGCCTCCGGAGGCGATCTGTGATGCGCCTCGCGGATCGCCCGGGGCCCGTGCGGGCTGTGACGCGTGGCGTCAGACCCTGAAGTGATCGAAGCCGGAATGCGAGAACTCGATCACATTGTCGCCCCGCCGCAGCCGCAGGCCGGGTGCTTCGACGATGCGTCCGATCGCGGTACAGGGCAGGCCCGCGAGGGCACCGAGTCGGGCGGGCGGCACCGTGAAGCACAGTTCGTAATCGTCGCCGCCAGTGAGTGCGTACTGCCCGGCGGCATCGTCGCCGACGCAGGCGCGCAGCGCGTCGGACAGCGGCAGCAGTGCGTGGTCGATCTCCGCGCCGCAGTGGCTCGCCTGCGCGAGCTTGGCGAGATCGCCGGCGAGCCCGTCCGAAATATCGATGCAGGCGCTCGCGATGCCGACGAGGCGCAGGCCGATGTCGGCGCGCGGCTGCGGAAAGAGGAAGCGCTGGCGCAGCCCCTCGATTGCCGCCGCCGGCGCGTCGACTCGCGGCTCATGCCCCTGCAGCAATGCCAGCCCGCACGCGGCCTCGCCGGGCGTACCGGTGACATGCACGATGTCGCCCGCGCGTGCGCCGGTGCGCAGCAGCGCCTGTCGCTGCGGCACGAAGCCGAGCACCTGAACGGTGACCGACAGCGGTCCCGACGTCGTGTCTCCTCCGACGAGTTGCACGCCATGCGCGCGTGCGAGCTCGCCGAAGCCCCGGGTGAACGCGGCGAGCCAGGACTCATCGGCTCGCGGCAGCGTCAGGGCGAGGAGTGCCCAGGCGGGGGTTGCGCCCATTGCCGCGATGTCGCTCAGGTTCACGGCGAGCGCGCGGTGGCCGATCGAGCGCGCGTCCGAACCGGCCGGGAAGTGCACGCCCTCGACCAGCGTGTCGACCACGGCGACGAGGTCCTGTCCGGGCGGCGGCATCAGTACCGCGCCGTCGTCGCCGACACCCGTGCGCACGTCGGCGCGCGCTCCCACGTCACGGAAGTAAGCGTCGATCAGGCCGAATTCGGACAGCGGCATCGCGGCATCCGCGTCAGTGCTCGTGCGGACGCAGTTCGCGGGCCGCACGGTCGAGCACCGCGTTGACGAACTTGTGCCCGTCGGTGGCGCCGAAGCGGCGCGCGAGGCCCACGCCCTCGTTGATCACGACGCGGAACGGCACGTCCGGCCGCGCGCTGAGTTCGTAGATCCCGACCAGCAGCACCGCATGCTCCACCGGATCGAGTTCCGCCGGCGGGCGGTCGGTGAAGCGTGCGAGCAGGTCGTCGAACCGCTCGGCATGGCCGGCAATCTCGCGCACCAGCTCATGGAAGTACTCGCCATCCGCCTTCGGCATGTCTTCGGCATCGGCGAATTCCTGCACGAGGTCCTGCCACGGACCGGCATTGACCTGCCAGCGATAGAGCGCCTGCACGGCGACCTTGCGGGCGACGGCTCGACGGTGGCTCGCTGCGCGCGGGCTGACGGGCTTGTCGGTCATGCGAGTCGCGGCAGCAGGTTGGCCATCTCGATCGCGCCGAGCATGGCCTCACCGCCCTTGTTGCCGGCACGGACCGCGGCGCGCTGCACGGCCTGCTCGACGGTCTCGACGGTCAGCACGCCAAACATGACCGGCACGCCGGTGTCGAGCGCAACGCGCGTCAGGCCGCGCGCGCATTCGCCGGCGACGTAGTCGAAATGAGCCGTATCACCGCGGATCACGCAACCGAGCGCCACCACCGCCGCGAACCGGCCGCTCGCGGCGCACTGGCGCGCCGCGACCGGCAACTCGTAGGCGCCGGGCACGCGCGCGATCACCAGGCGCTCCGCGGCGCCTCCCTGCCGCTCCCAGGCTTCGACCGCGCCGCGCAGCAGGCTCGCCACGATGAAGTCGTTGAAGCGCGCCGCGACGACCGCGACCGACAGGTGCGCGGCGGACAGGTCACCGGTGTGGGTGGCAGGCATGCAATCAGTATAGCCGCGGGTGGCGCCTCAGCCGTCGTTGTCGACATAGCCCTCGACCTCGAGGCCGAAGGCCGAGATGCCGTGCATCTGCTTGGGTGCCGACAATACCTGCATGCGCCGCACACCGAGGTCTTTCAGGATCTGTGCGCCCACGCCGAAAGTGCGCAGCACCTCGCCCTGGGCCGCTGCCTGGGGCGGCTCCTCGTCCCTGATGGCGGCGATCACGTCGCGCGGCGGCTCATTACGCCGCAGCACGACTACCACGCCGGCACCCTCCCTGGCGATGCGTGCCATCGCCGCGCGCAGGCCCCACGAACGCGGCGCGCCGAGATCGACGTCCAGCAGGTCGCGCAGCGTATCGGCGAGGTGCACGCGTACGAGCGGCACGGAGCCCTCGCCGATCTCGCCGCGCACCAGCGCCAGGTGCACGTCCCGCTGCACATGGTCCTCGTAGGCGTACAGGCGGAACTCGCCGAACCCGGTCGTGACGCTGCGCTCGGCGATGCGCTCCACCGAGCGCTCGTTGCGCAGCCGGTAGCGGATCAGGTCCGCGATCGTGCCGATCTTGATGCCGTGGTGGCGCGCGAACTGCTCGAGCTGCGGGCGCCGCGCCATCGTGCCGTCGTCGTTCATGACTTCGACGATCACCGCGGCCGGCTCGAATCCGGCGAGGCGCGCGAGATCGCAACCGGCCTCCGTGTGTCCGGCGCGGGTCAGCACGCCGCCCGGCTGCGACATGATCGGGAAAATGTGGCCCGGGTGGCGCAGGTCCTCCGCGCGCGCGTCGGGCCGCACCGCCGTGCGCACCGTGTGCGCGCGGTCATAGGCCGAGATGCCGGTCGTCACGCCCTCCGCGGCCTCGATCGACAGCGTGAAATTGGTGCTCAGGTCGCGCTGGGTACTGCTCACCATCAGCGGCAGGCTGAGCTGGCGACAGCGCTCGGCCGTCAGCGTGAGGCAGATGAGCCCGCGGCCGTAGCGCGCCATGAAATTGATGTCCTCGGGACGCACCTTCTCGGCGACCATCAACAGGTCGCCCTCGTTCTCGCGGTCCTCGTCGTCCATGATGAGCACCATGCGGCCGGCGCGCAGGTCGCCGAGGATCTCGTCTATCGTGTTCAGTTCCACCGTCTACCTTCCGATCAGTCGCTCGACGTAGCGGGCGACCTGGTCCACTTCGAGGTTTACGCGCCGGCCGGGCGCCCACGCGCCGAGCGTCGTCACCGACTGCGTGTGCGGCACGAGGTTCACGTCGAATACCTCGCCATCGACTCCGTTCACCGTCAGGCTCACGCCGTCGACCGCCACCGAGCCCTTGCGGGCAATGTAGCGCGCGAGCTGGCGCGGCACGCCGATCGTGACCCGCACGGAGCGCGCGTCGGGCTCGATCGCCAGCACCTCGGCCACACCGTCGACATGGCCCGACACCAGGTGCCCGCCGAGGGCATCACCCGCACGCAACGCCGGTTCGAGATTGACACGCGTGCCACTCGCCAGCTCCGCCAGGGTGGTCACCGCGAGCGTCTCGCGCGACACATCCGCCGCGAACTCGTCCGCGCCGACCCGCGTGGCGGTCAGGCACACGCCATTGACGGCAATGCTGTCCCCCGGTCGCACTCCGGCGAGTGGCAGCCGATCCACCGCGAAGACGAATTCGGTGTCGCCGCCGCGCGGCGTGACGCCACGGACCGTGCCGACGTCCTGGATGATACCCGTGAACACCTTCACTTACCTCCCGGCAGCAGGCGGATGCGCAGGTCCGCGCCCAGCTGCGCCACTTCGGCGATCGTGAACTCGCGCGCGCCCTCGAGCTGCCGCAGCGGCGCAAGCTCCGCGAGCGGCCGTGCCTGCGGCCCGAGCAGTTTCGGCGCCACGTAGTGCAGCCATTCATCGACCAGCCCTGCCTCGAGCAGCGCACCGGCCAGGGTGGGACCGGCCTCGACCCATAGCTCGTTCATCGCGAGCTCGCCGAGCCGATGCATTGCTGCCCCGAGATCGACACGCCCCGACGCCTGCCCCGATTCGGACGCGATGCGCTCGACGCGCGCGCCGCGCGCCGCGAGCGGGGCCGCGGCCGCATCGCCCGTCGCATGCAGCAGGATCACCTGCCCGGCCGCATCGAACAGCCGCGCGGCCGGCGGCGTACGCAGGTTTGAATCGATTACGACGCGCGCCGGCGCACGCACGAGCGGCGTCGGCCGGCGTACGTCGAGGCGCGGATCGTCCGCCAGCACCGTGCCGACGCCGGTCACGATCGCCGAACTGCGGGCGCGCCAGTGATGCACGTCCGCGCGCGCAGCCTCACCGGTGATCCAGCGGCTCGCGCCGCTCGCGAGCGCCGTGCGGCCATCGAGGCTCGCCGCGCTCTTGAGGCGCAGCCACGGCCGGCCGCTGCGCATGCGCTTGAGGAAGCCCACGTTGAGCGCACTCGCCTGCGCTTCGAGCAGGCCGCTCGCGACATCGATTCCCGCCGCGGCGAGGCGCGCGGCGCCGCCGCCGTCCACACGCGGATTCGGATCGCCCACGGCGAACACCACCCGCGCCACGCGTGCCGCGATCAGCGCATCCGCACACGGCGGCGTGCGGCCGAAGTGACTGCACGGCTCGAGCGTGACATAGGCCGTGGCCCCGGCCGCGCTTGCGCCGGCAGCGGCGAGCGCCACGATCTCGGCGTGCGGTTCGCCGGCACGCACATGCCAGCCCTCGCCGACGATCCGGGTGCCCTGCGCGATCACGCAGCCGACGCGCGGATTCGGGTCGGCGCTCTCCATGCCGAGCGCGGCGAGCTCGAGCGCGCGCGCCATGGCCTGCCGGTCGAATGCGGTGAACTCGACCATCATTTCTTCGGGTCGCCGTCCGCACCTGGCAGCAGCGGCAGCTGGTTGCTGTCGACGCGCTGGCGCGCATGGCGTCGCAGCTTCTCGACCTCGTCGCGGAATGCCTCGACGTCCTGGAAGCTGCGATACACGGATGCGAAGCGCACGTAAGCCACCTCGTCCAGCTGGTGCAGTTCTTCCATCACCAGCTCGCCGATGCTGCGCGAGGGCACCTCGCGTTCGCCGAGATTGAGCAGCTTGCGGCAGATGTGGGTCACCGCAGCCTCGATCGCCTCCTGCGATACGGGCCGCTTCTCCAGCGCCTTGATGATGCCATGGCGCATTTTCTGTTCGTCGAACGGCTCGCGGCTGCGATCGCTCTTCACGACCATCGGCAGCACGAGTTCGGCGGTCTCGAAGGTCGTGAAGCGCTCGGCGCATTTCAGGCACTCGCGACGGCGGCGGATCTGCCGCCCTTCACCGGCGAGACGTGAATCGGTGACCCGGGTCTCCTCGTGGCCGCAGAACGGGCAGTGCATGGCGCGCCCCGCGCGCTGGGATCAGGGACCGTAGACGGGGAAGCGGCGGCAGAGCGCGAGCACCTCTCCCCGCACGCGTTCGACCGCCTCGGCGCCGCCGTTCGCATCGAGCACGTCGGCGATCCAGCCTGCCACTGTCTCGACCTCGGCTTCCCTGAAGCCGCGGGTCGTCGATGCCGGCGTGCCGATGCGCAGCCCGCTCGTCACCATCGGCGGCCTGGGATCGTTCGGCACGGCGTTCTTGTTGACGGTGATGTTGGCGCGGCCGAGCGCGGCGTCAGCCTCCTTGCCCGTGATCTCCCTGTCGGAGAGGTCCATCAGGAACAGGTGGTTGTCGGTGCCGCCGGAGACGATCCGGTAGCCGCGCTGCATGAGGCGCGCGCTCATCGCGCGTGCGTTGGCAAGTACCTGCTGCTGGTACACGGTGAATTCGGGCTGCAGCGCCTCGAGCAGCGCCACCGCCTTGGCGGCAATCACGTGCATCAGCGGCCCGCCCTGCGTGCCCGGGAATACCAGCGAGTTGAATTTCTTGGCGAGTTCCGGATTCTCGCGCGCGAGGATCAGGCCACCGCGCGGGCCCCGCAGCGTCTTGTGGGTGGTGGTCGTCACGGCGTCCGCATGCGGCACCGGGTTCGGGTAGATGCCCGCGGCCACGAGTCCCGCGACATGCGCCATGTCGACGAACAGGTACGCGCCGACCTCGTCGGCGATCGCGCGGAACTTCGACCAGTCGATCACGCGCGAATAGGCCGAGAACCCGGCGACGATCACGCGCGGCTTGCTGGTACGCGCGAGCCGCGCGACTTCGTCGTAATCGATTTCGCCGTTGTCGGGACGGATGCCGTACTGGACCACGTGGAACAGCTTGCCGGAGAAGTTCACCTTGGCGCCGTGGGTCAGATGTCCGCCGTGGTCGAGGCTCATGCCGAGGATCGTGTCGCCGGGATTGCACAGCGCCAGATACACCGCGGCGTTCGCCTGCGAGCCCGAATGGGGCTGCACGTTCGCATAGGCAGCGCCGAACAGCTGCTTCGCGCGGTCGATCGCCAGTTGCTCGGCGATATCGACGTATTCGCAGCCGCCGTAGTAGCGCCGCCCGGGGTAACCCTCGGCGTACTTGTTGGTCAGCACCGAGCCCTGCGCCTCGAGTACGCGCGGGCTGGCATAGTTCTCGGACGCGATCAGCTCGATGTGCTCTTCCTGGCGGCGGCGCTCGTTGGCGATGGCGGCGGCAAGTTCAGGGTCGAAATCGGCAATGGCCATGGAAGTGCGGAACATGGACGGTGACTTTCGCGGCAGCGGGCAGCCCGGGGAACTGATAATTCTACCCGATCCCGCCTCGGCGCGGGGTCAGCCGGCGAGCGCTTCGACGACGTTGTTCCATGCGGCGGCAAGGTTGTCGCGATTGTAGCCGCCGCCGCCGAGCGCCAACACGCGGCCGTGCCCGAGGCGGTCGGCCAGCAGGCACAGGTCGTGCGCGACCCGGCCGTGGACGCTCGCGGAGAAACCCATGTGCGTGATCGGGTCGCCTGCGATGCTGTCTGCGCCACACTGCAGGATGATGAACTCGGGGCGCGCGGCCTCGACGAACGCCAGCACGCCGGGCCAGACGGCCGCGAACGCAGCGTCGTCGGCGCCGGCCGGCAACGGAACGTTGAGTTTGGTGCCCGCGGCCGCACCCTTGCCGGTCTCGCTCGCGAAGCCGGTGCCGGGATACAGCGTGCTGGCATCCTCGTGCACGTCGGCGAAAATGACCGCCGGATCGTCCTCGAACGCGTAGTAGACGCCGTCGCCATGGTGCGCGTCGATGTCGATGTAGGCAATGCGCGCCAGTCCGTGCTCCCGGCGCAGCACCTCGATCGCGACGCCGATGTCGTTGAACACGCAGAAGCCGGCGGCACGTTCGCGCGCGGCGTGGTGCAGACCTGCGATCGGCACGAATGCCCGACGCGCCGCGCCGCCCATGATCGCGCCCACTGCGACCAGCGTTGCGCCGACCACCGCTGCCGAGGCCTCGTAAACTCCCCGGAACGCCGGCGTGTCCCCGCCGTCGAGGCAGCCCTGCCCCGTGCACGAGCGCTCGTGCACGAAGTTCACGTAGCCCGGCGTATGGAACAGGAGCAGTTCGGCGCACTCCGCGAGCCGCGGCGGCGCGATCGCCACGCGGGCGCCGAGGCCGCGAGCCTCGAACTGGCGCACAAATGCGGCATGCCGATCGACGCCGAACGGATGACCTGCGGGAAACCCGTAGCGGGCGATCTCATCGCCCATCACGACGAGTACCGGTGCCACGGCGCGGGAGCCTAGCACACGCCCGCCGGCTACCCCATAATGCGCGCCGCCCTCTCCCACCCCATCGGAATCCATGGCGCAATACATCTATACGATGAATCGCGTCTCGAAGGTCGTGCCACCGAAGCGCACGATCCTGCGGGACATCAGTCTGTCGTTCTTCCCGGGCGCCAAGATCGGCGTGCTGGGCCTCAATGGTTCGGGCAAATCGACGCTGCTGCGGATCATGGCCGGCGTCGACACCCAGATCGACGGCGAAGCGCGCCCGCAGCCCGGTATCAAGATCGGCTTCCTGCCCCAGGAGCCGCAGCTCGATCCGGCGAACAACGTGCGCCAGGAGACCGTGCTGGGCCTCGGCGAGACCTTCGCGCAGCTCACCCGCTTCAACGAAATCAGCGAGAGGTTCGCCGAGGAGATGTCGGCGGACGAAATGACGGCGCTGCTCGAGGAGCAGGCGAAGCTGCAGGACGCGATCGACGCGGCCGGCGGCTGGGAGATCGAGCGCAAGCTGGAAATCGCCGCCGATGCGCTGCGCCTGCCGCCGTGGGAAGCGAAGATCGACAAGCTCTCGGGCGGCGAGAAGCGGCGCGTGGCGCTCTGCAAGCTGCTGCTGTCGGCGCCCGACATGCTGCTGCTCGATGAGCCGACCAACCACCTCGACGCCGAGTCGATCGCCTGGCTGGAGCGCTACCTCGAGGACTACCCGGGCACCGTGGTTGCGGTGACGCACGACCGCTATTTCCTCGACAACGTCGCCCAGTGGATCCTCGAGCTCGATCGCGGCCATGGCATTCCGTGGCAGGGCAACTATTCGTCCTGGCTCGAGCAGAAGGAAAAGCGCCTCGCGCTCGAGGAGCGCGAGCGCGATGCGCTCAGGAAGACCCTCGAGCGCGAGCTCGAGTGGGTGCGCCAGAACCCGAAGGCGCGCCAGGCGAAGAGCAAGGCGCGCCTCGCGCGTTATGAGGAACTCGCGTCGAGGGAGTTCCAGGAACGCAACGAAACCAACGAGATCTACATCCCGCCCGGCGAGCGCCTCGGCGACCTGGTGATCGAGGTGCAGGGCCTGCGCAAGGCCTACGGCGACAGGCTGCTGATCGACAACCTCTCGTTCAAGCTGCCGAAAGGCGGCATCGTCGGCATCATCGGCCCGAACGGCGCCGGGAAGACCACGCTGTTTCGCATGCTGACCGGTGGCGAGGCGCCGGACGCCGGCGAGATCCGCGTCGGCCCCACGGTCAAGCTCGCCTATGTCGACCAGTCGCGGCATTCCCTCGATGACAAAAAGAGCGTGTTCGAGGAGATCTCCGGCGGCCAGGACGTGATCCGCGTCGGCAACTACGAGACCGCCGCACGTGGCTACGTGGGCCGCTTCAATTTCCGCGGCGCGCAGCAGCAGCAGCTGATCGGGGAGTTGTCGGGCGGCGAGCGCAATCGCGTGCACCTGGCGAAGGTGCTGCGAGCGGGCGGCAACGTCCTGCTGCTCGACGAGCCGACCAACGACCTCGACATCGAGACGCTGCGCGCCCTCGAGGACGCATTGGTCGCTTTCCCCGGCTGCGCCGTGGTCATCTCGCACGATCGCTGGTTCCTCGACCGCATCGCCACCCACATCCTCGCCTTCGAGGGCAATTCCGAGGTTGTCTGGTTCGAGGGCAATTACCAGGAATACGTCGAGGACTACCGGCGCAGGAAGGGTGCGGACGCCGCCCAGCCGCATCGCATCCGCTACAAGCCGCTGACGCGCTGAGTGGGCGCGGTCGGCAGAGCCGGTCGGGGCCGATCGCGGTACACTTGCACGATGACAGCCATCGCCCTGGACGGCCGCAACCTCACCCTCCAGCTGCTCGCCAACGATGCGCGCAAGGCCGGCAGCTTCACGCTCGACGCCGATGCGCACGTCAGACTCGGCGAATCCGCCCGGCAGGTCGCCGCCGCCGCCCAGGGTGAGGCGGCGGTCTACGGCATCAACACCGGGTTCGGCGCCTTCGCCAACCGCCGCATCGAGCGCAGCGCCGTGGCCGCGCTGCAGGTCAACCTCGTGCGCAGCCACGCCTGCGGCGTCGGCGAACCGCTGCCGGATGCCGTCGTGCGCCGCATGTTGATCCTGAAAGCCAATTCGCTCGCGACCGGCTGCTCAGGCGTGCGCCCCGAGGTCGTCGACGCGATCCTCGCGCTCGTCAACGCGAAGGTGCTGCCGATCGTGCCGCGCTTCGGTTCGGTGGGCGCCTCGGGCGACCTTGCGCCGCTCGCGCACCTCGCGCTCGCGCTGATCGGCGAAGGCGAGGCGCGCTGCCGCGGCCGCACGCTGCGCGGTGCCGAGGTACTGCGCGCCGCGGGCATCGAGCCGCTGGTGCTCGAGGCGAAGGAGGGACTCGCGATCCTGAACGGCACCCAGCTGTCCTGCGCCCTCGCGATCGAGGGCCTGTTCGCCGCGCAGAACCTGCTCGCGAGTTCCGTTGCCGCGGGCGCGCTCACGGTCGAAGCGCTCGCCGGCAGCCACGCGCCGTTCGACGCGCGCATCCACGACGCGCGCGGCCTGACCGGACAGATCGAGGTCGCGCACCGCTTCCGCACCTGGCTCGCCGACAGCGAAATCCACCGCAGCCATACCGATTGCGACCGCGTGCAGGACCCTTATGCCGTGCGCTGCATGCCGCAGGTGCTCGGCGCCTTCGCCGACACGCTCGCGCATGCGCGCTCGGTGCTCGAGCGCGAGATCAATGCCGCGACCGACAATCCGCTCGTGTTCGGCGCCGACATCCTCTCGGGCGGAAATTTCCACGCCGCGCCGATCGGCTATGTCGCGGATTTCATGGCGATCGCGACCGTCGATGCGGCATCGATGTCGGAACGGCGCATCGACCTGCTCGATCGCCGCGTCAACCCGCGGCTCACGATGTTCATGGCGGACCACCCCGGGCTCGAGTCGGGCTTCATGATCGCGCACGTCGCGGCGGCGGCGCTCGCTTCAAGCGTGAAGGCGCTGGCGCATCCGGCCTCCGTCGATTCGATTCCGACTTCGGCCGGCCAGGAAGACCACGTCAGCATGGCGCCCTGGGCGGGCGAGAAACTGCTGACCATCTGCGAGCGCACCGCCTCGGTGCTGGCGATCGAGTTCCTGGCGGCGGCGCATGCGATCGACGTGATGCGCCCGCTGCACACGAGCGGCAAACTCGAGGCGCTGCATACCCGCATCCGCGAGCGCGTGCCCTTCCGGCGCGAAGACCATCGCCTCGACGCCGACATCGCCGCGGTCACCGCGCTCGTGCAGTCGGGCGCCCTCGCCGCCTGAGACGCGCCCGCGGCGCCGCGGGAACCGTCAGCCCACCCACACCCGCGCGTTGCGGAACATGCGCATCCAGCCGCTGTCTTCGCCGGCGCCCTGCGGCCGCCAGGAGTTCTGCACGTAGCGGAACGAACGCTCGGGATGCGGCATCGTCAGGGTCACCCGTCCGTCCGCACTCGTGACCGCGGCGATGCCGTGCGGCGAGCCGTTGGGATTGGCCGGATAGTGTTGCGCAACGGCGCCGCGCGTATCGATGTACCGGAAGGCCGTGAGCCCGGCGCCGAGGAAGGCCGACTCGGCGTCGGCGGAAGCAAATTCCGCGCGACCCTCGCCATGCGCCACCGCGACCGGCAGGCGCGAACCCGCCATGCCCGCAAGCATCACCGACGGCGACGGTACGATCTCGACCAGCGAGAAGCGGCCCTCGAACTGTTCGCTGCGATTGCGCACGAAGCGTGGCCAGTGCGCAGCGCCCGGAACCAGCGCCTTCAAGGCCGCGAGCATCTGGCAGCCGTTGCAGACGCCGAGCGTGAACGTGTCGGGACGCGCGAAATACTGTGTGAACGCATCCCGCACCCGCGGGTTGAACAGGATCGACTTGGCCCAGCCTTCGCCCGCGCCGAGCACGTCACCGTAGGAGAAGCCTCCGCAGACCACGAGGCCGCGGAACTCCTCGAGGCGGCGCACCCCCGCCTGCAGGTCGGTCATGTGCACGTCGTGCGCCTCGAAGCCGGCGCGGGCGAGCACCGCGCCCATCTCGATCTGGCTGTTGACGCCCTGCTCGCGCAGCACCGCGACACGCGGCCTCGCGCCGCGCGCAATGAACGGCGCCGCGATGTCCTCGCCGGGATCGAAGCTGAGCGCCACGGACAGGCCGGGGTCCGCCTCGTCGCATTGCGCGGCAAATTCCTCGTCGGCGCATTCCGGCTCGTCGCGCAGGCGGCGCATGGCATGCGAGGTCCGTGACCAGGCATCGCGCAGCTCGCGCCACGGCAATTCGAGCACGCAGTCGGCCACGGCGATCCGCAGCCGCATCGCTGCGGCCGGCGCACCGATCGGGCTCACGCAGCCGGCAAGACCGTGCGCGCGACAGGCGCCGATGACGGCATCGAGCGAAGCGACGGGCACCTGCAGCACGACGCCGGGCTCCTCTGCGAACAAC
>DAOQXO010000051.1:0-17242 GCA_035342635.1 Steroidobacteraceae bacterium
CGATGCGACGGTCGAGCGCATGGAGCGTGGCGAGATAGCCGACCGCGCCAGCGCCTGTCAACGCGACGAGCCGCAGGATGTCGCTGCTGTCGGCCAGCAGGTAACGGGCACCGATGACCAGCGCATACATCACGATACCGGCGAGAGCGGGCCGCCATACGACACGCGCCACATCACCGACCGAGGTCGACAGTGCGCGCCCGACGCGGGGGAAGTTCAGCGCAAAGATCAGCGGTATCGCGAACAGCCAGGAAGCCGCGAGCCCCTCGAGGCCCCAGTAGGTGCCCACGAAAAACGCCGCGGGCAGCACCGCCGCTGTGACGAGGTTGTTGCGGAAATCGAGTGCCGCACGCCCAATGCCGAGGCCCGCCGTGGCGTAGGTGGCGCTGATCATGCGCAACGGCACGACCAGGCTGATCACCTGCAGTGGGAACACGGCGGTCGCCCACTTCTCCCCGAGGACTGCCGCAACGAGTTCGGGGGCCACCGCGGAAATGCCCCACAGCACCGGCACGCTGATCGCGGCCAGCAGCCGGGTGCCTTCCAGCAGGCGCCGGCGCAATCGCTCCTTCTCGTCCTGCAATCGCGCGACGGCGGGCAGGGCGACCTGGTTCAGGACGCCCATGATGCGCTGCATTGGCAGCGTCGCGAGCTGCTGGGCGACCGAGTACGCGCCGATGTCTGTCACGCCGAGACGGCGTGCGCCGATGATCACGTCGGCCTGGTAGACGATCTGCCAGCTCATGCGCCCGAACATCACGGCGCCGCCCACAGCGAGGAACTTGCGAACTCCCGCCAGGCGGAACGACGGCCAGACGATGCCCCGTGCGGCCAGCATCAGCATGCGCACGAGTGCGCCGACGAGGCTGCCGATCACCAGCGCCCAGACCCCGGCGCCGAACCAGGCGAGGGCGAGTGTCGAGAGCGATGCCGCGAAGACCCAGCCGACCTCCACCCCCGCAAGGCGCTTGAATTCGAACTCGCGCTGCGCAAGCGCCTGGGGCAGGGTCGCGATGCCGCTGATCACGAATTGGATAGCGGCCACCTGGATCAGCGGCCGCAACGGCGGCATCGCGTAGATGACCGCGATCAGGGGCGCGGCGGCGCACACTGCGACGAAGACGCCTGCGCTGACCAGCGTGATCAAGCCGCTGATCTTTGCGAGTTCCTCACGCGTGACTTCGCGCGACTGGATGACCGATGCGCCGATGCCGAGCTCCGCCACATTGCTGAGCACCGAAATCACCACCGAGACGATCGCCATGAGACCGTAGTCCTGCGGCAGCAGCAGGCGCATGACCAGCAGGGTGACGGCCCAACTGACGATCTGGCTGGAAAACTTGGCGACGGCGATCCACTTGAGGCCGGCGAGGGTTTGGCGCTCGACGCTCATCCTGGGTGCCGCACTGTGGGCGGCAAGTCGACTCGTGATGCGGTATGGGCCAGTGCCTGGCCGAGGAGGTCGACCTGCTTCAGCAGGTGCGATGTGTCGCGGATCCGCAGCCCCTGCAGTGCGTAGGCAGCCAGGACGCGATCGGTGCGTAGCACGCCGCGATAGCGTCTCAGGTGGGCAACGTATTCCAGCGCACCGCGCACGGCGTTGCGGGCCACGTGCAGCGCACTGTGGCGCTGCGGCGGCTTCCATTGGTCGAAGGCGCCGGGGGGCATCGGCACGGGGCAGGCTTCATGGCCCGGGTAGACCTGCCAGGCCACGGTCAGTATTTCCGGCGGAAAGCGTTTCAGCCACTCGTGGTACATGTGGTGGTATAGGCAGAAAGCCATCGGCAGCCGGCAGACGATGCGCAGCACCTCCGGGTCGAACAGCGGCTCGATGAACTCGAAGGACACGAGGTCGATCTGCTCGAGGTGGAAGGCGAGCAGGCGCCGCTGGTCGTGCTCCATGCGGAACACGTACAGCGCGCGCGCCGGCTCGGCACAGTGGATCTGCGCGAGTTCGGCCATCAGCGAATCGAACGGCAGCCCTTCCGCCCATTGGGCCATCGGCCCGGGCAGCAGTTTGCCGCTCAGGTGGAACTTCGTCTTGTTGATGAAATGCTTTGCGGCGCCAGCGATGTCACCGGCGTTCATCAGCGCGGTGGCTTCCCGGGTCATCTTCGTGTGGCCGAGGCCGAGGCTGCCGCCGTTGCCACTCCACATCTGGCGGCGCGTGCTCGGCAGGTCCGGGTAGCGCGGGCCGAGTTCTTCGATCAGCGCATGCAGCCGTTGCGCGAGGCTGTTGCCCGCCTCCTCGAGCGGGCGCGGCACGAAATGGTGCTCGAGACCGAGCCGTTGCGCGTAAAGGCGCGCCAGCACATCATCCTGCGAGCCCTGCCAGGAGATATTGAGCGAGTGCACCTCGAGGCCGCGGCGCCACAGCTCCGTCGTGACGCTGCGCGAGTCGAGGCCGCCGCTCAGCGCCGAGAATACGACCCGGCGACGACCTGCACGCAGCGCGACAGCCTGCTGGAAGGCGGCGTACAGTTCATCGAGCGTGTCGTCGAGGTTCGTCGAGATCGTGGTGCAGGCATCGCGGTCGAATTTCCAGTAGCGGTCGCGACTTTCGCGATCGCCGTCGAAGTGCAGCAGCGTACCGCCATTCAGGTAGCGCACTTCCCTGTAGCGCGTGCGCTCGCCCAGCGGTACGCCGAACGCGGCCGTCTCGAGCACGCCCTGCAGGTCGGCGGTAAGCGATATGCCGGGCAGCGTTTCGATGAGACGCATCGCACCCGAGAAGACGAGCATGTCGGCGTCGCGGTAGACGTACAGGGAACGTACCCCGACACGATCGACGCCGAGGGCGAGGCGTTGCTCGCCACGGCGGTAGTGCACGAGGTTGAAATAGCCGCGCGAGGCGGCCAGTACCGGGCGCAACGCGGCGGGATCGAGTCCCGCGAGGATCGCCATGTCGTCGGTCCGGTCGCGTTCCCTACTGCCGTCGCCGAGGATCGCGTCGCCGGCGAGCGCCGTGACATGCCGGTCGCCGACCGCCCAGCCCGGGTCATCGAAGGCGCCGAGGTCGAGCTTCAGGACGAACAGTTGGCCATCGTCGAATTCGGCGACCGTTCCGGTACTGCCGCGCTTCAAATGGGTGCGCAGATGCGAGCGCCAACGATCGGAAACGGCCGCGCCCGGGCGCAGCCGGTAGATACCGCAAAGTAAAGACATCAGTGGCCGACTTTCAATCCCACCAGCGCAGACGCGTGCCGTGACGATACTCGGTCAGCAGGTTCTGGTCTGTGATCACCTGCGCACCCGCGCTCGCTGCTTCGTAAGGGTGGAATTCTGCCACCATCGAGGCGATTTTCGCTGCAACCCGCGGGTCATTGACGTTTAGCTGCCTGCCCTGCGGCAAGCGCACCTGCGCGATACGCCGGATGGCGGTCTCGAAGTCCAGGCTGAGTTCGTGATTTGCGGCCACCACGAAGGTGTCGAACTCATAAACATACGGGAATACCGCTCTCGCAGTGGCAAAGGCGTCGGATGAGCCGGTGCTGTTGAAGGCGTAGAGGCCCCCCTCCGCGAGGTGGTGGCGCGCAAGCTCCATGAACTCCCGGCTGAGCAGCATCGTCGTATAGGCTCGCCAGTGGAAGGTCGTGTTCACCACGATGAGGTCGAACTTTGCACCCTCCCGCTCGGCCAGCCAGTTGCGCCCGTCGTCCCAGATCAGGCGCACGCCGGGAGCCGCTGCCGCGGCCCGCGTCTGGGGGTAGCGCTTGATCAGTTGCGCATAGCCGGGATTGATCTCGACCACATCGAGGGCGTTCATGGCGGGAAAGCCGGCGAGGACGTCCATCCAGCTGCCGCTGCCGAGGCCGATCTGCAGGATCCGCTCGGGTGAGGGGTGCAGAGCAGCCAGCAGGTAGACGCGCCGTATCCCGTTCGAATCGACCAGCAGATCGGTGTTCACGCGACCGTCATAGGTGTTGCCGCCGTAGACCCAGTCGCCGCCGACGACGCCCGCGCGCGTGTGCACGATCCCATGCCGGTTCTGGAGCAGGAAATTGATGGGCCCCTTGTCCGGTGCTTCGCGCAGGATGAGCGTCGTCACGAGCGGG
The DNA here is from genome assembly GCA_035342635.1 of Steroidobacteraceae bacterium. GTDB lineage: Bacteria > Pseudomonadota > Gammaproteobacteria > Steroidobacterales > Steroidobacteraceae > CADEFQ01. The sequence goes on from DAOQXO010000051.1 coordinate 4,056, forward strand.
AACTGCAGGGCAAGGAACGCCGCGACAGCGACCGGCGCCGCGGGCCACAGCAGTTTCAGGGGGTGGTGGCGGCCGGCCAGGCAGGCGAGGCCGACGGTCGCCGTGAGCAGGCCCACCGTGACGAAGGTCGTCTCGAGCGAGAGGGCCTGCAGCAGGATGAGGCCGGTGACCAGCGGCCCCATCGTCGAGCCGAGGATATTGGCGAAGTACACGCGCGACACGGACACGCCCACCTTGTCCCCGGACGTCACCGTTCCGAGATGGTGTGCGATCGGGAACAGAATGCTCTTCAGGAATGCGCTCGCCGCGATCAGGGCGGCAAGGCCCGCCAGGTGGCTTGGCGCCGGCAGCGCAAGCGACTGCACGGCGAGCCATGGAATGGCGAGGTCGATGAGGCCCGCGACCACCAGCACGATGCCACCAACGTGGATCAGGTCATTACTGCGCTCGCAGAAGCGCTTGCCCGCCACGGCGCCGAAGGCGACGCCGATCAGGAATGAGCCGAGCACGAAGCCGAAGGCCTGGGGCAGGCCGCCGGTGGCAAAGCTCACGAGACGCACCCAGAGGATTTCCTGGCTGAGGCTCAGGAAGCCGACGGAGAACGACAGGATGCGCGCGAACCAGATCATCGCGGCCGCCGCGCCGCAATCAGCGCCGCGGCTGCGACGGTGAAGTTGATGATCACCGCGGCACGGATACTGCCGCCAATCGTCAGGTAGTTGAACACCAGCAGGCCGGTGGCGTAGGCGCCCGCCGCCGCGCCGAGTGTATTGACGAAGTAGAGCGTGCCGACCGTGACGCCGACCGAGCGATAGCGGTTGTAGAAGTGTGCGATGAGCAGTGGCAGTGTCGTCCCCATCAGCAGTGTCGGCAGCAGCAGGATTGCGAAGTTCGACGTGGCGAGTGTCACGGGCCCGGTATGTGAGAACATCTCGCCGATCGCGTGGATCACCCAGGGGCTCGCAAGCCCGAACAGGCCGATCGAGCACTCGACGAGTCCGAAGACGCGCAGTTGACGGGCCGGGAATCGATCGGCCAGCCACCCGCCCAGCAGCGAGCCGAGCCCAAGGCCCAGCATGAAGCAGGAAACGATGATCGTGATCGCCTCGAGGTCGACGCCGAACTCGGCATAGAGCAGCCGCTGCCACGCGACCTGGTAGGTGAGCGCCGAGACGCCGGAAAGAAAGAACGCCGCGAGCACCAGCCATTCGGCGTGCGGCGCCGAATGTGCCTGCAGTCGTGAGCCGGCGCTGTCCGCCGTGTTCTCGTGAGCCGCTTGCATGTGGCCCCCCAGTAGCCACGTCAGGCGGGGATTTTAAAGGAAAATCAGGGATGTCTAGGGCAAATCTGACTTAATTCCGACCTCCTGCGCCCGGTCCAGGGCGTCGTCCCGGATCAGCTCCGCCACGCGGTACAGGGGGTCGAGGAGGGCGATCTCGTGGCCGTTGCGATCCCCGGCCCGCGTATTCGAGAGCAGGTGCAACTCGGTGCATCCGAGCAGCCAGTGGTCGACCTCGTGGGCGGCAAGAATACGCGCCAGCCTCGCCTGCGCCTCGACGGGGTCGCAGTTCTCCTTGAGCGCGTAGATCGTGTCGTGCACCGCCTGCTGCTCGTCGTCGTTCGGGAAGCGTACCCGGCCGGCGAGTTGCGGCCAGTGCCGGGCGCTCTCGAAGAGCTTCAGCTTGCGTGTGCCATTGGTGCAGAGGAGAAGGATGTCGCCCTCGCACGCGAGCGCCGCATCGACTGCCACGTCGAGCAGCGAGACCAGCCGCTCGCGCACAGCTACCGGCAGGCGTGGCGCGATGCGGTGAATCGTGTAACAGCAGAAGAGGATGTGGTCGGCGCCAAGCGCGAGCAGCCCCTCGGTGGCCCGGGTGGCTCGCGCCAGGATTTCGTCTTCCTCGCCGCGCAGGAACGATTCGGTGCGGTCGGGAAAGGTAGGGTCCGAGAGCAGCAGGATCCGCGGGGTCTGCTGCTCGGGGATGTCGCGGAACGATCGGTAGATCGTCGCGAGGAATCGCGTCGAGGCGAGCGGACCGAGGCCGCCGACGATGCCGATGAGTTTGCGCATCAGACGACGATCTCGAGCGGGGCAGGGTGGCTCAGAAAGCCGAGCGGGCTGGCCGTGAAGCCGTAGGCGCCGCTCTGGAATACGACGACGAGGTCGCCTACGTCGGCGCGTGCGAGATCGACACGATCGCCCAGCAGGTCGAGCGGCGTGCAGAGCGGTCCGACGACCGACGCAATCTCCCGCTCCGTGCCCTGCATGCGATTGCCGATGGCGACCGGGTAATTCTTGCGCAGCACCTGGCCGAAATTGCCCGAGGCGGCGAGATGGTGGTGCAGGCCGCCGTCGGTCACCAGGAACACCTGGCCGCGCGAGACCTTGCGGTCGATCACCTTGCAGACATACAGGCCTGCCTCGCCGACGAGATAGCGCCCGAGCTCGAGCACGATTTCTGCGCCCGGCATCTCGCGTCGTATGTCCGGGACGAGCGCGCGCAGGTTGGCGGCGATCGGCTCGAGATCGAGTGCCTGCTCGCCGGGAAAATACGGGATGCCGAAGCCGCCGCCGATGTTGAGCAGCGCGACCGGTGCCGGGGCGTCCAGCGCAAGGCGCGCGGCGAGCGCCACGGTTTTCTGCTGCGCCTCGACGATCGCCTCGGCGCGCAGGTTCTGCGAGCCGCTGAAGATGTGGAAGCCGCGAAACTCGAGTGGCAGGGTGCCGATGTGGCGCAGGACTTCGGGCACGCGCTCGGCATCGATGCCGAACTGTTTCGGGCCGCCGCCCATTTTCATGCCCGATGTCTTGAGCTCGAAGTCCGGGTTGACGCGCACGGCCACTTTCGGCCGACGCCCGGTGCGCTGCGCGATGGCCGCCAGCACCCCGATCTCGCGCTCCGATTCGACATTGAGCGTGATGCCGCTCGCAGCCGCGTACTCGAGCTCCTCGTCGGTCTTTCCCGGGCCCGCAAAGCTGACATTGGCGGGGTCGGCGCCCGCGCCGAGCGCGGTCTTCAGTTCGCCGGCCGAGGCGACATCCAGGCCGTCTACGAGGCCGAGCATGTGCCGCACCACCTCCGGCATCGGGTTCGCCTTGATCGCGTAGTGCAGGTGCACTTCGGGCGGCAGGACGCCTCGCAGGGCCGCCACCTTGCGATCCATGACCGCGCGGTCATACACATAAAAGGGCGTGCGGCCCGCCCTGGCGGCAAGCTCGGGGAGCGCCTGCCCGCCGACCTGCAGACAGTCGTTGGCGATTTCGAACCAGGGTTGGGCAGTGTGTTTCAAGCGGTGAAGGTCGCTTTCAGTTCCGCGGCGAGCCGCGAGCGGTCGTACTTGCCATTCGGGTTACGCGGCAGGCTCTCGCGCCAGTCGATTTTCGCCGGGACCATGAACGCCGGCAGGTCACGGCGGCAGATGTCGAGCAGGGCGGCATCGTCGGCGGGCTTGCCTTGCGCAGGTGCGGCAACCAGCACGACCGCCTGACCGAGGGTCGGGTGGGGCACGCCCACCGCCGCCGCGTCGGCGACGAGGCCGGAGGCAAACACGATTTCCTCGATTTCCGACGGGCTCACGCGATAGCCCGAGGTCTTGATCATCTCGTCGCGGCGGCCGATGAAGTAGAGGAAGCCGTCCTCATCCGCACGCACCGTGTCGCCGGACCAGACCGCGAGTTCCGGCGTCATCAGGCCCGAGGGGCGTCCGGGCGCGGGTTTGTAGCGCTCGGCGGTCTTCTCCGGGTCGTTCCAGTAACCGAGTGCGACGAGCGAGCCCCGATGCACCAGCTCGCCCGGCTCGTTCGGAGCGCAGCGGGACCCATCGGGTCGCACGACCATGATTTCGGCATTGGGGATGGCCTTGCCCATCGATCCGGGTCGCCTGTCGAGCTCCGAGGGCGGCAGGTAGGTCGAGCGGAACGCTTCGGTGAGGCCATACATCAGGTAAACGTCTGTCTTCGGCATCGCCTGGCGCAGCTTGGCGAGCGTGGCGCCCGGCATCGCGCCGCCGGAATTGGTGATGTACCGCAGGTGCTCGACCGACGCCGGCGGCCACTCGAGATCCGCAAGCTGCGACCACAGAGGCGGCACCGCCGCCAAGCCGGTGATCCGCTCGCGCGCCATCATCGCGACGATGTCGCGCGCGAACAGGTGATCCATCAGCACCGCGCTCGCGCCGACGCAGAACGCCGTCGAGAGCTGGCTGAAGCCGTAGTCGAAGCTGAACGGCAGCACTGCGAGCAGGCGGTCGGAGGCGCGGTTCCCGAGGTACTGCACGACGCTCTCGGCGCCGGTCACCATGTTCGCGTGCGACAGAACCACGCCCTTGGGACGGCCGGTGCTGCCCGAGGTGTAGAGGATCGCGGCCATGTCCTGGTCGATGACACGGTGGAAGCTCGCAGGGTGGCCGGCCGAGATCCAGTCGCGCCACGCGACCCCCGTCAGGGTGGGAGGCAGGGCCGGCACGGGCCCATCACCCACGATGATGACGTGCTGCAGGTCCGGGCAGGCGCCGAGCACCTCACGCAGCGCCGTGGCACGTTCCGCCGAAGTCACGAGCGCGCGCACGTTGCAGTCGCGCAGGATGTGCTGGACCTGGGGCCCCTTCAGTACCGGATTGACCGGCACGAATACGCAGCCGGCGCGCACGGCGCCGAACATCGCGATCACGTTCTCGAACTGCTTCGGCAGGTAGATCGCGACGCGGTCGAGACGCTCGCAGCCAAGTGCGCACAGGGCCGCCGCGCAGGAATCGACCTGCGCGGCGAGCGCGCCATAGGGGAGGCTCTCGCCCTTGAAGCGCAGCGCGACAGCCGCGTCGGTGCGCGCTGCGGATTCGAGCGCGAGATCGTGCAGCAGGCGCGTCATCAAGTCGTGGACGGTGTCTCGGTCGGCGTTTCGACCGGCGCCGGTCGCTGCCTTACCGCCTGCGCGAGCGCGTGCAGGAAGTCGGCGGCGAAGTAGCGCTTGGCCGGATCGTTCAGGTGACCACCGTCGTAGGTATGCTCGGGTGCCAGCACTTCGACCTGGCGGCCATTCGCCTTGAAGGTCGCGATCGTGCCGTCGAGGTGTGTGGCCTCGAGGCGCGCGACATCGAACAGATCTGCCGGGGAGGACTCGCTGCGCAGCAACTCGTTGTATTCGCCGCGCATGATGTTGCCGCGGTCGGAAATGACCTCCTTGCCGATCAGCCGCTTGACCCGGGTTTTCCAGCCCGGCGGTTCGGCCCGCAGCGGCATCGTCGTGTGCAGCAAGGTGAGGTTCGGCTGCTGCGCGCGCAGGCCGGCGACCGTGCTCTCGTAACGCTCGAGCAGCGCCCGCGGGTCCTGGTCTTCAGCCTCGGGGCTGAGGTCCGTATAGCAGAACTTCAGCAGCGCCACGTCGTACGCGGCCGGTCCCGGTGCCGTCACGTCGGCAACGAAGGCCGAAATCTTGCTGTCCGCGACGCCGTTTTCGCCGACGTTGGCGTGGTACAGGCCCGGACCGGGGGAGGCCGGGATGCCGTCCTTGACCTCCTCGATGTGCAGGGCAACGCCTGTCTCGGCCACCAGCATCTCGATGCCCTTCAGCATGTTGCGGCCGACAGACTGGTGCGCGAAGTAGACGCGCGCCTGCGAGAGCGTTTCGAGATCGGACTTAACCTGGTTCAGATCTACCGACACGTCGGCGGGCTCCTGTGAAGCCTGCTGGCAGCCCGCGAGCAGGCTGGCGAGCAGCAGGGGTGCGATGAATGTGGCACGGGTCATCGGGGTGTCACTCCTCGTTGGCGGCAACTTGGGTTGGCTGCGAATCCGGTGCCCTGGCTTCGGGGCGCTTGCGCCAGCCGACCACCCGCCCCGGATTGCCGGCGCAGATCGCATACGGCGGCACCGACTTCATCATGATGGTACCAGCGGAGAGTATGGCGCCGCGCCCTATCGTGATGCCGGGCATCACGAAGCAGTTGGCGCCAAGCCACACGTCGTCCTCGATGACGACCGGCAGCTTGTCCCAGCCCTGCTTGAGCCAGGGGGTGTCGGGGTCCTCGAACCGGTGGTTGACCGACCAGATCTTGACGTCCGGACCCAGTCCGACGTAGTCGCCGATCGTGACACCGCCGCCGCCGGTGATGAATACGCCCTGGGCGAAGTTGCAGTGTGACCCGATCGACACTTTCTCCGGATTGGTGACCCAGAAGTGCTCCTGCACGACCGTCCCCTCGCCCAGTCTGGCCAAGAAGCTGGGTAGCAGGCGGCGACGCGCATAGATGCCGATGCCGCGGGGAATACGGCAAATGTACCAGAGAAGCAGTTCGCGGCATTCGTTGCGTGCGTTCCAGTAAAACTCTCGAATCGTCATAGACGAAATGATAAGGGTTCCGGTCGAATAGGGTATGTTTACCAGTTCCGCTTTGGGGGCATCAGGGATGAATGAGCCTGCGGCTTCGGGATCCGCGATCGGGGGGCTGCGCGCGAGGCTCGCGGCGCTGCGGGCCGAGGGCATCGTGCTGCTGGCAGCGATGTTCATGGTCGTGGGCGCCGTCGGTGTCTGGGTCAAGCTGGCCCAGCTCTCGCAGTCCACCGGCTACCTGGCGATTTCGCGCTTCCTCGGCTATTCGCACGAGTCCCAGTTCGCCTGGTGGCAGAAGCTGAGCTTCCTGCGCCTCGATCTGATGATCCAGGGCTTCGCCCTGCCGGTCGGTCTTGCCCTGCTGCTGCGCGCATTGCCGCGTGCGCTGCGCGTACCGAGCGCTGCAGTCGTTGCGATTCTGCTATGCACGTTCTATTACTTTCAGCTGCAGTCCCTCGGCAGTATCGGGCGCTACCTGACGCCCGATCTGATCCAGGACGCGATCTTCTGGGCCATCGATTTCCCGGAGGCGATCGGTGAGTATGCGAGCCCGCGGGGTGCGCTGAAGCTCCTCGCGGCGGTGACGGTCATCGTCGTGCTCGCAGTGGCGGCGGCGCGCCGTTCGCGCGGCGTCGGTGCGGGGGGCCTCGTGCGTACCATCGAGATCGGAACGCTCGCAGTGCTGGCCGGCAGCCTCGTGCTCGCGTTGATCGCCGCCGCGGCGCCCGTGCCCAGTCTCGCACCGCATCGCAGTGCGCTGCGCACCATGGTGCAGGCGATGCTGCCGCAGGGAGGCGCCTACGATATCCCTCGGCATGCATCGCGCGAGGAATTGCTGGCGCTCTTCCGGCGCGCCGCGCGGCAGACGGAGGGCTCGTCGCCGGCGGTGACCGCCGGGCTCGATGCGGGTCACGACGTGATCCTGTTCATCATGGAGACCGGGCCGGCGCGCAGCTACGACCCGATCGGCGACCGCGACTCGCTGCCCGGCGTGTCAATGCTGCTCGATCGCGCGTTTGTCGGGCGCCATCACCTCACCACCTATCCATACACGAGCGATGCGATCTTCTCGATACTAACCGGGATGTATCCGATCGGGCGCGGCCCATTCCTGCGCAAGGCGCAGTCGCTAAGCGGGGCGGGCCTCGTGCCGCCCCTGGCGGCCCGCGGATACTCGGGCGCCGTGTACCTGCCCTACCCGGATTCGTTCGAGAACGACACGGCCATGTACGCCATCAGTGGAGTATCGAAGACTTATGTGGCCGATCCGAAGGAGGCACAGCGCTTCGCGCAGGCTGCGCAGCGCGCGCAGCGCACGATCGAGGCACTGCCGGCTGACTCGCCGGCGCGGCGCGAGCGCGCTGCATTGCTCGCGGACAGACTGACCCACGATCTGATGGCACTCGACGCGATGCTCACCGACATCGTCGCGAGCAAGCAGGCCGGCGAGCGCTTCGTCACGCTGTTCGTGCCGCAGATCGGTCACGCCCCGTGGTTCGATCTCTACGGGCGCGAGAGCGTCGTCGAGCGCGGGCGCGATGTCATGATCCTGCAGGATGCGTGGCTCGCGGAGATCGTTACGCGGCTGGCGGAGGGCGACTGGCTCGACGACACGGTGATCGTCGTGACCGCCGACCACGGCGTCCGCACGCGCGTCGAGGATCCCGGCCTGCCGTCGGGCACGATCACGGATTATTCCTTCGAGGTGCCGCTCGTCATCTTCGCGCCCGGCACGCTGACTGCGATGCGCGAAGTCACCGCGCGCACCTCGCATGTCGATATCGCGCCCACCGTGCACGCCCTGCTCGGAGCCGGAGGCGACGGCACCCTGAGCCAGGGGGTGCCGATCTGGGACGAGGCGGCACTGGCCGAGCGGCGGGTGTTCATGTTTGCCGCCGGCTACCTGGGTGCCGACGCTTATGCCGAGGACGGTCGTTATGTGGTGCGGCGCTGGCTCAACGGCTTCGTCCACGAAAGCACGACGCTGCCGGTCGGCGCGGGCACGATGGTGACGCAGCCCGAAGCGGCGTCGCGCCTCGCGGAGCCGATCGACCTGATGTACGCGCTGCAGCCTGCATTGCTCGAAGTGCTGCACAGCGACGCGCCGCCGTAGCAGGTAACATTCCGCGCCATGTGTGGTATCGCTGGCATCCTCAATCTCGCACCTGGCGCGCCGGTCACCGGCACCGAGCTCGCCGGCATGCTCCAGCCGCTGTACAGCCGCGGGCCGGACGGGCAGGGCACTTACCTCGATGAGCCTCAGCTCGTCGGCCTCGCCCACGCGCGCCTGTCGATCATCGACCTCGCGGGCGGTGCGCAGCCGATCCACAATGAAGATCGCACGGTTTGGGTGACCTTCAACGGTGAGATCTTCAACTACGTGGAGCTGCGCGCCGAGCTCGAGCAGGCCGGCCACCGCTTCTACACCCATACCGACACCGAGGTCATCATCCATCTCTACGAAGAGCATGGCCTGCGCTTCGCGGAGCGGTTGAACGGCCAGTTCGCGATCGGGCTGTGGGACGTGCGGGCGCGCCGCCTGGTGCTCGCGCGCGATCGCGCGGGCATTCTGCCGCTGTTCTATTCGCGCGACGGCGGGCGGTTGGTGTTCGCTTCGGAGATCAAGTCGCTCCTGCGAGGCCTGTCGCACCGGCCGCAGATGAATCGCGTTGCGCTCGATCAGGTGTTCACATTCTGGTCGCCCGTCGGCGCCACCACGCTGTTCGAGGGCATTGAGCAGCTGCAGCCGGGACACATGCTGGTCGCCGAGAACGGTCGCGTGTCGATCTCGCAATACTGGAACTGGATTTTCCGCGAGCCGGGCGATTACCTGAAGGGCAGCGTCGAGGATCTCGCGCGCGAACTGCACGGGCTGCTCGCCGATGCGACCCGCATCCGGCTGCGTGCCGACGTGCCGGTCGGCGCCTACCTTTCGGGCGGGCTGGATTCGACGGCGCTGGTCGCGTTGATGTGCGAAGGGGGCGTGAAGCCGAACACTTTCTCGCTCGCCTTCGAGGATCCGGGTCTCGACGAAAGCGAGCACCAACTGGCGGCCGCGGGGCATTTCGGCGTCAACCATCGGACGATCCGCGTCGGCGACGAACATATCCGCGACGGCTTCGTGCGCACGGTGTGGCGTGCCGAGACGCCGTTCCTGCGCTGCGCCCCGATTCCGCTGATGGCGCTTTCGGAGCTCGCGCACCGCAGCGACTGCAAGGTGGTAATGACGGGCGAGGGCGCCGATGAGGTCTTCGGCGGTTACGACCTGTTCAAGGAGGCGAAGATCCGTCGCTTCTGGGCGCGCCGACCAGATTCGAAGTGGCGCGCGCGCCTGCTGCAGCGGCTCTATCCCTATCTCGACATCACCTCGGCTCGTGGACAGGCGTACAGCGAGGCGTTCTTCGGTTCGGGTCTCGCCGGAAAGGAGAGTGCATTCTTTGCGCACGGGCCGCGCTGGAAGACAACCGCGCAGGGCAAGGTGCTGTTCTCGGAAGAAACGCGCGAGCGAATCGACGGGGCGGCTGCGGTCGCCGAGTTCGCGCACGCGTTGCCGGCCGGTTTCGGCGCCTGGGATCCGTTCAACCAGTCGCAGTACGTCGAGGCGAAAACCTTGCTTGCGGGCTACCTGCTGTCGACCCAGGGGGACCGCATGCTGATGGCAAACAGCGTGGAGGGGCGCTTTCCCTATCTGGACCATCGTGTGATCGAGTTCGCAAACGCGCTTGATCCGCGGTTGAAGATGCGTGTACTGAACGAGAAGTACCTGTTGAAGAAGGCGCTTGGCCCGCAGCTGCCACCCGGGATCGCCGCGCGCAAGAAGCAGCCCTACCGGAGCCCCGACAGCAAGGCGTTCGAGGCCGGCAGAGTCGAATTCGTCGAAGACGCACTGTCCGAGGCGAGCCTGAAACGCACGGGCTACTTCGACGCCGGCCGCGTGCAGCTGCTGTGGCGAAAAGTAAAGAGCGGTCGTGCGGTAAGCTACAAGGACAGCATGACCTTCATTGGTGTGCTGTCGACCCAGGTGTGGCACGGTCTTTTTGTGGATGGCGTCACTCCCCCGGGCGGTCGTCTATAGTCAAATTCCCGGTCCCAAACAGTGGAGCGCCCGATGTCGGTAGCCGAACAGGTCAGGCAGTACATTCTCGAGAATTTCCTCTTCAGCACCGATGTGTCGCTGCTGGGCCTGGACGAGTCTTTCCTCGAGCGCGGGCTGATCGACTCGACCGGCATGCTCGAGGTGATCCTCTTCCTGGAGGAGACCTTCGGCGTCAAGGTGGCCGACGACGAGATGGTTCCCGAGAATCTCGATTCGGTTAACAGGATCGCCGCGTTCGTCGAACGCAAGAAGGCCTGAGGAAATGCCGGCGGGTCCAACCAGCCTGGTGGACCTGCTGCGCGCGTCGGCGCAGCGCCACCCGGGCCGGCAGGCGATCCGGCATCGCGGCGCCGAAATCCATTACGGCGACCTGTGGCGCGAGGTGCGGCGCGCGGCCAATGCATTGCGCGCCGGCGGGCTGCAGCCGGGCGACCGTGTGGCGCTGTTGATCGAGAACTCCATCGACTACGTCATCGCCTACTACGCCGCGCTGCAGGCGGGCGGCGTCGCGGTCGGCCTCAATACCGCGATGCGCGGACCCGAACTCGCGCGTAATGTCGCGCATTGCGCGGCGACGGCGCTGATCGCCATGCCGGGCCATCCGGAGCTGCCGGGCGTGATCGCCGCCTGCGGCACGCTTCGCCAGGTGGTGACGACGCCCGCGACGGGTCCCGCACGCAAGGCGCCGGACGGCGCGGTGGCCTGGCACGAGTGGATGGCGGCAGCGGACGACGCCGATGTCCCCGAAACCATCGAGCCGCAGGCGCCGGCATCGATCATCTACACCTCGGGTACGACCGGCGATCCTCGTGGCGTCACGCTGAGCCATCGCAACCTCGTTGCCAACACGCTGTCCATCCTCGAATACCTCGGGCTCACCGAGGCCGACCGCATCGTCAATGTGCTGCCCTTCTACTATTCGTACGGCAACTCGGTGCTGCACACCCATCTCGCGGCGGGCGGCTCGCTGGTGCTCGAGAACTCGCTGACCTACCCGCATCTCGTCGTGCAGGCGATGGCGGAGCAGCGTGCGACCGGCTTCTCCGGCGTGCCTTCGACTTTCGCGCTGTTGCTGCAGCGGGTGAAATTCGCCGACTACGACCTGTCGTCGCTGCGCTATCTGACGCAGGCGGGCGGGGCGATGGCCCCGGTGCTCACCGAGCGCCTGCTGGCAGCGCTGCCCGGCGCACGTCTGTTCGTCATGTACGGCCAGACCGAGGCGACCGCGCGCATCAGCTACCTGCCGCCGGAGCGGCTGGCCTCGAAGCTCGGTACTGTCGGCATCGGCATCCCGGGCGTCACGATCGAGGTGCAGGACGAGGCTGGCCGCGCCGTGCCCGCGGGCACCGCGGGCGAGGTCTGCGTGCGCGGCGACAATGTGATGCTCGGCTATTGGGAGAATCCGGCGGCCACGGCGAAGGTGCTGCACGATGGCTGGCTGCACACCGGCGACATCGGCCAGCTCGATGCCGACGGTTACCTGACGCTCGTCGGGCGCTCGTCGGACATGATCAAGACCGGCGCCCACCGGGTGAGCCCGCTCGAGATCGAGGAAGTCGTGCTCGAACTCGCGGGGGTGGCCGAGTGTGCCGCGGTCGGTGTCGCCGACCCGATCCTCGGCGAGGTCGTGCGCGTGTGCGTCGTCGCGGCCGACGGCGCCGCGCCCGAAGCGCGTGCCGTGCAGGCCCACTGTCGCGACCGGCTCGCCGCATACAAGGTACCGAAGGAAGTGGTTTTCGTGGCAACCTTGCCGAAGACCGCCTCGGGAAAAGTCAAACGTTTCATGCTGAAGGAAGCAGGATGATGAAGTCACAGCCGTTGTCGGCCGATCGGGCCTTCGCCCTCGACCATGCCACCGAGATCGAACGCATCGCCGGCAAGCTGCGCCACGCGCTCACGCACGACCTGAACCGCCGCGGTCTCGTGGTCGCGATCTCGGGCGGCATCGACAGCTCGGTGAGCGCGGCGCTCGCGGTGCGAGCGGTCGGGCCGAAGCGGGTCTACGGCCTGCTGCTGCCGGAGCGCGTGTCCTCGCCGCAGAGCACGCATCGCGGCCGCCTGCTCGCCGAGCACCTCGGCATCGAGTACGAAATATTCGACATCGCGCCGGCGCTCGAGGCGCTCGGCTGCTATGCGCGCATCGATGAGGTGTGCAAGGCGGTGCACCCGGGCTACGGCGCGGGCTGGAAGAACAAGATCGTGCTCGTGGGCGGCCTCGAGGGCCGCTACAACCACTTCAAGCTCGTCGCACAGGACCCGTCGGGGCAGATCCACGAGGCGCGGCTCGAGTACAAGCAGTACCTGCAGATCGTGGCTGCGACCAACTTCAAGCAGCGCGTCAGGAAGACGATGGAGTACTTCCACGCCGACCGCCTGAACTACGCGGTCGTCGGTACGCCGAACCGGCTCGAGTACGACCAGGGCTTTTTCGTCAAGAACGGCGACGGCTCGGCCGACGTGAAGCCGATCGCGCACCTCTACAAGTCGCAGGTCTATGCGCTGGCACGCTTCATGAAGCTGCCGGACGAGATCTGCAATGCGATTCCGACCACCGATACCTACAGCCTTGCGCAGGGCCAGGACGAGTTCTACTTCGGCCTGCCGTACGCGCAGATGGACCTGGCATTGTGGGCCTACGAGCATGGAGCGGAGCCGGCGGCACTCGGGACGGCCCTCGGCATTTCCACCACGGCGGCCGAGGCCGTCTATGCTGACATCGAGGCAAAGCGCCGGGCGACCAGGTACCTCGGCGGTGCGCCGAT
>DAOQXO010000052.1:0-17084 GCA_035342635.1 Steroidobacteraceae bacterium
CGCTCGCGATGGATCCGCTCCTCGGCCTGCCAGCGCTCGACGACATGGTCGATCGACCTCGCGCGCTGCGCCGCGCGCCGCCACGCCTCGCGGGCCGCCTCGTGTTCGGCCCGCGCCTGTGCGAGCAGGCGCTGCTGCGTGCGCACGGCTTCGCTCAGGCGCGCGAGGAAGGCGCGAAAATCGCGCATCTCGGTGGCACTGATCCCGGCGGCGGTGCGGCTGTGCAGGCCGCTCGCGTAGTCGGCCTGGTATTTCTCGAGCTCCGCGAGGCGCTGTTCGGCATCCGCGACGCGCTGACCGCACTCGGCGAGGCGTGCGGCATGCTCGCGTTCGTCGTGGCCGACCGCGCGCACCACCGGATCCATGCGCCGGGCGCGCGTCACGCGTCGGCTCCCTCGGCGGTCACTTCGGACAGCGCCGCCAGGCTCGCCGCGAGATCTGCGCGCTCGCGCATGTGCTGGCGCAGGAAGGTCTGGATGCGCGGCCAGAGCGCAATCGCCGCATCGACGCGCGGGTCGCTGCCCGCGCGATAGGCGCCGATCGAGATGAGATCGCGGTTCTGCGTGTAGGTGGACAGCGCGTGGCGGAAGCGCCGCGCCGCCTCGAAGTGGGATTCCGCGACGATATCGTGCATCGCCCGGCTCACGGAGGCCTCGATGTCGATGGCCGGATACTGACCGGCCTCGGCGAGCCGGCGGGACAGCACGAAGTGGCCGTCGAGGATCGCGCGGGCGCTGTCGGCGATCGGATCGTTCTGGTCATCGCCCTCGGTGAGTACCGTGTAGAACGCCGTGATCGAGCCGCCGAGTCGCGCACCGTTGCCGGCGCGCTCGACGAGCTGCGGCAGGCGCGCGAACACCGAGGGTGGATAGCCCTTGGTCGCCGGCGCCTCGCCGATCGCGAGTCCGATCTCGCGCTGTGCCTGCGCGAAGCGCGTCAGTGAATCCATCAGCAGCAGCACGCTCTTGCCCTGGTCGCGGAAGTACTCGGCGACCGCCGTCGCGAGCCATGCACCATGCAGGCGCATGAGCGGCGACTGGTCCGCCGGCACCGCCACCACGACTGCGCGCCGCCGCCCCTCCTCGCCGAGGATGCGCTCGATGAATTCCTTCACCTCACGGCCGCGCTCGCCGATCAGGCCGACGACGATGACGTCCGCCGCGGTGTAGCGCGCCATCATGCCGAGCAGCACGCTCTTGCCCACGCCGCTTCCGGCAAAGAGGCCGATGCGCTGGCCGCGACCCACCGTCAGCAGCGAGTTGATTGCGCGCACGCCGACGTCGAGCGGCTCGGTGATCGGTTCGCGGGCCAGCGGATTGATCGGCGCGCCGCCCATCAGCGTGACGGGCGCGTCGCAATGCAGCGCGCCGAGGCCATCGAGTGGCTGGCCGGCGCCGTCGATGACGCGTCCGAGCAACTGTTCACCCACCCGGACCGTCTGGCGGCCGGTGCGCGGGACGACCCGCGCATTGGGCGAGAGCCCATGTGCATCCGCGGTGGGCATCAGGAAGAGCCGTTCGCCGGCGAATCCCACGACCTCCGCCTCGACCTTTCCGCCGAGCGTCGACAGGACCTCGCAGCGATCGCCGACGGCCGCTTCGCAGCCGGCGGCCTCGAGCGTCAGACCGACGACGCGCGTCAGTGTGCCCTCGACCGGTGGCGGCGGCAGCGCCAAGGCCCGTCGCTGGTAACGCGCGAGTCCCTCGCGCCAGCGCAGCTGTCGTTCCTGCAGCAGGGTCATGACTGTTCGCGCCCGTCGCCGAGCCGTTCCTCGCCCAGCACTTCGACGATCGTCGCGTTGAGGCGCGATTCGAGCCGCGCGTCGATCTGCGAATTCTCGGCCGTCACGCGGCAACCGCCGCGCGCCATCACCGGATCCTCCACGAGGACCCACGCACGCTCGCTGGCGGGCGTGGCGAGTTTCTCGTTCACGAGCGCCGCATCGTCGGGATGCAGGTGCACGCGCACGTCACGCGCGGCGGCCGGCAACAGCGACACGACGTGGCGCAGAATGCCGATGATCTGGGTCCGGTCGATGCGCAGCTCCCGCCGCACCAGCTGGCCCGCCACGGTGAGCGCAAGCTGCGCAAGCTGTGATTCGACCTCCGCGTCGAGTTCGGCCAGCGGACGCGCGAGCAGGGTCGCGATCTCGTCGAGGCGCGCAATGCGCGCGTCGAGGGCGGCGTGCCGGCGCTGCACTTCCGCCGCTGCCGCGGCCAGGCCGTCGGCATGCCCCTTGGCGTGCCCTTCGTCCCAGGCCGCGCGCGCGATGTCGTCGAGCTCGTCAGCCGTGATGGGCCGCGCCCGCCGGCCCGCGACGCGGCCCTCGACGACCGGCAGCTCCCAGCGCGCCGGGTCAGACATACGCCTCTCCACCCTTGCCGCCGAGCGAAATCGTGCCGGCATCCGCCAAGCGCTTCGCGGTGGCGAGAACTTCCTTCTGCGCGGCCTCCACTTCGCTCACGCGCACCGGGCCCTTCGCTTCCAGATCGTCCTTCAGCATCTCCGCCGCCCGCTGCGACATGTTCCGGAATACCTTGTCCTTGACGCCCGGCTCGCAGGCCTTGAGCGCCAGCAGCAGGCGATCGCCCGGCACCTGGCGCAGCAGCTCCTGCATGCCGCGATCGTCGAGCGACACGAGATCGTCGAAGGTGAAGATGAGTCCCTGGATCTTCTCCGCGAGCGCTTCGTCGGCGCGGTTGATGCGCTCCATGATCACGGTTTCCTGGCCCGAGTCGAGGAAGTTGATGATGCTCGCGGCGACCTTGGGACCGCCGAACACCGACGCCTTGGCTGAGCTGTTGCCCGCAAACTGCTTCTCCATGATCTCGTCGAGCTCGTTGAGCGCCGAGGGCTGGATGCCGTCGAGCATCGCGATGCGCATCAGGATGTCGGAACGCGCCATCTCGGGCAGCTGCCCGAGCACCGACGCGGCCTGATCCGGATCGAGGTAGGCGAGCACGATCGCCACGATCTGCGGATGCTCGAAGCGCATCATCTCGGCCACCGATCGCGGGTCCATCCACTTCATGGCCTCGAGCCCGCGGCTCGAGCGGCCGCCGAGGATGCGGTCCATGATGTTGGTCGCGCGTTCATCGCCGAGCGCCGAGATCAGCACCTTGCGCAGGTACTCGTCGGCACCGACGCCGAGCGAGGTGTGGCTTTCGACCAGCGTCGTGAAGTGCCCGAGCACCTGCGAGACCTCCTCGCGCGTCACGCCATCGAGCGCGGCCATGGCCGTGCCGACCCGCTGCACGTCCTTGGCGCTCATGTGCTTCAGGACCTCGGCCGCCTCCTGCTCGCCGAGCGACAGCAGCAGGATCGCCGCCTGGTCCGTGCT
The DNA here is from genome assembly GCA_035342635.1 of Steroidobacteraceae bacterium. Classification (GTDB taxonomy): domain Bacteria; phylum Pseudomonadota; class Gammaproteobacteria; order Steroidobacterales; family Steroidobacteraceae; genus CADEFQ01. The sequence continues at coordinate 3,341 of DAOQXO010000052.1, forward strand.
GCTGCGTGCGATCAGCCCTTTCTCATTCATCCTGTCCCACCCATGTCTTGACGACGCGCGCGACGCGCTTCGGATCCTGTGTCACCAGCGAGCGCGCCTGCGCGAGCTGTTGTTCGTAGGCGATCGCGGAGACCTGGCCCGCGCCGCGCGGCGTATCCTCGTCCGCCGTGGCAACGGCCTCGCCCCCCGCCGCGGGCAGCGCAGGCGCCGTGCCCGGCGCGAATCGCACGGGACCCAGCAGGCCCCGCGCCAGCGGGCGCACGACCGCCAGCAGCAGCACGATCACGATCGCGGCACCGGCAATGATCTTGACGAGTTCCTGCAGCCATGGCTGACGCCACAACGGGATGCCTTCCTCGACGATGTCGGCGGGCTGGTCGGCGCCGGTCGCAAAGGAGGCATTGACGACATTGACGCTGTCGCCACGCGCCGCGTCGAAGCCGACCGCGTCCTTCACGAGCAGCGTGATGCGCGCGAGCTGCTCTTCGCTGAGCGGCTTCTGAACGACCGCGCCGTCTTTCTGTGGCACGATCAGGTCATCGACCAGCACGGCGACGGTCAGGCGTTGCAGCCGACCGGCCGGCTGGCGTGTGTAGGCGACCGTACGGTCGATTTCGTAGTTGCGCGTCGACTGGCGCGAGAGATTGTCCGGCCCGCCAGGGGTCGCTGCGGCCGGTTGGGCGCCCGACGGCTGAACCCCGGGTGCCAGCGCCGTGCCCGGCACCGGCGGCTGGTTCGACAGCGCGCCCGGCACGCCGGCGGTGCCCGCGGCGCTGCGCGAACTCTCCTCGGCCAACTGCTCGCTGCGTACCACCTGGCTCTCCGGGCGGTACTGCTCGCGCGCCTCCTCGGTGACCGACATGTCGACCGAAGCGACGACCTGCGCGCGCACGCGCCCTTCGCCGACCACGGGCGCGAGCAGCGCCTCGATGCGCTGCTGGTACTCGGTCTCGAGCCGGCGCGCGAATTCGAACTGCTTCTCGCGCGCTGCGATGTCGGTGTCGTCGACCGGCTGCGACAGCAGGCGTCCGCTCTGGTCGACGACGGTCACGTCCGTCGGGTCGAGCTCCGGGACGCTCGATGCGACCAGATTCACGATCGCGGTAACCTGCTCCGACTCGAGGCGACGGCCGGTGCGCAGCTGCACGAAGACCGACGCAGTCGCATTGCGGCGATCGCGCACGAACGCCGACTGGCGTGGCGCGGCGATGTGCACGCGCGCCGCGGCGACCGGCTGCAGGCTGCCGATGGTACGCGCCAGCTCGGACTCGAGCGCATGCTGGTAGCGCGCCCCCTCCATGAACTGGCTGACACCGAAGCCCGAGTCCTTGGCGATCGCGCTGAATCCGTCGCTCCCCTGCAGCACGCCCTGCGAGGCGAGCGTCAGGCGCGCATCGTTCAGCTTCGCGGCCGGCACGCTGATCGTGCCCCGCTCGACATCGGCCTCGTGATGGATGCCGGCGGCGCGCAGCGACTGCTGCACCTCGACGAGATCGCCTGCGGCAAGACCCGTGTAGAGCAGCGTCAGGCCCGGGCGCTGCGACCACAGCACGATGCTGGTGCCGACAGCCACCGCGGCCGCGATACCCACCAGCAGCAGCAACGGCCTCAACCCCGCACTGATGCGGCCCAAGTTGGGCAGCTGTACAACCTCGGCATTCATTCAGGACTCCTGTGCGAGCTGCCGTTCAGATCGGCATGTTCATGATTTCCTGGTAGACACTCACCAGGCGGTTGCGGACTTCGGTCGCGGCGCGAAACGACACGCTCGCTTTCTGCATCTCGAGCATCACCTGCGGCAGCTCGACGCCCGGCACGCCCTGCTGGAAGGCCGTGGCGAGCTGGCTCGCGTTCTGCTGGGTCGCATTGACCTGCTCGATGCCGCGCTTCATCAGGGTCGCGAAGGCAGCCGGCTCCGACCGCGACGATCCGCCCACGGCGCTGGCCGCTGCGTCGATGCCGGCTTTCGGTGCCTGCGGGCGCGCGGCCTGCGAGGACAGCGTGCGGATCTGTGCAAGGACTCGATCGATTTCCATCTGGCTCATGCGTGCTCTCCGGGGTGCAGCTCAGCCGCACGCGGCAAGATCGACGCCCGACGCGCGCAGCTGCGCGAGCTTGTAGCGCAGCGCCCGCGGACTGATGCCGAGGCGCTCGGCGGCGGCGCGCCGGCTGCCGTGCCCATCGCGCAGCGCCTCGAGGATCAGCTCTCGTTCGGCCGTCGCCAGCGCGCTCGAGAGCTGCCCCTGGCTCACTGCGGGGGCAGCAGGCTCGGCGCCTTCGTCCATGTCGAAGCGCACGTGTTCTGCCTGGATCACCTCGCCGTCGAGCAGAATCAGCGCGCGCTGCATGACGTTATCGAGTTCGCGGACATTGCCCGGCCAGCCATGCATCAGCAGCAACTGCGCCGCGTCGGCGGCAAGCGCGGGTATCCGCTGGCCCGGCGCACAACTCATCGACAGCAGGTGCATCGCGAGCGGCAGGATGTCGTCGCGCCGCTCGCGCAGCGGCGCGAGCACCATCGGGAATACATTCAGGCGGTAGTACAGGTCCTCGCGGAATCGCGCGGCCGTCACCTCGCTGCGCAGGCGGCGGTTGGTGGTAGCCAGCACGCGCACGTCGAGCGCGACAGATCCACGGCCGCCGATGCGCTCTACCTCGCGCTCCTGCAGCACTCGCAGGAGCTTTGCCTGCAGCGCGAGCGGCATCTCGGAGATCTCGTCGAGCAGCAGGGTGCCGCCCTGGGCCTGCTCGAACTTGCCCGCGTGCGCGGCATGGGCGCCGGTGAAGGCTCCCTTCTCGTAGCCGAACAGCACGGCTTCGAGCATGTTTTCGGGGATCGCGGCGCAGTTCACCGCGACGAACGCACCGGCCGCGCGCGGCGATGACCGATGGATGTAGCGCGCGATGACTTCCTTGCCAGTGCCGGACTCGCCGGCGATCAGCACCGTGCAGTCGCTCGTCGCCACACGGCGGGCGAGCGCGAGCGTCTCGCGGGATGCCTGTGCGCAGGCGACCGGTTCCGGCGTCGCGCTGCTCGTGTCTCGATCCATCCAGTTCGCTCCGTCGGCAAAATGCCGGGCGTCACTGGTATGGAGCAAATTCCGTGCCGGGCCGATTCCGCGACGGAACCGTGAGGCACATCACACGACGGCGCGGCAGCCGCCCTTGTCCGTCAAAACTCCGGCAGGTTCCAGCGCCGGTTCGCCGAGCTTGCGCAGCTTCTCGACGAGCGTCGTGCGACGCAGGCCGAGCAGGCGGGCGGCATGCGCCACCGTGCCACTGGAACGATCGAGCGCCTGCTGCACGAGCGCGCGCTCGATCGCGTCGAGATGGCCGCGCAGGTCGATGCCTTCGGCCGGCAGTTCGGCGAGCGAGGTCGGCCCGGGGGCACCCTCCAGGACCTGCAATGCCTCGGCATCGGAGATCGGCGCCTCATCGATCACCTCGGGCAGCGCGGTATCCGGGATGTTCGCGCGGTAGCGCGCCGGCAGATCCTGCACATCGACAGCTCCGCCACCGTGCAGGATCGACAGGCGCTCGACGAGGTTGGCGAGTTCGCGGATGTTGCCGGGCCAGTTATAGCCCGACAGCGCCCGCATCGCGGCCGGCGTGAAGGCCACGCGACCGCGACCGCTGCGCGCGTTCGCTTCGGTGAAATCCGCGAGCAGCGCCGGCAGATCGGCGAGGCGCTCGCGCAGTGCGGGCATCTCGATCGGAAAGACATTGAGGCGGTAGAAGAGGTCCTGGCGGAAGCCGCCGCGCTCGATCGATTCCTCGAGGTTGCGATGGGTGGCGGCGATGATGCGCACATTGCAGCGCATCGGCTGATGGTTGCCCACGCGCTCGTAGACCCGTTCCTGCAGCACGCGCAGCAGTTTCACCTGCATCGACAGGCTCATGTCGCCAATTTCGTCGAGGAACAGCGTGCCGCCTTCGGCGATCTCGAAACGGCCCTTGCGCGTCGCGATCGCACCGGTGAAGGCGCCCTTTTCGTGGCCGAAAAGTTCGCTCTCGAGCAGCTCGGCGGGAATGGCTCCGCAGTTGATGGCGACGAACGGACGGTGGCGGCGGGGACTCGCTTCGTGGATGGCGCGCGCCACCACTTCCTTGCCGGTGCCCGACTCGCCCAGGATCAGGACGCTGGAATCATGCCCGGCGACGCTGTTGATCAGCCGGATGACGCCTTGCACGGCCGTCGATCGGCCGGTCGGCATCACTGGTTCGTCGTTATTCGCCCTGGCTTCACTGCCAAAACCCACATCCCTGTGAATGCCATCTGCGTTGAGAGACATCCACCCAGCCCCGTCGTTTTATTGCGGGCTATTCTGGCGGCCCGTTCCCCGAGCTGGTGTGACACGGTTCAATCGACGCGGCCACGACCGTGGTATTGCGTCGCAATATGAAAAGTCTGCGTCAGGCGTTCTTCGGCTGGCGCGTACCGGCCACCTGGCGCCGATGGCGACGGAACGCGAGCTTCTCGATCAGATCGGCGAGCGGCTCGGCGAGCGGCGCGAAACGCACTTTCACCCTCCGATCGATACCGACCGACGCCACGTGGCCGAACAGGCGCAACGGTTCGACCAGGGCCTCGCGCAGGTAGATCTCGAGCTGGCCAGCCTCGCCCACCGCCGGCGCGGGATCCTGTGACCGCCAGATGGCCGAATGCGCATTGAAGCGCATCGGCACGGGTGCCGGGCGCGGCTGTGCCCTGGCCAGGATCTTGCCGACGAGTTCGAGCAGCAGATTGACCTTGAACTCGAGGCGCATCAGGTCCGCGGAATGCGGCGAGTTCTCGTCGGGCTTTTCGTTCGGTCCGGAGTCCTCGAGTGCCGCGAGGGCCTGCAGCAGGCGCAGGTTGTGCTGGGCCTGTGCCGAGGTCTGCTCGGCGCCCGGGGGCTCGCTGAGCGGCACCCAGCACAACGGCACGACGTCGACGTACGCGAGTTCGTCATCGAGCACGATCGTGTCGATGCCGTCGTCCATCAGCGGGTCTGCCCTGCGCGGCGCGCTTCGGCCGGCAGCATTACCCACGCGCTGCGGATCTCGGTCAGCAGCCGAAGCACCTCGTCGAGAATCTCCGTTCGGCCCTCGGCGTTTGCCTTGGCGAGCTGCTGCACCATGTAGTCGTAGAGGCTCGCGAGGTTGGCAGCGATCGCACCCCCCGCCTCGAGATTCAGGCTAGAGCGCAACTCGTGCACGATGTCCATTGCACGCTGGATCAGCGCGCACTTCTCCGCGGTCCGCCCATGCGCAAGATTGCCCTTGGCGGCCGAGATGCGCTCGAGCGCGCCGTCCATCAGCATCAGCGTGAGCCGGTGGGGGTCAGCGGCCGCGACACCGCCGTGCGTCGCCACTGTGCGATAGGCCGCGAGACGATTGCCGTTGCCGTAGCTCATGTCACTGTTAACGGCCGCGAGGGCCGGGGCTTGAGTCATCCTGGTGCGCGGTCTCGGGTTGCGGGCTCTGTCGCAGCACTTCGCCGGTGGTGAGGTCCCGAACCGCGACGACGAACGCCCCGGTGCCGGCATCGCGGCGGATCTCGAGGGCCCGGCTGACACCGCGCAGGAAGCGGTCGAGCGGCGCGACGGCCTGACGCAGCCTCAGGACACCCGTCGAAGTGTGGTCTTCGGGTGGCTTCACTTGTCGCGGCCCAGCATCCGCGACAGGGAATCGAGCTGCGTGTCGAGGTAGGACGACGTCGTGTCGAGTTGCGAGAGCAGCATGTCGAGCGTCGTGAACTGCTGCACGTAGCGCGCGAGCTGCGCCTCCATGCGCGCATCGATACCGTCCTGGCGATCCTCGAGGCGCTTGCGCTCCTCGCCGAGCGCCGTGGTGCGCACAGCGATGCCGCCGGCCGACGAGAGAGCGCGCTCCAGAGTGTTGAAGACGCGAAAGCCGATGCCCCCGGTCTTGCCGAACAGCTGCGCAATCCCATCGAAGTCGCCCGTAATTGCGGCATCGAGCTGAGCCTCATCGATCGCAAGGGAGCCGTCCGCGCTGGTCGTGACGCCGAGCGCGGCCAGCGAACCGTAGGGACCGGACAGCCCGTCGACGGTATCAGTAAGACCGCGACGCAGGCTCGACTCGAGCGTGAGCAGCATCGAGTCACCGAGCAGCGGCCCTGCCGCGCCGCTCGCCGCATCGTAGGATCGCAGGCCGTTGATGGTCGCCTGCATGGCGTTATAGGTGCTGACGAAGGTCTGGATGCGCGTGCGGATCGCCGCCGTGTCGTTGCCGACGGTGAGCGTCAGCAATCTGCCCTCTTCCGCGGCCCCGAGCTCGAGTGTCACGCCATCGATCACGCCACTCACGACGTTGGTGGCGCTCGTCTGCTCGAACCCGGCGAACCGGACCACGGCATCGGCCGCCGCGGTGACCTCGGTATAGGTCCCGGGTGCACCGTCGCTGTAGCCGAGCGCCTCGAGCCCGTCCGCGGCGTTGCCGACCGTGACTTCGAGCGTGTTGGCCGCGCCGGTCGCGCGCGAGCTCAGCACGAGGCGGGCGCCCTCGGTGCTCTGCACGATCGTCGCGGTGATGCCCGTATTGTCGCGCGACTGGTTGATGGCATCGCGCAGCCCGGCGAGCGTGGTGCCCGCCGGCACATCGACTTCGAAACCCGCGCCGGCCACGGCCAGCGTGAGCGTGCCGGAGCCCACCATGGCAGTGCTGCCGGCCGCATAGGGCCCGGAGGCAATCTGCTGGGCCGCGGCGAGGCGCCGCACTTCGACACTGTAGGTCCCGGCGACCGCGGACTCATCCGCGCTCGCCGTAAAGTAGGTCTCGTCGCTGCTGATCGCCGTGCGCACCTGGAAGTCGGCCAGCAGTGACAGCTTCTCTACCGCCACCTGGAAGGTGGACAGTGCGCTCTTCAGCGTACCGAGCGCCGACAGCGTGGTCGTGACGCCCTCGGTGGCGCGCCTGACCTGCGCATCGAGCGGCAGGCGCTCGGCGGCGACCAGCTGCTCGGCGAGCGACCTGACGTCGAGCGTGGAGCCACCCGAGATGCTGCTTGCCGATGTCGCCATGTGTCAGCCGCCTCCGCTGCCGGTAACGCCGAACGGCGGGCACCTTTCGGTGCCCGCCGCACGGTTGTCTCGGTCCTGACCGCGAGCGGTCATGCCGTACTCAAATCACCATCAACCCTGCAGGAGCGCGAGCACGCTCTGCGGGGCGCTGTTGGCCTGCGCAACCATCGCCGTGCCTGCCTGCTGCAGGATCTGGGCGCGGGTCAGCTGGGCCGTCTCGGCTGCATAGTCCGTGTCGAGCACCCGGCTCTTCGACGCCGAGAGGTTCTCGGAAGTCGTCTGCAGGCTGTTGATCGTCGACTGGAAGCGGTTCTGGATCGCACCCAGTGTGCCACGCAGGCTGCTGACCGAGGTCAGGGCCGCGTCGACGCGCAGGATCGTGTCGTTCGCACCCGCCGCGTCCAGCACATTGGCGCTGCTCAGCGCGCCGGCGAGTTCCTCGGTGCCGGCCGTAACGCCGAGCGCCGTGGTGCCCGCGCCAGCGGCGATGGTCAGCTCGGCCGTCGACGAGATCGACAGGAAGCCCGTATCCGCATCGACTGAAGCGTTCACACCCGCGAGCTGGCTGTTGATGGCCGCAACCAGGTCGGCCGCCGTATCGTAGTCGCCTGCAAAATCGACCGCCGAGCCGTCGCCCACCTGGACGCTGAAGGCGCCGAGCGTGTACGTGGCCGGCGTGCCCGCCTCGCCGTCGGTGCCGGTGCCCGCGCCGATGATCGAAGCGCCGCCGGCGATCACCGGGGCCGTGCTCGCCGCGCCGACCGCGACCTTCGAGATCACGAGCGCGTTGCCGCTGTTGCTCACGTCATAGACGTCGGCGCCCGCCTCGGCGTCGAGGTCACCCTGCACCGCGGCGACGAGACCCGCGATGTCGGTCACGTCCGTGTTGATGGACACGGCATTGCCGTCGACCGTGAAGTCGAGCGCGCCGTCGGTGTAGTCGAAATCGGCGACCACACCGCCGGTCCAGGAGCCGGCCGTCGCGCCGGTCTCGAACAGCGTGGTGAGATCGACGTTACCCGTCGAGCTCGCGAGCTGGCCGATGGCCGAGGCCTTCATGTTGGTCGACAGCGCGATGCTGATCGTCTCGCCGACGTTCGCGCCGACCTGGAAGCTGGCATTGCCGAACGAGCCGTCGAGCACCTTGCGGTTGTTGAACGCGGTCTGGGTCGCGACCCGGTCGATCTCGGCGATGCGCTGCTGCACTTCCTGGTCGAGCGCCTCGAGGTCCGAAGCCGAGTTGGTCGAGTTGGCGGCCTGCACGGCCAGCTCACGGATGCGCTGCAGGTTGTTGGTGACTTCCTGCAGGGCGCCTTCCGCGGTCTGCGCCAGCGAGATGCCGTCGTTCGCGTTGCGGGCGGCCTGGTTCAGGCCGTTGATCTGCGCGGTCATGCGATCGGAAATCGCGAGGCCCGCGGCGTCGTCCTTCGCGCTGTTGATGCGCAGACCCGAGGACAGGCGCTGCAGCGACGTGGCGAGCTGGTTGCCCGAGGTCGTGAGATTGCGCTGGGCATTCAGCGACATCACGTTGGTGTTGATGACAAGTGCCATTACAAATACTCCTGTAGCTGTAGTTGCCTGGCTTCGGGCACCTGCCCGGAGCGCTGTTCCGGTACGACGAGGCATTCGCCTTTGGCCGTTACGTGCCCTGTATCGGAGCCCGCGGGCAAAGCTTGAGTGCCGGCCGCGCGCGATTCGTGACGGCCATCACAGATAGTCGAACAGCGACAGCTGGGAGAACTGCGCGAACGACTTCTGGGCCGCCGTCAGCGCGTTCTGCTGCATGACCAGGCGGCTGATCGCCTCGACGGGGTCGACGTCGCGCAGCGTCGAAACCGCCGACTGCAGTTCGAGCTCGAGCCCGTCGCGCGCCGCGTTGACATTGTCGATCACGTTGAGCCGCGCACCGACCTGCGCGCGCACGTCGAGCAGGTGATCGAGCCTGGCGTCGATCGCGCCGAGCGACGTGGTGATGCCGGTACTGAAGTGCGCGCGCTCCCGTTCGGTGCCGGTGGGCAGTCGCAGGGTCGCGGCCAGCCGGTCGAGGGAGGTGAACAGGTCCTGCCGCCCCGCAGCGGCGATCGTGAACGTGTCGCCCGCCGCGGGCGCGCCGGTGATCGAGAAGCGCACACCGGCAAAGTCGATCGCGTCGCCCGAGGCGAAGCTGCCCGTGGCGACCTGCACGCCCGAGGTATCGAGGATCTCGTAGCCTGCCGCGTCGACGAAGCGCAGCGTGTAGCTGCCTCCCGTCCAGGCGGCCTCATCGACGACCGTCAGTGGCGCAATCCAGCCGCTGCCGGCATTGAGCGCACCCGCGTCCACGATGAAGCTGCCGTTGCCGGCCGCGACATCCATGAACACGTCGAAGCCGTCGTGCCCGGTCCTGACGGACTGGGTGGGACTGACCTGGACTTCGCGCACGCCCTGGTCGCCGGCGTAGGCCATGCCGGCGGCCGTGCGCACGAATGGTTGCGTGCCGGTACTGTGGCCCGCGAACAGGAACTCTCCCGAGGCGTCGCGGCGATTGCCGATGGCCTGCAGTTCCCGGATGCGCTCATCGAGTTCGGTCGCAATGGCCGCGCGCGAGACGTCGTCGAGCGCGCCGCTGTTGGCCTGCAGCGTCAGGTCGCGCACCCGGCGCAGCACGGTGCCCGCATCGGCGAGCGCCTGCTCCTCGATCGACAGACGGGTCTGCACGGCGTTGGTGTTGCGCTCGTACTGCGCATAGGCGGAAATCTGGGTCTCCAGGGATAGGATGCGGCCTGCCGCAATCGGATCATCCGCGGGTGTCAGCACTCGACGCTGGGTCGAGACCTGCATCTGCGTCCTCGCCATCTCGGACTGCTGGCGCAGCATCTGGTTGACCAGGCTGTAGTGCGAACCGAGCGTCGACATGCGCATCGCTATCTCCTCGTCGCATCGAGCAGCGAGTCGAACATCGACTGCGCCACGGCAATGAGTTGCGCGGCGGCCTGGTAGGCCTGCTGCAACATGATCAGGTTGGCGGCTTCCTCATCGAGGTTGACCCCGGACACCGATTGCTGCGCGGCCATGTCCTGCTGATGCACCACGTCGAAGGCATCGCGGTTCGCCTGCGCCTGGGCGGTCTGTGTCCCGATCCGCGACACGAGCTGGGTCGCGGCGTCTGCGATCGCGGTCGTGCCACCGCCGAGCGCCGGCGCCTCGAGCGCGCCGATGATCGCCATCAGGTTGGCATTGTCGCCGACCCCGCCCGTGTTATCGGCCACCGTGAAGCGGTCGCCGGCAGCGGGTGCGCCGTTCAGCTGCGCCCGCCAGCCGTTCACGTCGACAGACGCGCCCGGCACATAGGTGAACGGCCCCGAGCCGTTCACCATATAGGTCGAATCGCTGGTGAACTCGATCGTGACCGTGCTGCGCAACGCGGCATGGGCGGCGTCGGTCACGACCGGCGCGGTGAGCTCGCCGCTGCCCATGTTGCCCGCTGCCGCCGCACTCCTCACCGGGGACGCGGCGGCGATCGCCGCCGGGTCGCTGATCCGCAGCGCGAGCCCGTCGATCAGGTCACGCGTCGGCTCGATGCGGTACTTGTCGCCCATCGCAGGCGCACCCGCGACCACGAGACGCAGCCCGTCGGCAGTGAAGGGATCGGCGGGGGTCCCGGATCCCGACAGCGGGACGAGCGCGCCCGAGGTGGCATTGCGCAGTTCCCAGCTGCCGGTGTACTCGAGCACGTAGTCGCTGCCCGTCAGGCCCGAGGCCGCACCGATCTGCGCGGTCACCGTCGCGCCGCCGCCGTTGCTGGTGGAAGCGAGCACGGTCGGTGCGCCGATGGCGAAGAACTCGCCGCCCATCGCCCCGCTAAGGGTCATGCCGCGCGCATGCTGGCCATTGATCACCTCGACGATACCCGCCGCGACCCTGCCAAGGGCGTCACGGGCCGGATCGAGGATCTGCGCCCGGAATTCGAGCAGGCCGCCGAGGCTCCCGCCGCTGACCTGCGAGGAAATATCGATCGCCGCACCGTTGTTGCGCACCGCGAGCATGAGCCGCGTCGGATCGAACGGATCGGCTGCCACACCCAGCGTCGTGGCGCTGCGCCCCACGACGAGCGGCTGGCCCGTGCCGATGAATATGTTCGCCGCGCCGTCATCCTGCGTGACGACCGAGACGTCGACATGGGTCGACAGCTCGTCGATGAGCCCGTCGCGCTGGTCCAGCAGGTCATTCGGCGGCTGGCCGGTGCGACCGTAGGCCTCAGTGATCTGCCCGTTCAGTTCGGCGAGACTGCTCGCGAGTGCCGATACCGCCGACGCACCGGCCTGCAGCTGCTGGTTGATGTCCGACGCGAAGCTGCGCATGCGGCTGTCGTAGCCGGCCATCTGGGCGACGAACACCTCGGCCTGCGAGAGCAGCGCCTGGCGCGCGGTCGCGGACGACGGATCGCTCGCGACATCGTGGAAGGCATTGACGAAGTTGCGGAAGGCGGCCGCAATGCCGTTCGACGATTCGCCGAGCACATTGTCAAGGCGCCCTGCGGCCGTCGCGACCGTGTCGTAGCGCGCGAGGCTGCTCGCGCTCGAGCGCACCTGTGCAGCGAGGAAGCTGTCGTAGACGCGCGCCACGGTCGAGATCTGCACGCCCGAGCCGATCCAGCCGCTGCCATAGGGCTGCGCGGGTCGCGTCGTGAGTTCGACTCGCTGGCGGCTGTAGCCCGGGGTGGCCGCATTGGCGATGTTCTGACTGGTCGTATCGAGCGCGCGCTGGAAAGCGAGCAGGCCCGAGACCGCCGTTGACATGACGTCTGCCATGATCGATCAGGTCTCCAGATGGGCGGCCACGGGGCCGGTGGCATGCCCGTCGTCGCCCGTTATCGGCGCGCGGGCGGCAAACTTGAGGTCCGGCCCGGCGGCCAGGCCCTGCACTTCGCGTGCGACCCGCTCGAGCTTCTCGGCGTACTGCGGATCGGTCGCGTAACCGCCCGCCTGCAGGGCACGGGCAAACGCCGCCGCGTCGGCGCCCGTGTCGCGGGCGGCCGCGTAGCGCGTGCTTCCGCGCAGCAATGCGACATAGTCACTGAAGCTCTCGCCGACACTGCCGTACGTCCGGAACGGTTCGGTACGTGGCTGCGCCACGCCGTCCGAATACTCGAGCGTCGCGGCGGCCACGCGCCCGCCGCGCCAGGCGCCCGTCGCTTTGATGCCGAACAGGTTGTGGCTCGTGCTGCCTGCGGCGTCCACCGGCAAGTGCCGACCCCAGCCGGTCTCGAGTGCGGCGTGGGCGATCAGTGTGCGTGGGTCGACGCCGAGCTCGGCGCCCGCCGCCTGCGCATGCGGCCACAGGTCCTGCACAAACTGCTTGCGCGAGAGCGGCGCGCGCGCTCCCCCTGCCACGGAAGCGCCGGCCTCGACCGCCTTCTCCGGGTCGGCCGCCGCGCCCGCGAGGCCCGCGCGCCGCAACTGCTCGACCAGCACATCCGCGAGGCCGAGCCCCTTGCCGCGCGAGAGCTCGATGGCCAGCTGGTCATCGAACATGTCGCGATAGAAGAGTTCGCCCTGCCCCGTCATCGAATCGTCGAACGAGGTGGCACGCATCGATTTCAGCAGCATGCGCGTGAACAGGCTCTCGAACTGCCGCGCCGTCTCGCGCAACGCCTCGGGGGTCTGCGACCGATCGGCGCGTTTCAGCGAAGCGAGCGTCGCCGCGTCACCGTATGAGGCCGGCGGCGTGGCCTGCACGCCCATCAGATGACGATCAGCTCGGCACGCAGTGCGCCGGCCGCCTTCAGTGCCTCGAGGATGGCTACTATGTCGCCCGGTGCCGCCCCGACCTGGTTCACGGCAGCCACGATCTCGTCGAGATTCACGCCGGCATCGAACTTGAACATGCGCGATTCGGGCTGGGACACATCGATCGAGCTGCGCGGCACAACCACCGTCTCGCCGCGCCCGAAAGGTTCAGGCTGGCTGACGTCGAAACGCTCCGTGATCGTCACCGACAGCGAACCATGTGCGACGGCCGCCGCGCGCACCTGCACGCGATTGCCGATGACCACCGTGCCGGTGCGCGAATTGACGATCACGCGTGCCGGCGCATCCCCGGGCCGCACCTCGATTTCCTCGAGCGCGGCGAGATACGGCGTTCGCTGGCCGGGGTCCTGTGGCGCGAGGACCCGCACGGAGACAGCGTCGATCGCCTCGGCCGTCCCGGCGCCGAGCAGCGTATTGATGCCCTCGGCAAGGCGTGCGGCAGTGGAGAAATCGGGGGTGTGCAGATTCAGCATCACGTAGGGCTCGGCGCCGAAGTTGTGGCCGACCTCGCGCTCGACCGTGGCCCCGTTGGGTATCCGGCCGCCGCTCGGTACGTTCACCGCGATGCGCGAGCCGTCCCGGCCGGCGGCACCGAAACCGCTGACCAGCATGGAACCCTGCGCGATCGCATAGACCTCGCCGTCCGCGCCGCGCAGCGGCGTCATGATCAACGTGCCGCCGCGCAGGCTCTGGGCGTTGCCGATCGACGCCACGGTGACGTCCATCGTCTGGCCCGCCTTGGCGAACGGCGCCAGTTCCGCCGTGACGGTCACGGCCGCGACGTTCTTCAGCTGCGGGTTGACGTTGGCCGGGATCGTGACGCCGAACTTCGCAAGCATCGTGCGGATGCTCTGGATCGTGAACGGCGCCTGGCTCGTCTGGTCGCCGGTGCCATCGAGGCCCACGACCAGGCCGTAGCCGATCAGCTGG
>DAOQXO010000053.1:0-17048 GCA_035342635.1 Steroidobacteraceae bacterium
GACCGGCACCACGCGTATCTGGCCGCGCATCTCGACCGCGATGCGCTCGAGGTAACCGCGCCCGGCGGCGGCGCTCGCCGCGGCTGGCGTGCCCGTCGGGGCGTCGAGCAGCGTGCGCAGCCGCGTCGACAGCGCACCGATCTCCCGCAGCTCGATCGCGCGCCGCGCGCGGGACAACGCCAGCTCGAAGCGCTCGTCGTCGAAGGGCTTCACGAGGTAGTCGATGGCTGCGACGTCGAAGGCCGTGAGCGCATACTGGTCATAGGCGGTGACGAAGATCGTCGCCGGCATCTGTGTCGCACCGATTTCGCGCACGACATCGATACCGGTGCGACCGGGCATCTGCACATCGAGGAAGACGAGATCCGGGGCAAGATCGCGAATGGCTTTTACCGCGGCATCACCATTGTCGATCTGGCCGACGATCTCGACCGCCTGCTCGCGCGCCAGCAGGTCCGCGAGCCGCTGGCGCGCGAGAGCCTCGTCGTCGACGATCAGCACGCGCAGGGCTGTTGGATTCATACGGCCACCGCGCGCAGGTCGGTGCGCGTGTGGAATGGCAGCCGCACCTCGGCACGCATCCCGCCTCCGTGGCGCGGCTCGAGCGCGAGGTGCTGGGCGGCGCCGTAGAGCTGCGCGAGCCGCTCACGGGTATTCCTGAGACCGATACCCTCGACGATCTGCGTCGCGGTGGCCGGTGCGCCCGGGCCGTTGTCCTCCACGGACAGCACAATCGCGGCGCCGTCGCGGCGCGCGGCAATTTCGATGCGCCCATCCGCATCGCTCTTGGCCGTGCCGTGCCGGATCGCATTTTCGACCAGCGGCTGCAGCACGAGGTGGGGCACCAACGCGTCCTCGAGACCCGGCTCGACCTGCATGTCGATCGCGAGCCGGCCCTGGAACCGGGTGCGCATGATGTCGAGATACCCGTCAAGGAAGCGCAGTTCCTCGCGCAGCGGCACTTCCTGTTCGCCTGCGCCCTCGAGCGTCGAGCGCAGCAGGTCCGACAGCCGCGCAATCATGCGGCGCACGCCGCGCGGATCGCGTTCCACCAGCGCCGAGATCGCGTGCAGCGTGTTGAAGAGGAAGTGCGGATCGAGCTGGCTGCGAAGCATCGCCAGGCGTGCATCGGCAAGCTGCGCCTGCAACCGCATGGTCTCCTCGCGGCGCGCCCGGTAGCGACGGAAGTTGTGGCGCGCAAAGCCGGCGGCGAGTATCGCGGCAACGATGATGACCTGGTTGATGAACCACAGGCGCCCGAGCCGCTGCACGAATCCGGGCGGAAGTCTGCGGCCCACCGGGCGCTCGAAGAACACGTCGTAGCGCAGGTACGCCATCAGGACGTCGACACCGAAGGCCACCACCACGGTAACGAGCAGCAGCACAAGGATGCGGGCTGCGCGGTGGCCGCGGTCGATGCTCAGGCGCCCGGCCACCATGAACAGCGGCGGCGTGAGCACGGCCCAGATCGCGGCGGTGACGCACGCGAGCACCACCGGCGCCGCGGGAAACAGCGGCACGGCACGGCCGCCGGTCGCAAGCAGCGCGTTGGCGGACCACAGCAGGGCGAAGAACGCCCAGAACGCCGCAATCATCACGTATTCCGCCCGTTGCAGCGGAAAGTGTTCGGACGACGGCGGCAGCGCATTCATGGTGCACAAGCATAGGTAGCTGCGGTGCGGGCGGCAAAGGCGTTCACGCCATTGCAGGTGCCGTTCGTGACACCGAGGTGCAATTGGGGCATTCCCAGCTCCACCGGGGGTCGCGCGGCCGCTATTCTCGCCCCATGAACAGAAAGCCGGTCATCGTCGCCGCCGTCGTGCTCGCCCTGCTGGCGGGCGGCCTCTTCGCCTGGTCGAAGCTCTCGCGCGAAGCCGCGCCCCCCTATCGGTTTGCGTCCGTGGAGCGCGGCAACATCCGCGCCGCGGTGGCAGCCACCGGCGCGCTCAGCGCCGTGACAACCGTGCAGGTCGGTACGCAGGTGTCGGGCCGGGTGGTGGCCACGTATGCCGACTTCAACGACGCGGTGAAGCAGGGCCAGTTGATCGCGCGCATCGACCCGACGCTGCTCGAGCAGGCCGTGCGGGATGCACAGGCCGGGCTCGAGCGCAGCCGCGCGCAATACCAGCAGGCCGACATCGAGTACCAGCGCAACCTGGGGCTGTTCGAGCAGAAGGTGCTCACCGAGATCGAATTCAACACGACGAAATTCTCGCGCGACGTGGCGATGGCGAACATGAAGTCGGCGCAGGTTGCGCTCGACAGGGCACGCCAGAACCTTGCCTACACCGAGATCTACGCTCCGATCGACGGCATCGTCGTCGAACGCAACGTCGATGTGGGCCAGACGGTGGCGGCGAGCCTGTCCGCACCGCAGCTGTTCCTCATCGCGCAGGACCTGTCGCGCATGCAGATCCTGGCCTCCGTCGCCGAGAGCGACATTGGCGCAATCCGCGAGGACCAGCCGGTCAGTTTCACCGTGCAGACGTGGCCGAACGAAACGTTCTCCGGCGTCGTCAGAAAGGTGCGCCTGCAGTCGACTACCATCGAGAACGTTGTCAGCTATACCGTCGTCATCGAAGTGGCGAACCCGGAAGGCAAGCTGCTACCCGGCATGACCGCGAGCGTCGACTTCATCACCGGCGAGGCGAGCAATGTGCTGACTGTGCCCAACGCGGCGCTGCGCTTCAGGCCGACCGAAGCGATGCTGGCTGCCGTGCGCCCCACAGTCGGCCGTGACGGGGCGCCGGTCGCGGCCGATGCCGCGCCCGGCCAACGTGGCGCAGGCCAGGGCGGCACACGCCCAGCCAATGCCGCAGTGCTATGGTACCTCGATACCGCGGGCAAGCTCGCCCGTGCGCGCGTGCGCACCGGCCTCACCGACGGCACGCGCACCGAAGTGAGCGGCGAGGAGATCACCGAGGGCCTCGACGTGATCGTCGGCGTCACCCAGACCTCGGCGTCCACCGCGACGTCGAGCCCCTTCCAGTCACCGGCGCAGGGCCGGCGGGGCCCGGGGTTCTGACCGTGCCGCCGGTCATCCACCTCGAGGGTGTCACGCGCGTGTTCAACACGGGCGACAACGCCGTGCATGCGCTCGCCGGGGTCGATCTCGATGTCCACGCGGGCGAGATGGTGGCCATCATGGGAGCATCGGGTTCCGGCAAGTCGACCCTGATGAACATCCTCGGTTGCCTGGACAAGCCCACGGCCGGGCGCTACATCCTCGATGGCATCGAGGTGAGCGAACTCGGTCGCAACGATCTCGCCGACCTGCGCAGCCGCAAGATCGGTTTCGTGTTCCAGGGCTTCAACCTGCTGGCGCGCACCACCGCGCTCGAGAATGTCGAGTTGCCGCTGCTGTATTACCGCAGCGGGCAGTTCCACGGCAAGGAGTCGCCGGCGCCCGCGGCGCTGCGTCGGGTCGGGCTCGGCGAGCGCATGCACCACGTGCCGAGCGAGCTGTCCGGCGGCCAGCAGCAGCGCGTCGCAATCGCGCGCGCGCTCGTCACCAATCCGTCGCTGATCCTCGCGGACGAGCCCACCGGCAACCTCGATTCACGCACTTCGATCGAGATCATGGCACTCTTCCAGGAGCTGAACGACCAGGGCATCACGATCCTGCTCGTCACCCACGAGCACGACATTGCCGAACACGCGAAGCGCATCATCGAGATGCGTGACGGGCGCATCGTGCGCGACGTGCCGGTGACGCAGCGGCGCATCGCCGCCGATGAACTCGCGGCCGCAGGACGCGCGGCATGAAGAAGCGCGCCCTGTTCAGCATCGCCCTGCGCAGCATACTGCGCAACAAGATGCGCACGCTGCTGACCATGCTCGGCATCGTGATCGGTGTCGCCGCCGTGATCGTCATGGTCGCGCTCGGCCAGGGCGCACAGGCAACGATCGAGGCACAGATCAAGGGACTCGGCACCAATATGCTGGTGATCATGGCGGGCTCGACCACCCAGGGCGGCGTCAGCCAGGGAGCTGCCACGTTCAACCGCCTGACCATTGCCGATTACGAGAAGCTCGCGCGCGAAGGCACGCTGCTCGCCGCCGTGTCGCCGGTGATCTTCTCGCGCGGCCAGGTGATCGGCGGCGGCACGAACTGGCGCGCCTCGATCATGGGGGTTGCGCCGACCTACCAGCAGATCCGCGACTGGCCGGCGCAGAGCGGCAGTTTCTTCACCGAGGCCGACACGCGCTCGGTGCGCCGTGTCGTCGTGCTGGGCAGCACGGTCGCCAATGCGCTGTTCGCGGATTCCGACCCGGTCGGCCAGCAGATCCAGCTGCGCAACGTGCCATTTACCGTCATCGGCGTGCTGAGCGCCAAGGGGCAGACCGCGGGCGGCTCGGATCAGGACGACACGGTCATCATCCCCTACACGACCGCGCAGGCGCACCTCGCCGGCCGCAGCTTCATCGGCCAGATCATCGCCAACACGTTCTCGCCCGGCGATGTCCCGGCCGCGCAGGAGGAGATCCGCTCGATCATGCGCGAAGCGCACAAGATCGCCCCCGGTGACGCCGACGACTTCACGATCAGGAATCAGGATGAGATTGCCGCCGCCGCGAGCGGCACGACCCGCGTGATGTCGATGCTGCTCGCCGCGATCGCGTCGATATCGCTGGTCGTGGGCGGCATCGGCATCATGAACATCATGCTGGTGTCGGTGACCGAGCGTACGCGAGAGATCGGCATCCGCATGGCGATCGGCGCACGCAGCAGCGACGTGCTGGCGCAGTTCCTCGTCGAGAGCATCGTCATCAGCCTCGCCGGCGGATTGATCGGCATCGTGCTCGGCTACGGCAGCAGCATCCTGCTCGCGCGGCTCACCGGCTGGGCGGTGGCGATGCCGCCCGAGGCGGCATTGATCGCCGTGGCGTTCTCGGCAGCCGTCGGCGTGTTCTTCGGCTTCTATCCGGCGCGCAAAGCGTCGGCTCTCGACCCGATCCAGGCACTGCGATATGAATAGGACTCCACTTGCGCGGCTTGCTGCCGCGGTCTGCGCCACGCTGGCCATCGGCACGGCAGGCGCACAGGCGCCGGCGGCCGACACTCGCATCATCAGTTTCGACCAGGCCGTCGAGATCGCGCTCGAGCAGAACGACACGCTGCGCCAGGCGCGCAATGCGACGGCGCTCGGCGCACTCGACGTCGAGCAGGCGCGCAGGGATTTCCTGCCGGACCTGCGCCTCGGCAGCCGCACATCGCAGGGCTTCGGCGCGCAGGGCGACAACGGCCCGCGCACGACCGGCATCGACCTGTCCTCGGGCGTCACGCTGTTCGATGGCTTCGCGAACACCGCTACGCTGCAGGGTGCGAAGTTCGCGAGCAGCGCGAGCGATGCGGAGCTCGCGCGCGCCGCCGAGACGGTGGTGTTCACGGTCGCGAGCAACTTCCTGCTGCTGGTCGAGCAGCAGGAGCAACTGCGCGTGCGACGCGAGAACCTCGCCGCGCAGGCGGCGCTCGAGGCACAGATTCAACTCTACGTGAACGTCGGCGCGCGCACGATCGCCGACCTGTACCAGCAGCAGGCCAGCGTCGCCAGCGCGCGGCTCGCGGTCGTGCAGGCCGAGCGCGCCTCGGAACTCGCCCGGATCGAAGTGATCCGCACGCTGCGCCTCGATCCGCGTGGCAGCTACGAATTCGTTGCGCCGGCAATCACCGATCCACAGCAGATCACGATCGATCCGCTCGATGCGCTGATCGGCCGCGCCCTCGAGAACCGCGCGGATATCCGCGCCGGCGAGGCTCGCCTCGAGGCATCGCGCCAGGAGATTCGCGTCGCGAAATCCGCGCGCTGGCCTGTCGTCACGCTGTCCGCTGGTTATGGGTCCTCGTTCTCGAGCGATTCCGATGCCGACTGGACCCATCAGCTGGACGATCTGCGCGGCGGCTCGGTCAACCTCGGCGTGTCGATTCCGCTCTTCGATCGCAGCGCCACGCGCATCGCCACCCGCCGCGCGGAGCTGCGCGCCGAGAATGCGCAGATCTTCCTCGACGCGCTCGAGCAGGAAGTCGGCTCGCAGGTACGCACGGCGGTGCTCGACCTCGAGTCGGCGCGGGCGCAACTGCTCACGGCGCGTGCGCAGCTGCGTGCCGCGGAGCAGGCGCTGGAGTTCACCGACCAGCGCTACAAGGCGGGCGCCGCGACTCTGGTCGAGCTGACCCAGTCGCGCGCCACCCAGGTGGAGGCGGCGAGCGCGGCCGTCACTGCGCTTTACGGCGTCGAGTTCCGCCGCCGCCTGCTCGACTACTATGTCGGAGGACTGACCGCCGACAGCATGCGCTTCTAGGCCGCATAATGGGACGCTGGACCGTTGGGAGGTCGGCGTGGACTTCTGGTCAGTCATCTGGATCCTGTTCGCATCGGGCACGCTTGCCACCGCGGTCGGCGCGGCGCCCGTGCTCGTGCTCGGGAGCCTGAACCCGCGCATCGCCAATCACTTCCTCGCCATCGCGGCCGGCGTGATGCTCGCCGCGAGCGTCTACGGCCTGCTGCCCGCCGCCCTCGACGAAGCCGGGCACCTCGTGGCACCGGCCTGGGCGGCGCCATTCACGTTGCTCGCGATGGCGTGCGGAGCCCTGGCCGTGGCCTGGACCAATCGTCACGTGCCGCACGTGCATCAGTTCAAGGGCCAGGACGGCGGCGGCAGCGGGCGCCCGATGTCGGTACTGCTCGTAACCGCGATCGCCCTGCACAACTTCCCCGAGGGCCTCAGCGTCGGCGTGACCATCGGCGCGCAGGACGAGACGCTCACTCCGCGCATTGCCACGGCGATCGCCGCACAGAACATGCCCGAGGGCCTGGTCGTCGCCATGGCGATGTTGGGCAGCGGCGTGGGTCGCCTGCGCGCATTCGGGCTCGGGGTGCTGACGGGGCTGATCGAGACGGCTGGCGGCCTGCTCGGCGCGGCGGCGGTCGGTGCCGCCGCGGGCCTGCTGCCCTGGGCGCTCGCGTTCGCCGCCGGTGCGATGCTTTATGTCATCAGCGAGGAAGTCATACCGGAGACCCACCGTCGCGGCATGTCGGGCGGCGCCACGGCCAGCCTGCTGGCGGGCTTCGGCGCGATGGTGTGGTTCGACGCGCTCATGGCGTTCTAGAATCGGCGGCGCATGTACGCCGCCCAGACGAAGTTCCGTGCACCCCGAGTTCGGGCCGATTCGGTGGTGCGCGCGCCCCTGCTGGCCACACTCGAGGCGTCGGTCGACAACTATCCGGTGACTCTCCTCAGCGCGCCGGCGGGCTGGGGCAAGACCACACTGCTCACCCAGTACGCGAGCGCCGCGCACGCGGCTCGCCAGGTCGTGTGGCTGTCGATCGACAGCGACGACAACAATCCGAACCGCCTGTTCGCGGCGCTCGTCGAAGCGATCGAACCGCTCGGCGCGGTCTGGGACATCGATCCCGCCGCGTTCACTGCCAGTGCGTCGATCGGCGGGCCGCAACTGCGCGCCGCGGCGGCGGCGCTCATCAACGCACTGTGCACGGTGAGTGCCCCGCGCATCGTGCTGGTGCTGGACGACCTGCATCGACTCGAGGACGGCAATGCGTTCGCGCTGCTCGAGTCGCTGATCGAACGCCTGCCCGAGCACGTGGCGCTAGTGCTCGGCTCGCGCGTGCCGCCCGCCCTGCCGCTTGCCCGCCTGCGCCTGCACGGCGAACTCGGCGAACTCGGCATCAGTGATCTCGCCTTCACGGCCGGCGACGCGGCCGAGCTCGCCGCTCGCCGACTCGCCGCCCCGCTCGACGAGGTCGCCGTGCAGCGTGCCCTGGCCCGCACGCACGGCTGGCCTGCCGGGCTCGCCCTCGTGCTCGCACGCACCGGCGCAGGCGACCGCCTGCCCACCTCGGAGGCCCGGCTGTTCGAATACCTCGCGCAGGAGGTGTTTTCCGGCCTGCCACCCGACATCCAGGAATTCCTGCTGCGCACCTCGATACTCGCCGAACTCGACGCGGAACTGTGCGCGGCGGTCACAGGACGCAGCGATTGCCGCGAAGTACTGCAGGTGCTCTACCAGCGCAACCTGTTCGTTACCGCGCTCGACGAGCTCGCCCCGGTGCTGCGCGTGCACGACCTGTTCCGCGACTTCCTCGCCGGGCGGCTCGCGCTGCGCCCGCCCGAAGACATCGCCGCCTGGCATCGGGCCGCCGCACGCGCCGAGCGCAACCCGACCCGCGCGATCCAGCACAGCCTCGCGGCGCGCGACTGGACCGACGCCATGGCACGCATCTTCCCGCTCGGCGAGCAGCTGCTCGCCGAGGGCGCGCAGGACAGCATCGAACGCTGGCTCGCGGAAGTGCCTGCATCGATCCGCGAGGAGAGTGCCGCCGCGGCGTGGCTCGACGGCATGTGCGCCTCTTCCCGCTGGGACTGGCTGCGCACGCGGACCCAGCTGACGCGGGCGGTCACACTGCTCGACCCGGACTCAGCCGAACGGGCGCGCGCGCTCGCTCACCTTGCCGACGCGGTCAACTCGCTCGGCGACCGGCCAGGCGCTGCGCGGCTGCTCGACGAACTCGAACGGAATCCGCCCGACGACGCCGGGCGCGCACAGCTCGCCGCACTGCGCGCCTGGAACGCGCTGCCGACAGGTGACGTCGATCAGGTGGTACACCACATGCGCGCTTTCGTCGCGATAGTCGAGCGCGACCCGCAGCGGCTCTGCCCGTACACCGCCGGCCAGATACATTGCCTCTTCATCGGCATCCCGGGCATCGCGGAGCTCTTCGATCGCTACTTCGCGCTCGCCGAGCGCGCGCGCGGCGCGACTGCCGCGCCCTGGCAGTCGCTGGCGCTCACGGTCGGCGCGTGGGCGAAGCTGTGGCGCGGGCGGCTGGAGGAAGCCGGCAACGCGATCGCGCGCAGCGATGAACTGCTGCACCGCTTCGGCGACCGGCGCAACGTCGCGCGCGGTCATGCACAGGTCAAGTGCATCTTCCTCGCCGCCACCGGCCGCAGTGAGCAGGCACTCGCCATCAGCGATGCGGTGATGGGGAGCATGGATGTGCCGGACGCCGCCGGCCTGAGGCTCGTGTGGCGGCGCGCCTATGTGCACGGCAGGGCGCGGCTGCTGTGGATGCTGGGTCGCGAGCGCGAGTTCCTGGCGCTGGTCCCGGAGCTGACCGCCGCCCGCAACGAGGCGGAGTGGCCCTTCCTCGACATGGCCGCCGACGTCGTACGTGGCCAGGCGGCGCTGATCGAGCGGGACTGGTCGCGCGCGATCGATGCCTTCGAGCTCGCCGTGGCTGCTCACCCGCGCATGCGCATGGCGATGGCGGTGGCGGACCCGCGCATCGGCCTCGCGCGCGCCCTGCTCGGCGCCGGCCGGCGCGACGCGGCGTGGCAGGCGCTGGCACCGGTGATCGACGAGTGCCAGGCCGACGATGCGATCGGACCGCTGCTGCTCGAGCCCGCGGCACATGTCGTCGCCGTGCTCGAACTCGTGCCGGACACGCTGCGTCGCAAGCCGCAGCTCGCCGCGCTGCTCGCGCGGCTCGCCGAATGGTATGCGCACGACGAAGGCGAGGAGCTGCGCGGACCCCTCGCCGAACTGAGCGAGCGCGAGCTCGAGGTACTGGCATGTGTTGCGGCGGGTGCCAGCAACAAGCACATCGCGCGCGAGCTGTCGCTGTCGCTGCATACCGTGAAGCGGCACATCGCGAATATCCTCGCGAAGCTCGATTGCGCCTCGCGCGGCGAGGCCGCGGACCTGTACCGGCGCTGCGGCTCCTCCGCGGCCGGCGCGGCGCGCTGAGCGCCGGCCGACCCGCGGGCATGACGCACGTGACCGCGTTTCCGCCGATCATGGGCGTTCGGCCGCGCATCCTGGTGCTCGGCAGCCTGCCGGGAGTCGCCTCGGTGCGCGCCGGCCAGTACTACGCCCATCCGCGGAATCTCTTCTGGCCGATCATGGGCGCGTTGTTCGACGCACCACCGTCCCTGCCCTACGCGCAGCGCATGCGCGCGCTCGAATCCGCCGGGGTGTGCGTGTGGGACGTGCTGGCCGAGGCGACGCGCCCGGGCAGCGCGGATGCCGCGATCGACCCCGCCACGGCGCGGGCGCATGACATCCGCGGGCTGCTGCTGCGCCATCGCGGAGTGCAGCTCGTCGCCTTCAACGGCGCCGCCGCAGCGCGGCTCTACCGGCAGCTCGTGTTGCCGACCCTGCCGCCGGCCCGGGTCGCCTCGCTGCGTCACGTGACGCTGCCCTCGACCAGTCCGGCGCATGCGGCGCTCGACGCGGCCGCGAAACTGCGCGCGTGGCGGCGCGCGCTCAGGTCGAGCGGTAGTGATCCTGCATCGGGTAGTGCCGCGCGTAGGCGCCGAACACCGCCGCGACCACCAGCGCGAACGCCGCAAAGAAAAACATCAGGAAGGCTGCCTCGCTGAGCCCGGTGGCGGCGATGCGCGCAATGACCGCGTCGTTGCGGACCGCCGCATTGACGAGCAGCACCCACAGGTTGCCGACGGTGGTCCCCAGGTACCAGAACGCCATGATGACGCCCTTCATCGACCCAGGCGCCTGGCTGTAGGCAAACTCGAGGCCGGTGGCCGACACCAGCACCTCGCCGAAGGTCAGCAGCGCGTAGGGCAGCACCTGCCAGGTCACCGACACGGCATCGCCGCCGTCGATCCACAGCTGGATCACGCCGGCCGCGACCCACGCCAGCCCGGAGAACGCGATGCCGAAACCCATGCGGCGCAGCGGCGTCGGGTCGATTCCGAAGCGGCGCAGCGCCGGATACAGCACGAGGTTGTTGAACGGCAGCAGAATCATCACCAGTGCGGGATTCAGGGCCTGCATCTGCGCCGACTGGAACCATTCGGGCTTGGCCATGGCGTCGGCCTGCAGGATCCAGGTCGATGCCTTCTGGTCGAACAGCGACCAGAACGGCGTGATGAGCGCGAACACGATCAGGAGGCGCAGCACGGCACGCACGCCGTCGACTGCCCCAGGCGCGAACGCACCGCGGACCCGGTCGAGTTGCATCCACGCGCCGGCGCCGCCGAGCGCCATGACGAACACCAGCGCCAGGCACAACGCAGCGACCACGCCGATCGAGCCCACGAACAGCAGCGAGCCCGCCGCGAACACGAGGCCGACGATCGCTACGGCGAGGCCGGGCCGTCTCTGGCCGGGGGAGCGTATGAGCAGCGCCGCACGTACCACGCGCAGGAACGAGTCCGGGACCGGACCTGACGGTGGCACCCGCACGTACTTGTGGCGCGCCGACCAGAAGATCAGCGTGGCGATCAGCATCAGCAGGCCGGGAATGCCGAAGGCGACGCTCGGGCCGTAGTGGCGCAGGAAGATCGGCATCAGCAGCGATGCGAAGAACGAACCGAAATTGATGATCCAGTAGAACGCGTCGAACACGACCTTCGCGCGCGCCTTGTTCGACTGGTCGAACTGGTCGCCGACGAACGACGCGACCAGCGGCTTGATGCCGCCCGAGCCGATCGCGATGAGCAGCAGGCCGGTGTAGAAGCCGCGGGGGTTGTCGTCGAACAGCGCCAGGCAGGCGTGGCCGGCGCAGTACACGAGCGACAGCCACAGTATCGTGTGGTACTTGCCGAAGTAGCGGTCCGCGATCCAGCCGCCGATCAGCGGAAAGAAGTACACGCCGATGACGAAGGTGTGGAACACGTCCTTCGCCATGCCCGCGCGTTCGGCCTCGGGTGCAAACAGCAGCAGGGTCGAGACGAGGAACGGGGTGAGGATGTTCCGCATCCCGTAGAAGCTGAAGCGCTCGCACGCCTCGTTCGCAATGATGTACGGCACCTGGCGCGGCAGGCGCCCGGCCGGTGCGGCTGCGCCGGTCATGTGGCCAAGCTGCCGTGTCGGAAGGCCGCCGTCAACCCGCAAGACGCCGAATGGCTCCTCGCAGCGCCGCCAATGGCTCCACGGAGCGATGCCGGGCGGCCGGCCTCCGATCGACAATGGCTGCATGTCGGACGCCAGGGAACTCGATCCCCACCACCGCTTCGTGGAGCACTACCGCAGCCGGTACCTGCCGCGCGTGCGTTGGACGGCGCCGCGCCGCGGGCTCGAGATCGTGGGCCTCGAGGCGGTGATCCACCACCTGCTGCAGGAAGCTGCGTGCATGGGCTCGCCGGAGTTCACCCCGGTACGCCGTGCCAGCGCCCCCGGCCGCGTGATCGACGAGCAGGTCGTGCGCTTCGTGCACACGGGCAGCGGTCTCGTCGGCGCGCCGATCGCCCGCGGCGACCTCGTCGAGCTCGAGCGGGTGCGCATCTTCGAGTTCGAAGGCGACCACGTGAAGACCGAAACGCATATCGAAACCTGGTCCGTTCTAGAACGGGCCCCAACTACAGGGAAGCAACCATGAAACGGAGTCTCATCGGCGGCACAGTCGCCGTCATCGCCCTCGCCATCGTCTGGCAGTCACTGCCCGCGGACACGTCCGTGCCGCAGACTGCCGCCGCAACGCCTGAAACCCACGCCGCCAGCGTGGACCGTGGCCGCTATCTCGTTCAGGTCGCCGGCTGCAACGACTGCCATACGTCGCGTTACCCCGAACTCGCCGGCAAGGTGCCCGAGCAGGACTGGCTGACCGGTGACGCCGTCGGCTGGAGTGGCCCGTGGGGTACGACCTATCCGATCAACCTGCGCCTGTACTTTGCCGACATGACGGCGGAGCAATGGCTGCTGATCGCCCGCAGCGTGGTTGCGCGCCCGCCGATGCCGTGGTTCAACCTGCATGTGATGAGCGACGCCGACCTGCTCGCCATCTATCATTATGTCCGTGCGCTGGGCCCGGCCGGCACACCCGCGCCTGCGTACCTGCCGCCGGGAGAGACTGCGCAGACACCCGCCTGGCATGCCCCCACGGTCGAGTGAAGGAGAACCGAATGTCGACGCTCCGCCTTGCACACTTTGCAACCGCGCTGATCGCGGCCCTGCCGGCGCTCGCTGTCCTCGCGCAGGAGCCCGGTGAGACCTGGGAAGTCACCACGGAAATGCAGGTGGCCGGCATGTCGATGCCGGCACGCACGCAGCAGGTGTGCACTCCGAGGGACGCACCCGAGGACGTGCCGCAAGGCGTGCCGACGCAGGAGTCCTGCGAGATGTACGACGTGCGGCGCACCGGCGCGTCGATGAGCTGGAAACTGCGCTGCGCCGGCGATCCGCCGACTTCGGGATCGGGCGAGATGCACTATCCCGACAAGGACAACTACAGCGGTCAGATGCAGATGAAGGTCGGCGCCGACGAGATGCAGATGAAAATGCGCGGCAAGCGCCTCGGCACGGCCTGCGATGCGGGCCAGGTGAAGAGGCAGATCGCCGCGGCGCAGGCGCAATCGGCGCGCCACATCGAGGAGACCTGCCGCCAGGGCGTCGAGACGATGGCCGCCTACCTCTTTTCGGGTTCGGGTACCGCCGGCATCGAGTGTCCCGCGAGCTACAAGGAGCAGTACTGCGCGCGCCTCTCGACCGAGGCAGGCTTCGACAAGGTCGCCGGATACGGTGCCTCGGGCCAGACTGGCGGACCCTACGAGATGGGCCCGGGGGCGGCCGCCGGAGTGTGCGGCCTGCCGTCTGCCGGCGCGGGCAGCTTCGAAGGCATTCGCGCTGACCTGTGCCGCACGGCGCTCGCCGGCGAGTCGCTGGTGTTCCTCGGTCGCAATTGCGTCGCCGAGGGGCGCGACCTCGCCATGCGCGAGTGCGCGGGCCGGAGCTACTCCTCGCCTGTCGCCGACAAGTACCGCGATTTCTGCACCGCCTATGCGCGCCACGGTGCGCTGCCTGCCGGCGATACCGGCACCGCCGCCGCGCGGGCTCCGGAAGCGCCGAAGGACTCGGCGATCAAGGCGGGCAAGAAGGCGCTGCGCGGCCTGATCGGCTTCTGAACCGTCTGCGTCCGCAGGCCTGGGCGATGCGCAGCCTGGCGGGCCTCGCCCTGCTCACCTGCCTCGGCGTCGTCCACGGCGCCGAGGCGCCGCCCATCACCGACCGCTATCCGCGCGCGGCCGATGCCTACGTGGTCGCGATCGGCGCCACCGATCGCTGGTCGCGCGCGGCGGACCGCTCGCTCCCACCGGCATCCCTGACCAAGCTGATGACGGCCGTCGTGCTGCTCGAATCCGAATGGGATCCTGACCGCTGGGTCACGGTCAGTGCACAGGCGGCGCGTGCAACCGGCGCGCGCGCCGGCCTCGCGGAGCGCGAACAGATCACGGCCGGCGACCTGCTCGCGGCGCTTCTCGTGCGCTCCGCCAACGATGCCTGCATCGCGCTCGCCGAGCATCACGCGGGCAGCGTCGCAGCGTTCGTCGCGCGCATGAACGAACGTAGCGCCACACTCGCGCTCAACCGCACGCAGTTCACGAATCCCTGCGGGCTCGACGCGCCCGGCCACCACTCGTCCGCAAACGACCTGTTGCGCCTCGCCCGCCACGCCGTGAAGTTCCCTTCGGTCGCCGCACTCGCTGCTGCGCGCAGCATCACGATATCGACGCGCAAGGGCCGGCAGATTCCGCTCGCGACCACCAATCCGCTGCTGGGCCGCCTCGATGGCGCGATCGGGCTCAAGAGCGGCTACACGGCCGGGGCCGGCCCGTGCGTGGTCGTGCACGCGCGGCGCGAGGACATCGACGTGTGGGTCGTGCTGCTGAATGCGCGCGACCGCTGGTGGACTGCCGCGGCGCTGGTGGAGGATGCGTTCCATGTCGCGCGCCACGACTGATCGACGCGCGGCGCTACCGTCCTGGACGGCGCCCGCACTGCTCGCGCTCGCGACGGTGGCGGCGTACCTGACCTCATTCGACGGCGTCTTCCAGTTCGACGACTGGGCCGTGATCGTCGACGAGCCGCGCGTGCACTCGCTCGCGGCGTGGTGGCAGTCGATGCCCGGCATCCGCCCGCTGCTGAAACTGAGCTATGCCCTCAACTGGCAGGGTGGCCATGGCATCGCCGGCTTCCACGCCGTCAACCTCGGCCTGCACGTCGCGAACGCCTGCCTCGTGCTGGGCCTGCTGCGTCGGCTCGCCGCGCGGCTCGGCATGGCGGGCACGCTCACGCCTCTCGTGGCCGCCCTGCTCTTTGCGCTGCACCCCGTGCAGACGGAGGCGGTCACCTACATCAGCGGTCGCTCGAGCAGCCTGGCTGCGACCTTCGCGCTCGCGAGCCTGTGGTGCCTCGAGTACGGGCGCACCACGACGCACCCGGCGCTGCGCCGCCTGCACACGCTGTTCGTCTCCCCGCTTCTGTTCCTGCTGGCGCTCGGCGTGAAGGAGACCACGATGGTGGTGCCGGCGGCCATCGTGCTGCTGGTGAGCTGCGATGCGAGGCGCCGCGTGCCCTGGCGCGAGGCGCTGGCGGCGGCCACCCCGCATGCGCTCGTGCTGTTGCTCGCCGCACTGCTCGCCGCGACACTGCCGCGCTACTGGATGCTGCTCGAGTCGAGCCTCACGGCCCGCGACCTCGGTGTGAACCTGCTGAGCCAGATGCATGCCGTGGCCTGGCTCGTCGGCCAGCTCATGATGCCGTGGCGCCTCAATGCCGACCCCACGCTCGCCGTCGTCGAGGCATGGACGCCCCCGACCGTGGCGCTCGCGCTGCTGTACGCGACGCTCCTCATCCTCGGCTGCGCGTCATTGCGCCGGCGTCCCGCGCTCGCCTTCGGCATCCTGTGGTTCTTCCTGTGGCTCGCGCCCACCAATTCGCTGCTGCCGCGGCTCGATCTCGCCAATGACCGCCAGCTCTACCTCGCGCTCGCCGGGCCGGCCTGGCTTGCGGGCCTGCTGGCAGCGCGCGCCATGGCGCTCGCCTCCCGCCCGCGGCGCATCGCAGTCGGCGCCGCCCTCGCCGGGCTGCTGCTGTGCCTCGCGGTGTCGACCGCGCAGCGCAACGCGGTCTACGACAGCGAGATCGCATTCTGGGCCGATGTCGCGGCCAAGTCGCCGGCCAATGCACGTGCCGCGGGCAACCTGGGCTATGCACTTGCGCGCGCCGGCCGCCCTGTGGAAGCCGAGGCGCTGTTTCGTCGAGCACTCGCGCTCGACCCCCAGTACACTCGTGCCGCCATCAACCTCATGCTGTTGCAAGACGGCACCCTGGAATGACGCCATCCCAATCCGAATTCCGGCGCGGCTGGACCGTGCTGGTCGCCTCCTCGCTCGGTGTCGCCTTCGGCGCTTCGCCCATCCCCTACAACTCCCTCGGTGCCTTCACGCTGCCGATAGCCGAAGAATTCGGCTGGGGCCGGGGCGACGTGCAGCTGGGCGTGTTGTGGTACACGATCGCGGTGGTCTGCATCGTGCCGCTGGTCGGCGCACTGGCGGACCGCTTCGGCGTGCGGCGCATGGCGCTGCTGACGCTGGCCGCATTCGGCGTCTGTTTCGCCCTGATAGGCCTCACGCCGGGTTCGCTCGTCGTCTTCTACGGGCTGTGGTTCTTCGCCGGTCTGCTGGGTGGCGGTTCGACGCCGGTGACCTGGACCCGCGCGGTCAACAGCTGGTTCGTGGTCAATCGCGGCCTGGCGCTCGCGATTACGCTGCTCGGCACCGGCATCACGGCGGCCTTCCTGCCGACGCTGACGATCTGGCTGATCGAGCGCTTCGGCTGGCGCTGGGCTTACTTCGGCATCGCGCTGCTGCCGCTCGCCATCGCGCTGCCGATCGCGATCCGCTGGTTTCGCGAGCCGCCCGAGAAGGCGCCGGCCGGGGGCGGCGGGCTCGCCCGCCGCGACGAGCCGGGTTTCACGCTGCGCGAGGCACTGCGCAACTACCGCTTCTGGGTCATGGTCGTGTCCATCCTGCTGGTCGCGACCGGCATCGGCGGCACGATCACCAATCTCGTGCCGCTGCTGGTGGACCGCGGCTTCACGCCGATCGAGGCGGGCAAGACCGCGGGCGCGATCGGCGTCAGCATCATCTTCGGTCGCCTGTTCGCGGGCTTCCTGATGGATCGCTTCTGGGCGCCGGGCGTGGTCTTCCCGATGCTGGCGCTGCCGGCGCTCGCCTGCATGATCCTGATGGGCCAGAACCTCGGCGTCGGCATGGCAACCGTGGCC
>DAOQXO010000054.1:0-16329 GCA_035342635.1 Steroidobacteraceae bacterium
GAAGATCGTCGCGGCCGCCTCGCGCCGCTTCGTCTGCATCGTCGACGACAGCAAGCTGGTCGACGTGCTCGGGCGCTTCCCGCTGCCGATCGAGGTGATCCCGATGGCGCGCTCGTACGTGGCGCGCGAGCTGGTCGCGCGCGGCGGGCAGCCCGTATGGCGCGAGAACTGCACGACCGACAACGGCAACCAGATCCTCGACGTGCACGGCCTCGTGATCCTCGATCCGCCGAGCCTCGAGCGCGACCTCAACCAGATCGCCGGTGTCGTGACCGTCGGCCTGTTCGCGCAACGCCCGGCCGACCTGCTGGTGATCGGCAACGAAAAAGGGGTCACGGTCGTCTGACCGTGACCCCGCTTCGATCACGCGCGCGGCTTATTTCTCGGTGGTGGGCGGCGGTCCACCGCCGACCGACGGGAACTTCGCCAGCATCTCGGGCACGATCTTGCGGATCGCGCCGGGCAGGTCTTCCCTCGTCTTCGCGGTGACCCGGCCGGCGGCGACGGATTCCCAGACCAGGCGCTTCGAGGCCGCATCCACGATGTCGATGTTGAGCGTGCCTTGCGTGTACTGGTCGACGTTGACGTCGGTGTAGCCGTACCACGGGTCATAGAAACCAGTGCGATATCCGTAGTAGCCCATCCCGGGCGAGAACGACGGGCTGGTCGATACGCGCAGCTTTTCGTCCAGCCGGCCCGAGAAATTCACCAGGAAGTCGGGCGTCTCGGACATCTGGTAGCCGCGACGGGTAAGCTCGAGCGTGGTCGAGTCCTTCAGATTCGCGGAGACCAGCGACTCGTAGCCCCCGCGGTCCGTGCCGAGCGGGCTCATATAGTTGAAGGTCTTGTACGCGGCGATGTTCGCTGCCGGGTCCGACATCACGTTGATCTGCGGGGCCGATGCGCATCCGCCAACGAGCGCGAGCGTCGCAAGGGCCGCAGTCCATCCTGCAAATGGTGTCGACATGATCACTCCTCAGTGTCTAGTGTTTGGCGGCCGGGATCGCATCGGGATCGACCCGCCAGGGGCCGTGCGCACCGTTCAGGGGGCCTTCCCACCTGGCCACCCTGCCGGAATTCAACGAATCGGGCGCGTCGCGGCCCGTCTCGTGGAAGAGCGTCACGCACTCATCAGTGAAACGGAGTGCGGGCACGGGGGCGCAGGACGCGAGGGCGCGCATATATCTACTATAAACGCAAAGAGGCCCGTCTTGCGACGGGCCTCCTGCTTCTGGCTGGGGGACTAGGATTCGAACCTAGGTAAACGGAGTCAGAGTCCGTTGTCCTACCGCTAGACGATCCCCCAAGATCGGTAGCGCTTGCTGCGCTTAGCGCTTCGAGTACTGCGGACCGCGACGGGCCTTGCGGCGGCCGACCTTCTTGCGTTCGACCTCGCGCGCATCGCGCGTGACGAAGCCGG
This sequence comes from Steroidobacteraceae bacterium, assembly GCA_035342635.1. Taxonomy (GTDB): domain Bacteria; phylum Pseudomonadota; class Gammaproteobacteria; order Steroidobacterales; family Steroidobacteraceae; genus CADEFQ01. Next base: position 1,421 of record DAOQXO010000054.1, read on the forward strand.
CGGCACGCAGCGGTCGGCGCAGGCTCTCATCATATTCGATGAGGGCGCGGGTAATGCCATGGCGGATCGCGCCGGCCTGGCCGGTGATGCCTCCGCCCGACACGTGCGCCTGCACGTCGAACTTGTCGGTGAGCTGCGCGACTTCGAGCGGCTGGCGGACGATCATGCGGCCGGTCTCGCGGCCGAAGAACTCATCGACCGGACGCGCGTTGACCGTGATGCGGCCCGTGCCGGGCTTCAGGTAAACGCGGGCGGTGGCGGTCTTGCGACGGCCGGTGCCGTAATTCTGCGTGGCGGGCATCTTCGTTTCTCTTCCTTCAGATCTCGAGCGGCTTCGGCTGCTGCGCGGTGTGCGGGTGCTTGCCGCCCGCGAACACATGCAGCTTGCGGAACATGTTCCGCCCGAGCGTGTTCTTCGGCAGCATGCCCTTGACGGCGATCTCGATGACACGCTCCGGGTGCTCCTTCAGGAGCTTGTCGAGCGCGATCGACTTGATGCCGCCGATGTAGCCGGTGTGGTGGTAATAGATCTTGTCGGCCAGCTTGTTGCCGGTGACGCGGACCTTCTCAGCATTCACGACGACGAGATGGTCGCCCATGTCGACGTGGGGGCTGTAATTGGCCTTGTGCTTGCCCCGCAGGCGATGGGCGAGCTGCGTCGCGAGACGCCCCAGGGTCTTGCCCTCGGCGTCGATCACGAACCAGTCGCCGCGGACTTCCGCAGGCTTCGCAAAAACTGTAGTCATTTCAATGATCTCCAACTGCCCGCAGCCGGGCTCGAGCCGGAAGGCCCCAAAAAGGCCCGAAAGTGTACTCAAGCGGTCCGCGCTTTGCAAAAGGAGTGCGGGCCGATGGCGAAGCCTCTTTATAATGGGTCCGCCCATGCATGCCGCCTCGCCCCTCGACAACCTGCTTTCAGCTGCCGACCGAGCCCTGAGGGCCGTCTTTGCTGCACCGCACGCATCCCGACCCCTGCCCGCCGCGGCGCCGGCAGCCGACCAGACGGTTCCCGCGGCAGACCGGCAGCTCGCGGCGCGCCTGATGCGCGTCAATCATGCCGGCGAGATCGCCGCACAGGCCCTCTACCACGGCCAGGCGCTCATGGCGCGCGATGCCGCCACGCGTGAATGGCTGCTCGATGCGGCGCGGGAGGAAGCCGACCACCTCGCGTGGTGCGAGCAGCGCCTCAGGGAACTCGACTCGCGGCCGAGCGTGCTGAAACCGCTCTGGTATGCGGGCTCGTTCGCGATCGGGGCCGCTGCTGCCGCGATCAGCGACCGCGTGAGCCTCGGCTTCGTCGCCGAGACGGAGCGCCAGGTCGAGTCGCATCTCACCGATCACCTGGAACGCCTGCCGCCGCATGATGCGCGCAGCCGCGCGATACTCGAGACGATGCGCGCCGACGAAGTCGCGCATGGCGCGCGCGCCCGCGACGCGGGCGGCGTCGATCTGCCCGCGCCCGTGCGTGCACTGATGCGCCATGCGTCGCGTGTGATGACCCGCACCGCCTACTGGATCTGATGCCCCGCGCTTGCAGCGGGGCCGACATCTATACTAAAACGCTGCGAGCGTGGGCCTCGCGGTCCCGGGGGAGAAAATGGAAGAGAACGTCAAGCCGTTGAGCGACATACCTGCGATCAATCGCTTCCTGAGCTATTGCCGAATCCGCACGGTGCCGTCGAAGACCGTGATCATCCACGCTGGCGACCTGCCGGACGTGCTCTACTACATCATCAGCGGCTCGGTCGAGGTGATGATCGAGGACGAGGAAGGCAACGAAATGGTGCTGGCCTACCTCAACAAGGGCCAGTTCTTCGGCGAGATGGGCCTGTTCCACGAGACCCCGACGCGCAGCGCCTGGGTTCGCACGCGCAACTCCTGCGAACTCGCGGAAATGACCTACCCGCGCTTTCGCCAGATTGCCGCCGAGAGCCCGGGCCTCGTGTTCGAGCTCGCGACCCAGCTCGCCACGCGCCTCGACCGCACCAATCGCAAGCTCGGCGACCTCGCGTTCGTCGACGTCACGGGCCGGGTGGCGCACGCGATCATGGACCTGTGCGGCGAGCCCGATGCGATGACGCATCCCGAGGGCATGCAGATCAAGGTGAGCCGCCAGGAGCTGTCGCGCCTCGTCGGCTGCTCGCGCGAAATGGCGGGCCGCGTGCTGAAGGTGCTGGAGGACCAGGGCCTGCTGCGCGCCACCGGCAAGACCATCGTGGTGTTCAATGCGCGCCCGAAGATGAAGACGCGCCCGGTCATCGTGCCCGTCAAGGGCGGCGCCGCGGCCGCCCAGGGCCGGCCGCAAGTCGACGATGACGATGACGATGATGAGGACGACGACTAGGCCTGAGCGACAGGGAGTCGCCGGCAGCGGGGCCCGTCAGGCGACCCGGTTGCGCCCGGAATGCTTGGCGCCGTAGAGACGCGAATCCGCGGCGTGCTGCAGCTCGTCGGCGCCCGCCTCCCGATCCCACTCGGCGACGCCGATGCTCAGGGTCACCCGCAGGTCCGCATGCAGGGAGTGCCAACCGTGCTGCTCCACGGCGCGCCTCAGCTGCTCGCAGGAGTGCAGCGCCTGACGGTGGTCCGTGCCCGGGAAAATGATCGCGAACTCCTCGCCGCCGATGCGCGCGACGTGATCGGTCGCGCGGCAGATGTGGCGCATCACGGCCGCGCACTGGCGCAGCACTTCGTCACCGACCGCATGCCCCAACTGGTCGTTGACGAGCTTGAAGAAGTCGAGATCGGCGACCGCGAGGGTGAGCGGCCGCCCGGACGCGCGTGACATTTCGATCTCGCTCGCGAGGCGCCGGCTGAAGGCGCGGCGGTTCGCGATCCCGGTGAGCGGGTCTTCCTGCGATTCGCGCTCGAGCGTACGGCTGCGCTCATCGAGCGCCGCGATCAGCCGCTCCTTGTCGCGATTGGCGCGGGCGAGTTCGTCCGTGCGCTCCGCGACGCGCTGCTCGAGCAGTCGCCGGTAGCGCTCGAGGTCCTCGAAGGCGCGCGCATCGGCAATGGCCGGCGCCACCTGCTCGGCGAGGTGCTCCATCAGGTGCAGGTCGGCATCCGAATACACCCCCGGGCGGCCATGGCGCACGCCCAGCAGGCCGATCACCTGACCCTCGTCCCGCAGCGCGACGATGATCAGCGAGCCCGCCTCGCTGGCGTCGGCCAGCGCGCGCAGCCCGTCGGGCGCGCTGGCCCAGTCCTCGACCAGCAAGGCATCGCCGCGCGCGGCAACGCGGCCGAGCAGTCCCGAGTCGAGCGGACGCGCCTGCGGGGCGAGGCGCTCGCCGCCGCGTTCATGCACGCGCAGATCGACTGTGCGCTGCTCGCGGTCGACGAACGCGAGCAGGAACTCGTCGAAGCGAAACAGCCCGCGCGTCTCGGCGAGGATGCGATCCCCCAGGTCGTCGAGGCGGCGAGCGCCACGCAGCGCGCGCCACGCCTGCGACAGCCGCGCGAGCGGGCTGCTGTCGGCGTCGGCGGCAGCGAGCGCACTGCCGATGCCGTTGAAGCTCAGCACGAACACGACCATCAGCAGCGCGAACAGCACGAAAGTGGCCGGCGCCGCCGTGTTGTACAAAACCGCCGCGAGCACGCCGGCCGGCACGAACACGAGGTCGACCAGCGAATAGACCGGCTTGATGATCCGCCCGACGTCGCGCCCGTCGAGCCGGAAGTAGGTGGCGAGCAGCGCGACGTTGACGGCCTGTGCCGTGAGCGCCATCGCGGCGAGCGGCACGATGTCGTCGGGCCCGGGCACAGCGATCGGATGGCGGCCGCCGACGGCGAGGTAGACGCTGCCCGCCGCCAGCAGCATCAGCGTGTCCATGGCGCCGTTGTGCACGGCGCGCAGCACCGCGGCGCGCGGCGAACCGTGACTGTAGCTGCGATTCAGGAGCGGCCACAGGAATGCCGCGGCACCACACAACGCCGCCGCGACCGGCGGACTGAACACGAGCAGCAGACCCACCTGCGGCACGCGCTCCATCGAGGTGAGTCCGACTCGCGGCACCGGGATGCCGAACTGCCAGATGGCGAGGCACGCCGCGATGCTGGCCGCCGCGATCCATGCAGTGGGGAAATCGCCCGCATCACGCAGGCCATGTACCAGCCAGGCGCCGGCCACCAGTGTGATGAGCAATGAGTAGAGGGCCAGCGAAAGATAACGCGACGGCATTGCGGTCCCTGCGTGCTCGCTGGGCGAGTCGGTCAGGTCCGGGCGGCGATCGCGCGGCGCATGTCCGCGATGGTCGCCTTGTAGTTACCCGCGCCGAAGATCGCCGAACCCGCGACGAAGGTGTCGGCCCCCGCCGCCGCGATCTCGCCGATGTTGTCGACCTTCACGCCACCGTCGATCTCGAGGCGCACCTCGCGTCCCGAGGCGTCGATGCGCCGTCGCGCCTCGGCGAGTTTGCCGAGCGCCGAAGGGATGAAGCTCTGGCCGCCGAAGCCCGGGTTCACCGACATCAGCAGCACGAGGTCGATCCTGTCGAGCGTGTAGTCGAGCCAATCGAGCGGAGTCGCGGGGTTGAACACGAGCCCGGGACGTGCGCCGCTCTCGCGGATCAGCCCGATGGTGCGATCGACATGCCGGCTCGCCTCCGGGTGAAAGCTGATGTAGGTGGCCCCGGCCCTGGCGAAGTCCGGCACGATGCGATCGACCGGCTCGACCATCAGGTGCACGTCGATCGGCGCGGTCACGCCGTGCTTGCGCAGCGCCTCGCACACGAGCGGGCCGATCGTCAGGTTCGGCACGTAGTGGTTGTCCATCACGTCGAAATGCACGATGTCCGCCCCGGCGGCGAGTACCGCGTCGACTTCCTCACCGAGCCGCGCGAAGTCGGCGGACAATATCGACGGGGCGATCCACGGGGTCTGGCGCATGGGGCGAAGTGTACGCGAGCCGGCGCTAACTGCGGATGCCGCGCGCGGCGCGTATCCGGTCCCAGGCCTCGATGATCCGCTGCGTGCGCTCCTTGGCGTGCTCGATCATCGAGTCCGGCAGGCCGTTCGCCTTGAGCTTGTCCGGATGGTGGCGCGAGAGCTGGCGCCGGTAGGCGCGCGTCACCTCGGCATCGGTCGCACCGGCCGCCACCTCGAGCACGGCATAGGCGTCCTCGAGCGAAATGCCCGGGGCGGCAGCCGGACGGGCGCCGCCGGCGCGTCCCGAGCGCAGCGCCGCCTCGATATGCGCGAACTCGTGAGGCGAAATCCCGAGCCACTGCGCGAGCCGTCGCACCTCGCCGCGCGTCGGCGGCGCGAGGCCCGTGCCATCGAGCGCCGCGCGCATCTGGATCTCGAAGAAAATGCGCAGCAGGTCGGGCCGGCCGATGCATGCGCGGCGCAGCGCCTGCACGGTCCCGGCATAGTCGAAACCCGGCTGCTTGCCGCGCTGGAAACAGGCGATCGCGGCACGCACGCTCGGCTCATCGAGCCGCAGCGCCGCCATCACGGCACGCGCGGCGGCGATTTCGCGCTCGGAGACGCGGCCGTCGGCCTTGGCGATATGCCCCATCACCTCGAACGTGGCGGTGAAGAACTGCGCGCCGAAGTTGCGCGCGCCGCCGGCCTGCGCCGTGCCCTGGTCGTACTGGTGGCCCAGGACGACGCCGAGCGCGGCACCGAACGGGCCGAGCGTGAAGAGCCCGAGCAGGCCCCCGAAGATCTTGCCCGTCCAGCGAGTCGCCATGGAAGCCGTAACGTTACACGATCCTTGACCGCATCGCGCAGCGGCGGTCAAGATGCCCGGCCCTGCGCGCGCGGGCCCTCGAACCGATGACACCAGCGACCGTCCACACCACCGCCCTCACGGGACTCACCAGGCTGCACAGCGGCAAGGTCCGCGACATCTACGCGATCGATGCCGACACGATGCTGATCGTGACGACCGACCGGCTGTCGGCCTTCGACGTGATCCTGCCCGACCCGATTCCGTGGAAGGGCCACGTACTGAACGAAATCGCGAACTACTGGTTCGCGCGCACCACGCACATCGTGCCGAATCACCTGACCGGTCGCGCCGTCGAGGAAGTCGTCGCCGATCCGGAGGAGCGCGCGCTGCTCGCCGGACGCGCAGTGATCGTGCGCCGGCTGCGCGCACTGCCGATCGAGGCGGTGGTGCGCGGCTACCTGATCGGCTCGGGGTGGAAGGATTACCAGCACGGCGGCGCCGTTTGCGGCATCGCGCTGCCGCCCGGCCTGCAACTCGCCTCGCGGTTGCCGGAGCCGATCTTCACGCCGGCCACCAAGGCCGAGGTCGGCGCGCACGACGTCAACATTTCCTTCGACGAAGCCGCGACGCTCGTCGGCGCGGACGTCGCCGCGCGGGTGCGCGATGCGGCCCTCGCGCTGTACGGCTATGCCGCGCAGCACGCGGCGGCGCGCGGGCTGATCATCGCGGACACCAAGTTCGAGTTCGGCCTCGACGCGGATGGCACACTGCACCTGATCGACGAGGCGCTCACTCCCGACTCTTCGCGCTTCTGGCCCGCGGACACCTGGCAGGTGGGAACGAGCCCGCCAAGCTTCGACAAGCAGTTCGTGCGCGACTACCTCGAGTCGATCCACTGGAACAAGCAGCCGCCCGCGCCGCACCTGCCGCCCGAGATCATCCGGCGCACCAGCGATAAGTACCGCGAGGCGCTCGCGCGCATCACGGGCCCGGCGACGACCTAGCGCTTCCGGGGGCGCCTCCGATACGGCCCGCGCCTGGGGTACCGGGGCGGAAGCGCGGTATGCTGCGCGCATGTGGGTGCGGGCCTGGAACTTCTTCGACCGTTGGCTGTTCGGGCCGCACTCCCTCTCGCCGCGACCCTCCGGGCTCGCACTGCGCATCCTGCGCTATCCGTACGCGATCCTGCGCGACCTGTCCGAGGGCCAGCTCAACCTGCGCGCCATGGGCCTCGTCTACGCGACCTTCCTCGCGATCGTGCCGGCGCTCGCGTTCGCGTTCGCGATCCTGAAGGGCTTCGGCGCACACCGCGACCTCGAGCCGATCGTCTACGAGTTCTTCCGCCCGATCGGCGACGCGGCCATCGAGATCACGGCGCGGGTGATGCAGTTTGCGGACAACGTGAGCACCGGCATCGTCGGCTCGGTCGGCTTCGCGCTGCTTCTGTGGACCCTCGTCGGCACCATCAAGAAGGTCGAGGACAGCTTCAACTTCGTCTGGCACGTCGAGCAGCCGCGCAGCTTCGCCCGCCGCATCACCGAGTACATGACGCTGCTGATCGTCGGCCCGCTGCTGCTGGTCGCCTTCCTCGGGCTCGCCCACCGCGCGATGCGCAGCGAATCCTGGCAGGTGATCAGCCAGCTGCCGCTGCTCAGCCGCGCGGTCAATTTCACGACCGGCATCGAGCCCTACGTGATGGTCACCGCGATCTTCACGTTCGTGTACATGCTGGTGCCGAACACCAGGGTGCGCTGGCAGTCGGCGCTGATCGGCGGCATCAGCGGCGGGGTGCTGTGGGCGGCCGTGGGCACGCTGTTCACGGCCTTCGTCGTCTACTCCTCGCGCCTCACCATCGTGTACGCGGGTCTCGCGATCATCATCGCGACGCTGCTCTGGACCTACTTCGGCTGGCTGATCCTGCTGATCGGGGCGCAGGTCTCCTTCTACGTGCAGAACCCGGAATACCTGCGCATCGGCCTGCGGGAACTGCGCCTGTCGAGCATCGAGGTGGAGCGCGTCTCGCTCAAGATCATGTATCTCGTGGGCCGCTCGCACGCCACCGGCGACACCACCTGGACCGTCAGCTCGCTGGCCAGTGAACTCGGACTGCCGGGCATCGCGGTCGCGCAGCTCGTCGCGACGCTCGAGGGCGCGGGGCTGGTCCTCGCAACCGACGACGAGCGCCTGTTGCCCGGCCGCGACATCGGCCACATCCGCCTGCAGGAGATCCTCGACACGGCACGCAATCAGAAGATGGGGCATGCACCGGCGCGCGATGTTTCACTGCCGCCGGTAGACCGCCTGACGCGCGCGATCGACGAGGCGTGGCGGTCCTGCTGCCAGGACCGGACGCTCGGGCAACTGGTGGCCGAAGGGTCGGAGGCCTAGGCTTCGCCGGCGATCGTCATCTCGCCGATCAGCAGCGACCCGGTGCGCAGCGCACCGCGCGTGTCGACGTCGCTGCCGACCGCGTCGATCGCGAGATACATGTCGCGCAGGTTGCCGGCGATCGTGACTTCCTCGACCGGGAAGGCGGGCGCGCCCCCCTCGACCCAGAACCCGGTGGCGCCGCGCGAGTAGTCGCCGGTGACGCCGTTGACGCCCTGGCCCATCAGCTCGGTCACGACGAGACCCCTGCCCATGCGCGCGAGCAGTGCCTCGAACGGCAGCGCATCGCGATCCGACTCGACGATCAGGTTGTGCACGCCGCCGGCGTTGCCGGTGGTACGCAGGCCGAGCTTGCGGGCGGCATAGCTGTTCAGCACGTAGCCCTGCAGCACACCGGCGGTGACGAGTTCGCGATCGCGTGTCGCCACACCCTCGGCATCGAACGGGCTGCTGGCGAGCGCCCTGGCGAGGTGCGGGCGCTCGTGGATGTGGATGAACGTCGGCAGGATCCGCTCGCCGGCCGCATCGAGCAGAAAGGACGTGCGTCGGTACTGGTTTCCGCCGCGCAGCGCGCCGACCATGTGCCCGAAGACGCCGCGCGCGATGTCGGGCGCAAACAGTACCGGCGCCCGGCGGGTGCCGAGGCGACGGGCGCCGAGGCGGCCGAGCGCACGCTCGCCGGCACGACGACCGATCGCCTCGATGTCGCCGAGTTCATCGGGATCGCGCGCGGCCGTATACCAGTAGTCGCGCTGCATGTCGCTGCCGGCCTGCGCGACCAGCGCACAGCTGACGCTGTGGCTCGAACTCGGGTAGCCGGCGAGGAAACCGTGCGAGTTGCCATAGACGTGCACGGCCCGGTGGGTGGAGATGCTCGCGCCTTCGGAATTGGTGATGCGCGCGTCGAGGTCCAGGCCCGCCGCCTCGCAGCGCCGCGCCAGTTCGACCGCTGCGCCCGGTTCGAGCTCCCACGGATGGTCGAGGTCGAGATCCGGTATGTCGACCGCCAGTTCATCCGGATCGGCGAGCCCTGCGAACGGATCCTCGGCGGTGAAGCGCGCTATCGAAACGGCCTTCTCGACCATCGCCGCCACCGCCGCAGGCGCCAGGTCGGCGGTGCTCGCCGAACCTTTGCGCTGGCCGACATAGACGGTGATGCCGAGGCCGCGATCGCGCTGGTACTCGATCGTGTCGACCGCGCCCAACCGCACGTTGACGGTGAGGCCCTGCTGCACGCTGGCATCGGCTTCGGCCTGGGTCGCGCCGGCCCTGCGGGCCGCTTCGAGGGCGCTCGATATGACGCCTTTGAGTTCGGCGATTCGCGTACCATCCACACGCTGTTGCATCGGCCGCATTGTAGCAGTCATGTCCGACGAGACTTTCGACGATAAGCCCAGCAAGAGCGCCCGCAAGCGCGCGGCGCATGCCGCCCAGGACCTCGGCGCGCGCCTCATCGCGCTGCGGGAGCCCGAGCTCGCGGCGCTCCGGCTTCCCGACCAGTTGCTCGATGCCGTGCGCGAGGCGCGTCGGCTGACGAGCCGGGCGGCGCTCGCGCGCCAGCGCCAGTACATCGGCAAGCTGATGCGCGGCATCGACACCGCGCCGATCGAGGCGGCGCTCGCGGCCCGCTCGGGCGCCGGCGCGCTCGATGCCCGGCTGCAGCAGAGCGCGGAGCGCTGGCGCGAGCGCCTGCTGGCGGAGGGCGATCGCGCGCTCGACGAATTCGCCGCCGCGCACGCCCCGGTCGACCGCGCGCAGCTCGCCTCGCTGATCGCCGCCGCGGGCAATCCGCACGCGAGTGCCGGCGCGCGCACCACCGCGTCCCGCAGCCTGTTTCGCACGCTGCGGGCCGTCCTCTGCCGCCCCGCGGACCCCAACTGCTAGAATGGCGCGATGACTGCACTCGTCGGCATCATCATGGGGTCGTCTTCCGACTGGGAGACGATGCGGGCCGCCAGCGACACGCTCGCGCAGCTCGGCATCGCGCACGAAGTGCGCGTCGTCTCTGCGCACCGCACGCCCGACCTGTTATTCGAGTATGCGGCGGGCGCGCAGCAGCGCGGCATCAAGGTGATCATCGCCGGCGCCGGCGGTGCGGCCCACCTGCCGGGGATGACTGCCGCGAAGACCACCCTGCCCGTGCTCGGCGTGCCGGTGCAGTCGAAAGCACTGAGCGGTCTCGATTCGCTGCTGTCGATCGTGCAGATGCCGGCCGGCATTCCGGTCGCCACGCTTGCGATCGGTGCCGCCGGGGCGACCAATGCGGCACTGATGGCGGCGGCGATCCTCGCGATCTCGGATCCGGCGATCGATACGGCCCTCAAGGACTTCCGCGCGCGCCAGACCGCCACCGTGCTGGAGAAGGGCGATCCGCGCGGCCCATGATCGCCGCCCGGACATGACCGTCGGCATCGTCGGCGCGGGGCAGCTCGGCCGCATGCTCGCGCTCGCGGGCTACCCGCTCGGCCTCGATTTCCGTTTCCTCGATCGCGCCGCCGACACGCCCGGCGGCCAGGTGGCGCCGATCCTCGTCGGTGAGTTCACCGATTCCACCCTGCTGCGCAGACTCGCGCGCGGTACGCGCGTCGTGACCTTCGACTGGGAGAACGTGCCGGTCGCGCCGCTGCGCGCATTGGCGGGGCGCGCGCGGCTTGCGCCGCCGCTGCCGGCGCTCGCCGCGGCGCAGGACCGGCTGGCGGAGAAGCGCCTGTTCGCGAAGCTCGCGGTGCCCACCAATGCGAGTGCCGCGGTCGATAGCGCGCGCGACCTTGCCCGCGCCTTCGCGCGTATTGGTCCCGGCGTCCTGAAGACACGCCGGCTCGGCTATGACGGCAAGGGCCAGTTCAGGGTGCGCAGCGCGCGCGACCTCGACGCCGCCTGGGCCGCGCTCGGCGGAGCGCCGCTGATCTACGAACAGTTCGTGCCGTTCGACTACGAGGTGTCGATCATCGGTGCGCGCAGCGCGCGCGGCGAGATCGCCGTCTACCCGCTCAACGGCAACGTGCACGTCGATGGAATCCTGCGCGTCACGCGCGCACCGTTCGGCACCCCGGCGCTCGCACGCGCCGCCGCGCGCTACCTGAAGCGCGTGCTCGAGCATTTCCGTTACACCGGCGTGCTGGCCATCGAGTTCTTCGTGAAGGATGGGCGGCTGCTCGCGAACGAAATGGCGCCGCGCGTGCACAATTCCGGGCACTGGACCATCGAGGGCGCGCAGACGAGCCAGTTCGAGAACCACCTGCGCGCCATCCTCGGCCTGCCGCTGGGCAGCACCCGCGCGCGCGGCCACGCGGCCATGGTGAACCTGATCGGCGAGCTACCGCCCCTGGCGACGGCGCTCTCGGAACCCGGCCTGCACTGGCATGATTACGGCAAATCGGCCCGTCCGGGCCGGAAAGTCGGCCATTGCACGCTGGTCGAGGCGAGCGCCGGGAGCCGCGACCGCCGTGTCCGGGCGTTATTGCCCCGGCTTGCGCCGGGTGTGCGCGTGTCGTTTCCGCGCCTCTGACGATTCCCGTAAGATCGTCGGGCCATGTATCTCGACCTGTTCAAGCTGCGCGACCTGCCATTTCGGCTGAGCCCGGATCCGCAGTACCTGTACCTGAGCCGGAACCACTCCAGGGCCAAGGCGTACATGGAGTCGACGATCTGGTTCACCGACGGTTTCGTGGTGATCACGGGCGAGATCGGCTCCGGCAAGACTACGCTGATCGAGACCTTCCTGCGTGAACTCGAGCAGGACGTGGTGGTGGCACAGGTCAACCAGACACAGGTCTCGGCGATCGAGTTCCTGCAGGCGGTGCTGGTGCAGTTCGGCTTCTCGCCGTTCAAGATGAAGAAGGCGGAGCTGCTCGCCACGCTCAACCAGTTCCTGATCGAGCAGTACGCGGCCGGGCGCAAGGTGCTGCTGATCGTGGACGAGGCGCAGAACCTCAGCCTGCGCGTGCTCGAGGAGATACGGCTCCTGTCGGGCGTCGAGACCGCGCGCGAGAAGGTGCTGCGCATCATCCTCGCCGGCCAGCCCGAGCTGAACGACAAGCTCGATTCGCGCGAACTGGTGCAGCTCGCGCAGCGCGTGCGCCTGCGCTTCCACCTCACCGCGCTGTCGCAGGAGGATACCCGCCAGTATGTCCTGCACCGCCTCGAAGTCGCGGGCGCCGGCGGCCGGGAGATCTTCGCGCCGGAGACCTTCCCGGAGATCTACCGCTTCACCGGCGGCACCCCGCGCCTCGTGAACACCCTGTGCGATACGGCGATGATGGGGGCCTATGCCGCCGACCAGGACACCGTGACGCGCGAGGACATCCTGAATGCCGTCGAGGAACTGCAGTGGGCCGAGTACGCCTCGCGCACCCATCGCGAGCTGCGCTCGATGACCGGGGCCGGCCGGGCGGGCGAGCGTGCGCTCGAGAACACCGGTTCACGCCGCAGCGACGTGATCCTCGCGCATGTGACGCTCGCCAGCGAGGACACGGTGCTGGCCGAGGTGCCGTTACGCCCCGGGCGCGTGATCATCGGGCGCACCTCCGACAATGACATCCAGGTCGATAGCCGCTTCGTGAGCCGCCACCACTGCCAGATCGTCACGACCGCGGAGAGCTGCGTGATCGAGGATCTCAACAGCACCAACGGCATGTCGGTGCGCGGTAAGCGCGTGCGACGCCACGTGCTGTCGGACGGCGACATCGTGATGCTCGGCCAGCATTCGCTGACCTACCGCGACGATCGCGTCGCGCAGGCGGCGCGGCCCAACGATACCGGCCGGCTCGAGCTTTCTCAGTCCTGATTGTCGGGCGGCAGCGTGCCGCCGCCGTACTCGTCGCGCATCGCGCGAAAGTCCCGCCGGCGCAGTCCGATCGCCAGCCCCCAGGTGATGCCCCCCAGTCCCGCGAGCGCGACCAGCACGCTCAGCCAGCCTGAAATGCGGAAATAACTGAACGCGAGCAGCGCGAGTCCGCCGCTGCCGTACAGCCACGGCAGCATGTCGTAGAGGGGCTTGTTCAGGTGCGGGCGGCGGATCTGCACGGGCAGATCGTACCGTGCCGTGCGCCTCCCGGTCAGCTTTCGTCAGCGCGGGCGGCCGACGAACAGTTCGAGGAACCGCGCGAGCAGCGACGGCTGCCAGCTGACGCTCATGTCGTCGTTCCGGCCGCCATGGGTGCGCGAGACTTCCTGTACCAGGTCCGGTGGCAGCAGGCGCTGGAACGAGCCGGTCGCGCCGGGATCGGTGTGCATCGCGTTGTCCATGGGCAGGCACGGTACCGGCCGCGCCGGACGCGCGGCGTGCGCCAACTCACAGCAGCGCCATCGATCCCGCTTATGTCAGATCTCGTGTCCTGGCTCAGCCAGTGCCACCGACCGTCAGGCCATCGATGCGCAGCGTCGGCTGACCAACGCCCACCGGCACACTCTGGCCATCCTTGCCACAGGTACCGACGCCATCGTCGAGCTTGAGGTCGTCGCCCACCATCGAAACGCGCGTCAGCACGTCGGGCCCGTTACCGATCAGCGTGGCGCCCTTGATCGGCGCCGTGATGCGACCGTTCTCGATCAGGTAGGCCTCGCTCGCGGAGAACACGAACTTCCCCGAGGTGATATCGACCTGGCCGCCGCCGAAATTGACCGCGTACACGCCCTTCTTCACCGAGGCGATGATTTCCCCGGGCGCGTGCGCACCGGCGCGCATGTAGGTGTTGGTCATGCGCGGCAGTGTCATGTGCGCGAAGGACTCGCGCCGCCCGTTGCCGGTCGGACGCATGCCCATCAGACGCGCGTTCAGCTTGTCCTGCAGGTAGCCCGTCAGCACGCCATCCTCGATCAGCGTAGTGCACTGGGTCGGCGTGCCTTCGTCGTCGATGTTGAGCGAACCGCGGCGACGCGCGAGCGTGCCGTCATCCACGACCGTGACGCCCGGTGACGCGACACGCTCGCCGATGCGGTTCGAGAATGCGGAGGTGCCCTTGCGGTTGAAATCGCCCTCGAGGCCGTGGCCGATCGCCTCATGCAGCAGGATGCCGGGCCAGCCCGGGCCCAGCACCACGGTCATGCTGCCCGCCGGCGCTGGCACCGACTCGAGATTGACGAGCGCCTGGCGCGCGGCCTCGCGCGCCAGCGCAATCGGCTTGTCCCCGGCCACCAGTTCGGCGAGCGAGAAGCGCCCGCCGGAGCCGGCGTAGCCCTGTTCGCGGCGGCCGTTCTGCTCGGCGACCACCGAGACGTTGAAACGCACCAGCGGGCGTACGTCGGCCGCGAGCGTGCCGTCGCTGGTCGCGACCAGGATGACCTCGTAGACCGAGGACACGCTCGCCATCACCTGCACGATGCGCGGATCAGATTTTCGGATCTCGCGGTCCACGCGCTCGAGGCAGCCGACCTTGTCGCGATCGGTGAGCGCCGCACCCGGATCGATGGGCAGGTACAGTCTGTGGCCGGACGCCGGGTGGGTAACGCGCAGCGCATGCTGCGCGCCGCCCGCGGCGATCGCACGCGCCGCGCGGCCGGCTTCCTCGAGCGCCGGCAGCACCACTTCGTCCGAATACGCAAAGCCGGTCTTCTCGCCGGCGAGCGCACGCACGCCCACGCCCTGCTCGATGCTCGCGCCGCCCTCCTTGACGATGCCGTCCTCGAGCGCCCAGGACTCCTCGCGGGAGAGCTGGAAATAGACGTCCGCGGCATCGACCGCGTGCCCCATCACGTCGCCGAGCACCCGATCGACGCGGGCAATGTCGAGCCCGCCGGGCCGCAGGATCAGCTCGCGCGCAATCGCAATTGGGTCGTTCTGGTCAGCCATGTTCGTTTGCAGCTCGCTACAGCACTCGGTGTCGCAAGGCGGGAAACCGGGCAC
>DAOQXO010000055.1:0-11545 GCA_035342635.1 Steroidobacteraceae bacterium
GGCCCCGATCGTCGATGCCGATCGTCGCCGCGACACTGCCATCGACCCAGGCACCGAGCATCAGGGCTCCTCCAGCGCGGCGAGCAGGCCGCGCGCCTTGGCGCGTGTCTCCTCGAGCTCGCGCCCCGCTTCGGAATCGGCCACGATGCCCGCGCCCGCTCGCGCCTCGATCCGGCCATCCGCGAGCGTGAGGGTGCGGATCAGGATGTTGAAGTCCGCGTCACCGTTGGTCGCGATCCAGCCGAGCGAGCCGGTGTAGGCATCGCGGCCGGCGCCCTCGAGCGCGGCGATGATTTCCATGCAGCGCACCTTCGGCACACCCGTGATCGTTCCGCCGGGGAATACCGCGCGCAACGCATCGACCGGGGTCACCTCGTCGCGCAGCGTGCCGCGGACATTCGACACTATGTGGTGCACGTGCGCGTAACTCTCGACGACCATGAATTCGTCGACGCGTACGCTGCCCGGCTTGCAGATGCGCCCAAGGTCGTTGCGCTCGAGGTCGATCAGCATGACGTGCTCGGCGCGCTCCTTCGGGTGCGCGGTGAGCGCCGCGGCCTCGGTGCTGTCTTCTCCCGGCACGCGGCTGCGCGGACGCGTGCCCGCGATCGGGCGCGTGCTGGCTTCCCGCGCGGCGACCTGGAGCAGGCGCTCGGGGGAAGAGCTCAGGATGTCCATGCCCCGCAGTCGCGCGAAGGCGGCGAACGGCGCGGGATTGGCGGCGCACAGGCGTTCGTAGAGTGCGTAGGCGTCGCCCTCGGGCCAGGGCGCACGCCACCACCGCGACAGGTTCGCCTGGTAGATGTCGCCGGCGCGAATATGCTCCTGGGCTTGCGCGACACGCTCGAGAAAGCGCTCCGGCGGCTCCTCTTCGATCCGGATCTGTGCCGCCCCGCGCGGGAATCCCGGTGAGGCAGGCTGCTCTGCCGCCGCGGCACGCGCCAGTTGCTCGATCGCGGGCAGCAGTGCCTCGCTGCCGGGTGCCGCGACCGCCTCGATCACATCGCCCGCCAGGTCGTGCTCGAGCGCCGCCCGCACCCTCAGGGCAAGGGCGCGCCAGGGCAGCGAGCCGCGCGGGAGCCGCAGCCGCGGCTCGATCTCCTGCGCCATCTCGTAGCCGAGGTAAACGACCCAGCCGCCGGCCAGACCGCCGCCGTGCGGCGCCTCGCTGTGCACGCTGCGCCACCAGGCATCGAGTGCTGCCAGAAAGCCGCCCGCACGACCCTGCGCGGCGACTGCCGCCGGCACGTCACCTTCGACGACCAGTCGGCCCTCACGATCGACACCCAGCAGTCCGCCCGGCATCGCGGCGAGCATCGAGCGCGAGCCCGCGGCGGCGCTGTCGAACAATACGGGAAAGAGGTCCGGATGCTCGCCGACGAGGCGCCGCAAGGTGGCGGAAGGGATGTCGAGCCGCCGGCGCGTCTCGCGAAGTGACATGGCCTGCGGCCGTACTCAGCCCTTGAAGCGGCGAAAGACGACCGTTCCGTTCGTGCCCCCGAACCCGAACGAATTCGACGCCGCCACCTCGATCGGCATGGGACGCGCCTCGTTGGGTACGTAGTCGAGGTCGCAGTCCGGGTCCGGCGTGTGGTAGTTGATCGTCGGCGGCGCGACATTGTCGCGGATCGCGAGTACCGAGAAGATGCTCTCGGCGACACCCGCCGCGCCGAGCAGATGCCCGGTCATCGACTTGGTCGAGCTCACCGCCAGCCTCGCCGCGTGACTGCCGAACGCGTGCTTGATCGCGATCGTCTCGGCGGTATCGCCGCGCGGCGTCGACGTCGCATGGGCATTCAGGTATTGCACGTCCTCGGGCGCAAGCTTCGCGTCGCGCAATGCGTTGACCATCGCAATACGCGCGCCGCGGCCGTCGTCGGGCGGGGCGGTGATGTGAAACGCATCGCCGCTCATGCCGAAGCCGATCATCTCGGCATAGATGCGCGCACCGCGCGCCTTCGCGTGCCCGAGTTCTTCGAGGATTACGGCACCGCCCCCGTCACCCATGACGAACCCGTCGCGATCGCGATCCCACGGGCGGCTCGCTCCGGCGGGATCGTCGTTGCGCTCCGACAGTGCCTTCGCCTGGCCGAAACCGGCCAGCGCGGTCGGTGTGCTCGCGTGTTCGGCACCGCCGGCGATCATGATGTCAGCGTCGCCGTACTGGATCATGCGCATCGCGAGCCCGAGCGCATGCGCCGAACTCGTGCAGGCGGACACTACCGCCAGATTCGGGCCGTTGATGCCATAGCGGATCGACAGGTGCCCGGCGATCATGTTGATGATCGTGCTCGGGATGTAGAACGGCGAGATCTTGCGCGGGTTCTTGGTCGTCGCCCAGGTGCCGATCTCGCGCTCCATGCCCTCGAGGCCACCGATACCCGAACCCATGATCACGCCGCTGCGCGTCGGGTCTTCCTTCGAGAAGTCGAGGCCCGAGTCGGTGACGGCCTGTGTGCCGGCCGCCACGCCATAGTGCATGAACGGGTCCATGCGGCGCGCTTCCTTGGGCGCCAGGTAGGCGGTCACGTCGAAGCCACGCACTTCGCCCGCGAAGCGCGTGCCGAAAGCGGAGACATCGAAGCGTGTGATCGGAGCTATGCCGCTCTGACCCGCCAGCACCGCGGCCCAGGCGCTGTCGAGAGTGCTCCCGACAGGAGAAACGATTCCGATTCCGGTAACAACGACGCGGCGATTACCCACGCGGACCTTTCGCAACTCGTACAGCGGGAGGAGCGGCAAGGCGCCGGCGGGCCGGCGCCACGGACATTACGATTTGCGGCGCTCGTTGATGTAGTCGATGGCCTGCTGAACCGTAGTGATCTTCTCGGCATCCTCGTCCGGAATCTCGATCTCGAATTCCTCTTCGAGCGCCATGACCAGTTCCACCGTATCGAGCGAGTCGGCACCGAGATCGTCGACGAACGAGGCGTCGCTCGTGACCTGCTCTGCCTTGACGCCCAGCTGCTCCGTGACGATGGCTTTTACTTGCTGTTCAACAGTACTCATCTCAGTGATGTCCTCGTGACTTATCTTTGGTATGGCCGCGGGTAGCCGGCCGAATGGGCGCGGTATTGTAGGTGAAGCCCCTTGCGCTCGCCACCCGGGCTGCCTGCGAGTACTTGTTTTTTCAGACAAAACATGCTCTTGCCGCGGCAGCGTGCGTGGCGCCGGCGCGTCAGGGCATGTACATGCCGCCGTTCACATGCAGGGTTTCGCCGGTGATATAGGCCGCCGCGGGCGAACACAGGAAGGCAACTGCGGCGGCAACGTCGTCCGCCGCCCCGAGCCGTGCCATCGGAATCTGGGCGAGCAACGCGCCGCGCTGCTCGTCGCTGAGGCTGCGGGTCATGTCGGTGTCGATGAAGCCGGGGGCCACCGCGTTGACCGTGATGCCGCGGCTCGCCACCTCTTTCGCCAGCGACTTGGTAAAGCCGAGCAGCCCTGCCTTGGCAGCCGCGTAATTCGCCTGCCCCGGGTTGCCGGTCAGCGCGACGATCGAGGTCAGGTTGACGATGCGTCCGCGGCGCTCCTTCATCATGCGCCTGAGGCAGGCCTTGCTCAGGCGGAACACGGACGTGAGATTGGTTGCGAGCACGCTGTCCCAGTCGTCCTGCTTCATGCGCAGCAGCAGCGTGTCGCGCGTGATCGCCGCGTTGTTCACGAGGATCGTCGGCATCTCGCCCTTCGAATCGAGATCCGCGACGAGCGTGTCGATCGATGCGGCGTCACCCACGTCGAGGACGGCGCCGCGGCCGCGCTGCCCGGCGGCCGCGAAATCCGCGGTGAGCTTGGCCGCGCCCTCCGCCGAGGTCGATGTGCCGATGACGTTCGCGCCCGCGGCAAGGAGTGCCGTGGCGATGGCACGGCCTATGCCGCGGGACGCGCCGGTGACGAGCGCGGTGTCTTTCTCGAGCATGCTCACTCCCCTTGCATCGCGGCACGTGCCGCATCGATCGACACCGGATCCTCGAGCGCGTGGAATGTGAGGCCGGGCGCGCGTTCGATACGGCGATTGAGACTCGTCAGCACCTTGCCCGGGCCGCATTCGGCGAGCGTGGTCATGCCGTCGGCGATCAGCGCGCGCACGGTCGCGGTCCAGTGCACGGGACTCGCGAGCTGGGTCACGAGGATCGCGCGAATCCCGTCCGGATCGTCGTGACGCTTCGAATCGACCGCGCTGTAGTACGGGATGCGCGGCACCGCGATCGCCACGCCGCCCAGCCGCTCACGCAGGCGCTCGGCGGCGCCACGCATCAGGCTGCTGTGCGAGGGCACGCTGACCGGCAGCAGGACCGCGCGCTTGGCACCCCGCACCTTCGCGGCCTCGATCGCCCGCGCCACCGCGGCGCTCTCGCCCGCGATGACGATCTGTCCCGGCGAGTTGTAGTTGACCGGCTCGACCACTGCGCCCTGGGCGGCCTCGCGGCAGGCCGCCTCGATGTCGGCGTCCTCGAGGCCGAGCACCGCGGCCATCGCACCGCTCCCGAGCGGCACGGCCTCCTGCATCGCACGACCACGGAACTGCACGAGTTCGATGGCGGCACCGAAATCGAGCGCACCGGCTGCGACGAGCGCGGTGAACTCCCCGAGGCTGTGGCCGGATACGGCGTTCGGCAACGCCCCACCACGCGTCTGCCAGGCCCGGAAGGTCGCGATCCCGGCAGCCAGCATGGCCGGCTGGGTACGCTCGGTCTCGTTCAGGCGTTCGGCAGGCCCGGCCGCAATGAGCGACCAGAGGTCGTAGCCGAGCACGCTGGATGCGGCTGCGAAGGTCTCGCGCACGATGGGCTCGGCCTCGGCGAGGGCACCGAGCATGCCGACCGATTGCGAACCCTGACCAGGAAATACAAACGCGATACCCATGTGTCGTCCGGTGGTGTCGGGGCGCGGATTATAACGGCTCGCGTCGCGAGGGCAGGCAAAGTGCGATGACGAGCCCGCCGACCGCACCATACAGATGGGCCTGCACGACCACCGGCGCGTCTCCCGCAAACGGCAGCGGCATGTACTGTTCGGCGAGGAGCTTCCCGGCCAGCACCAACGCGACAATCCAGCCGACGTGTTCGCGACGACGCAGTTGCGCGAGCGCGCCGGCCGCCATCACTCCGTGCAGCCAGCCCGAGGCGCCGACGTACCACTCGATACCCGGTGCGCCGAACCACAGGCCGGCATCGATCGCCAGCATCGACACCCCCACGATGGCGAGCCAATGCACGGGCCGGTAGTCGCGGGCGAACAGCGCCCACACGAGCGCGCACCCCGCGCCATTGAGCAGCGCATGGCGCAGATCGAGGTGCACCCAGTGGGCGCTTGCCAGTCGCCAGAACTCGCCGGCCGCGACCCCGGTGCGCTCGTAGCGCCATGCGAGGCGCCCCACCTCACCAGCCAGCGATGGCAGCAGCAGCAACGCCAGGACGCAGGCCAGACCAAGACCGTAGCGACCGTCGCCGTTGAGCGACGCGAGCAGGCGCGACGGAGCCGGGACAGCCGTCATGGTTCAGACACGGTCATTTGCTATGATTATGAACGATATGAACCAGCCTGCCCGTTCCCGCGGCTTCACGCTCATCGAGATCATGGTCGTGGTCGTGATCATCGGCCTGCTTGCGGCATTCATCGCCCCGCAGATCCTCGGTCGAGTCGACGATGCGAAGATCGTCAAGGCGAAGCAGGACATCCAGGCGCTGGAAACGGCGCTGACCATGTACAAGCTCGACACCTTCCGCTATCCGGGCACCGACCTCGGGCTCGTGGCGCTCGTGCAGAAGCCGGCCGATCCGCAGGTGCGCAACTGGCGCGAAGGTGGCTACCTGAAGCGCGTCAACAAGGATCCCTGGGGCAACGACTACCAGTATGTGTTTCCCGGCACGCGCGGCGGCGAGTACGACCTCTACTCGCTCGGTGCCGATGGCGAGCCGGGCGGCGAAGGCATCAATGCCGATATCGGCAATTGGAACCTCGATCGCTAGGACCCGGCCGCCGGGGCCCCGGCCATGAAGCACGCGCGCGGCTTCACGCTCATCGAAATCCTCGTGGTCGTCGTGATCATCGGCGTGCTCGCCGTCGGTGCGGTGCTCGCGATCGGCACGTCGAAGCGCGACGACACGCTCGAGAAGGAGGCGCAGCGCCTCGAAGCGCTGATCGCCTACGCGCGCGAGCACGCCGAGCTCGCGACGCGCGAGTTCGGCCTGCGCATCGAGGCCGACCGTTACGGCTTCCTGGTCTACGACCCTCGCCGCGGCATCTGGCACAGCGCAGATGCCGACGAGGTCCTGCGTGAACGGGCCCTTCCGGTGGGCCTGCGGGTCCGCCTTCGCATCGAGGGTCGCGATGTGCTGCTGCGACCGCTGAAGACCGGCGAGCCGCTGATGCCGCAGTTGATGCTGTTCTCGAACGGCGATGTCACGCCCTTCGAACTCATGCTGGATCGCGCGGGCAGCGAACTGCGCGCCACGCTGGCGAGTGACGAAGCGGGCGCCATCAAACTCACTCTCCCGCAGGATGCAAGGCCGTGATGCGCCCGCGCGGGTTCACGCTGATCGAGGTGCTGGTCGCGCTGGTGATCGTCGGGGTCGGTATGGGCGCGCTGCTCGCGACACTGACCTCCGCGGCGGATTCCTCGATCTACCTGCGCGACAAGACCTTCGCCGAGTGGATCGCGCTCAACCGCATCAGCGAACTACGGCTCGCCGCGAAGGCACCCTCCAAGGGCAAGTCGAGCGGCCAGATCAACTTCGTGGGTCGGCAGTGGAACTACGAACAGGAGGTCGTCGAAACCGACATCCCCGGGTTGTTGCGCATCGACGTGAGCGTTGCCGACACCGCGACCCAGGCGGCCGGCAACACCAAGCGCAAGTCCTGGACGGTCACGGCCAGCGGCGTCGTGGGTGATGCGCTGCTGGCGCCGAACGGCCAGGAACCCGACTGGAACGGCGGCCCCTTCCCCGGCGAGCCGGTCCGCGGCCGCCAGGACGGGCAGGAACCGCCGCCGGACGATGAGTCGACCCCTGTCCCACCGCCGTCCGGCAGCCCGCTGCCCACCTCCTGATGCGTCCGCGCGGCTTCACGCTCGTCGAGTTGCTGGTGGCCCTGTTCATCTCGGCCATCATGTTCGCGATGGGCTACGGCGCCCTCCAGCAGGCGCTGTCCAATCGTGAAGCCGTGCAGGCCAACCAGGATCGGCTGAGCGCACTCGTCAACACGATGCGCATCTTCGCGCAGGATTTCGGCCAGCTGGCGCCACGGCCCACGCGCAGCCTCGTCGGCGACGGCGCCGACCCGGCGTTGCAGGCGGACGGGCGCTCGGAGGCGCTCGCGACCTTCACGCGCTTCGGCTGGGCGAATCCCGCGGGGATCCAGCGTCCGGCCCTGCAGCGCGTGCGCTACGTGATCGAGGACGGCACGCTCTATCGGGAGCACTGGCACGTGCTCGACCCGGTGCTCGGCGCGCAGCCCGCCCGACGCGCGCTCATCGACGGCGTGCGCACGGTGCGCTTTCGCTTCATGGAGAGCGGGCGCAGCTGGACCGAGCAATGGCCCGGCATCGTCACGGCCGGCGCACCGCGTCAGCCCCAGCTGCGACGCCGGCCGATCGCCGTCGAGGTCGTGCTCGACGTCGAAGACTTCGGCACGATCACGCGCATCTTCGAGGTGCCGGGATGAAGCGCGAGCGCGGCGTGGCCATGCTGACCGCGATCATCCTCGTCGCGCTCGCCACGATCGTCGCGGCGAGCATCGCGTTCGTGAGCGGCATGACTGCGAGGCGCACGAGTGGCGCGTTCATGTTCGATCAGGGCATCCAGTTCGCGGGCGCGGCCGAGGCGATGGCCGCCTACGTCCTGCGCGAGGATCGCAAGGACAACCAGACCGACGACTACACCGAAACCTGGGCGCAACCCTACGGACCCGTGGAACTGATCGAGGGCTCGGGCATCTGGCTCGAAGCGCGGCTCGATGACGCGCAGGGACGCTTCAACGTCAACAACCTGGTCGATACCGAGGGCGTCGTGCGCGGCGAGGCGGTCGAGCAGTTCAAGCGGCTGCTCGCGATGCTGCAGCTCGAAGAGAAATGGGCCACGCTGCTCGCCGACTGGATCGACGCGGACGATCAACCGAACGGTTTCGAAGGCGGCGAGGACACCCTGTATCTCGCGCAGAGCCCCGCCTACCGGGCGCCGAATGCACCGCTCGTCAGCACCAGCGAGCTGCTCGCCCTGCCGGGCTTCGGCAACGAGCGCTACCTGCGGATCGCGCCCTATATCTCCGCGTTGCCACCCGGCACACCGCTCAATGTCTGCACCGCGCCGGGCATCGTCATCGACGCGATGACCGAGGAGCGCGAGTACGGCCTCGACCAGGAACGGCTGGCAAAGTCGCGCGAGTCGGGCTGCTTTCCGACCAAGGCCGACCTGCAGGCCAAGATCGACGCTGAGAAGTGGATCACGCTCCAGTATCAGATCAGCGACAGTTCGGAGTACTTTCGCCTGCGGAGTTTCGTCGGTATTGGCACCATGGAGTTGGCCTTGTACAGTCTCCTCAAACGCGAATCGACGGGCGTCCGACCGATTCTGCGCACCTACGGTACGGATTGACCCATGGCTGACTGGTTCGTTGTGCGTCTGCCCCGCGCGAGCGGCGATCCAGCCAGCTGGATCGCGGTCGACGAGCAGGGACACATGCTCGCGGCGCCCGGCGCCGGCACGCTCGCGCAAGCAGCCGCGCAGGCTGCGGGACGCCGTGTCGCCGCGCTCGTTCCTGCCGACCACGTCCTGCTGACCGACGCGGCCCTGCCGGCCAAGGCGGGCGCGAAGCTCGCACAACTCGTCCCTTACGCCCTCGAGGAGCAGGTCGCCGACGACATCGATGCCCTCCATTTCGCCGTCGGTCGCCGCAATCCCGAAACGGGCCGCACCAGCGTCGGTGTCGTCGACAGGTCGATCATGCAGTCAGCCGGCGAGGCGCTGCTCAAAGCCGGCATTGCAGCGGTTGCGCTCTACAGCGAAGCGAGCCTCATCGCGCCCAATCCCGGACAGGTTGTGGCCTGGCTCGACGGCGACACGCTGGTGGTCGCCTCCCCTGCGCGTGCCCCGATCGTCATGCCGGTGACTTCACTGCGCGAGGTGTTCGAGTTCCTCGCCAGCACCCACGCCTATGGGGAGGGCGTACTGCCCGCCACGCTCTCGTTGCAGCTCGTCGCGACCAGCCTCGACTGGCAGCAGCATGCTGGCGAGCTCGATTTCCTGCAGGAACATTTCGCCGGCGCCCGCGTGCAACTCCTGCCTCAGGGCTCGCTGCCCTGGCTCGCCAGCCAGATCCGGGCGGCCGCACCGCTCAACCTGTTGCAGGGCGACTATGCCGCGCGCATCGCCGGTGGCGCGGAGTTGCGCCGCTGGCGCGTGCCTGCCGCGCTCGCCGCCGCACTGCTGCTGGTATTCGTGGCCGGCAAGGTCTACCAGGTCCAGCGACTCGACGCCGCCGAGCGCGCACTCGATGCCGAGATCGACCAGACCTTCCGCATGGCGATGCCGGGCGCCGCGGATTCGACCGATGCGCGCCGCCGCATGGCGCAGCGCCTCGCGTCGATGCAGGACGGCGTCGGCAGCGCCGGGCTGCTGCCCGCGCTCAGCGCATTCGCCTCGGCACGCGCCGCCGTGCCGGATGCAAGCCTGCACGGCATTTCATTGCGCGATGGCTCGCTCGACTTGCGTGTGCGCGCCGCCGATGCCGCGAGCCTCGACCAGATCAACCAGCAGCTGCGCGCCAGCGGCTATACCACCGAACTGTCGAGCGGCACGGCCGAAGAGAGTGGCTACGAGGGCCGCATCCACATCCGGCTGGCGGGGGCATGATGGAAGCCGCCAGGCAATGGTTCAATGGCCACGCAGAGCGTGAGCGTCGCTTCGTCATCTACGGCGGCGTCGCCGCCATTGTGATCGTGCTGCTGATGGCGGTGCTGCCTCTGCAGCGCAGTGCCGCGGCGCTCGAGCAGCGCGTCGCGACGAAGCGCGCCGACCTCGCCTGGATGCGCAGCGTTGCGCCGGCGCTCGCAGGCGCGGGTCCGGTGTCCGATACGCCGCTCACGCAGGAGTCGCTCGTCGTCACGGTCGATCGCACCGCGCGTGAATCCAGCCTCGGCGAGGCGCTCGCGCGCTCGGAACCCGCAGGCCAGGGCGGCCAGCGCGTGCAGTTGAACGGCGCGCGCTTCGACGTCATGGTGGCGTGGCTCGCGCGCCTTCGCCAGCAGCACGGTATCGGGGTCGTTGCGGCGACCATCGAGCGCAGCGGGGAGCCCGGGCTCGTCAACGCCACCGTCGAGCTGAATGCGCTGTGAAGCCGCTGCGACTCGCGGCGCTCGTCGCCGCCGCGCTGCTCGTGACCTTGCTGCTGCGCTGGCCGTTGTCCTGGACCGTGCACTGGCTGCCGGATTCGCTGCACTGTGCCTATCCTGCCGGTAGCGTCTGGCGGGGCCGCTGCGCGGCGCTCACGGTCGAGCAGCTGCGTCTGGGCGAAACCTCCTGGCAGCTGCGTCCGCTCGGTCTGCTGCGCGGCGCGCTCACCGCGAGCGTGCAGTCCCGGCAAGGTCCCGACCGGCTGATGGCCGACATCGAACTTCGGCCAGGCGGTCGACGCATAGCGCGCAATGTCGAAGCCGAACTCCGACTCGGCGAAGGCTTGCTGCAGCGGAGCGCCATGGGTCTCACCGGGCAGCTGCAACTGCAGCTGTCGCGAGTCGTGCTCGATGAGCGCACAGTGCGTGAGATCGAAGGCACGGTCACCGCCCGCAAGCTGGTCCAGGGCGCGAGCCGCGCCACCCCGCTCGGCGACTATGAACTCGTGTTTCCACCCGGATCGTCGCAGGCGAGCCTGCGCGATCTCGGCGGGCCGCTCGGCGTCACCGGCACTCTGACCCTGACCGGCGAGCCGGGCTATGTGGTCGAAGGATTCGTCACCGTGCGCCCGGCTGCGCCGCAGCCGCTCGCGCGCACGATCGCCATGCTCGGCACGCCCGACTCCGCGGGTCGTCGGCCGTTCTCCTTCGCCGGCACCTATTGATCGTAAGCGCGAAAGATGCCGAGCAAGGGAAAGTAGAGCGCGGTGCGGACGGGCTCCGGGCCGAGCGCGCCCGCCAGCACGGCATAGCGCGCGAGCTGCGGGCGATAGCGTTCCATCTCGCTCGCCAGGAACGTTTCGAGGTCGCCGCCCTCGTGACGGCTGGTCTTGTAGTCGATCACCCAGCGCACTCCGTCGGCGTCGACGAACGTGCGGTCGAACAGCACGTTCACGATGCGGCCGTCCACGAGACCCGTCAGCGCAAGTTCGGTCGCACCGTGCCGATGGCGGGAATCGAACAGCCACTGGCCGCGCGGATCGGCCCATGTCCGTCGCAGCGCCTGCATCACGGTCGCAGTCGCGGCATCGAGTTCGGATTCGGGCACGCCGAGCCGCGCCAGCAGCGTGCGCTGCGCGGCGGCTCCGGCTTCGATCCCGGCGGCTGAAGCGGGTAGCGCGCGTCCCCAGCTTTCGAGCGCGGCGTGTACCGCCG
>DAOQXO010000055.1:11555-16282 GCA_035342635.1 Steroidobacteraceae bacterium
CGATGTGGCGCGCCGTTGCACGCACCCAGCTGAACTCGGGCGTGTCGAGCGGCTCGCGGGCGAGGAACAGGCTCTCGGTCGTGACGGCGTCGGCCAGCGCAGCGGCCTGCCAGTCCCCTGGCAGGCGCTCGAGCCGCGTCGCGACCGAAGCATCGATGGCGGCATTCGCCGGCCCGGTATCGACTACTTCGAACCTTCCGGCCGGGACCGGCCACGCAGCTGCGAGCATCGTCCCGCCCGCCGGCCTCGGGTCATCGTCGTCCTTCACGGCCACGCCGGCGATCCAGTGCAGCGACCGCCGCGCACGTGTGGCCGCGACATACAGCAATCGCCGCTGCTCGTGCGCGCGCCTCGCTCTGCCGAGTTGCCTGATGTAGGCGCCCAGCCGGTGCTCGTCGCGCTCGCCGGCGGCGACGATGGGCGACATCAACAGGTCGGAGTCCCGGTCGGTGCGCGGCAGGTCGAGCCAGCGCAGCAAGGGCTCCTCGTCGGAGCGGGGACGTCGACCCAGCCCCGGCAGGATCACATGATCGAACTCGAGACCCTTGGCGCGATGGATCGTCATGATCTCGATCGCGCCCGGCGCGGCACTGTCGGGGCGCGCATAGAGATCCGCCAGCATCGTGTCGATCGATGCGCTGCCCTGCCACTCACCCCTCGACCACGCCGCATCGAGCGCGCGGAAGAATTCGCGCGCAGCATCGAGCTCGGCAACGGGGTAGCACTCCGGCCCGCCGAGCTGCATCCATACCGACTCGAGCGCCTCGCCCGGCGCGCCCTGTCCCGGCCCGGCGAACGCGCGGCCGACGACTTCGCGCACCCGCGCAAGGCGCGACGCCTCGTCCGGAGCCAGCTGCGCGGTCCGTTCCGCGGACTGCATGGCCTCCCACACGAGCAAGGGATCCTTGCGACCGGACAGCACGCGCAGGCTCGTCAATTTCAGGCCGCACCACGGGGCCCGCAACAGCGTGAGCCACGCCGTGCGATCACCGGGATGCAGCAAGGCGCGCAGCAGCGCGACGAGGTCGCGCACCGCGGGGACTTCGGCGAGCGGCACGAGATCGACACCGCGGACCGCGTACCCCGCCGCGACGAGGCGCGCCGAAATCGGCACGGCGTGGGCTCGGGCCAGCACCAGGATCGCGATGCTCGCCTGCGGTTCGCGTTCGCGCAACGCACGCACGCGCCCGAGCACCGCACGCGCGTCATCGTCACCGTCGCCGTTCGCGAGAGCGAGCAGCGAGACGGCCTCGGCCGACCCCGGCGTCTCCGCCACGGCCGCCGCACTGGGCGAGTAGCGCACCGCACCTGCGCGCAGGTCGTCATGATCGGGGAACAGTCGCGCAAACAGCTCGTTGTTGAAGTCGACCAGCGCGGGCCGCGAGCGGAAATTGCGGGTCAGGCGCAGCGCTTCGAGCTTCACCGGACCGATGCCGTGATCACGCGCGCGCAGGAACAGGCCCACCTCCGCTTCGCGGAACTGGTAGATCGACTGCATCGGATCGCCGACGACGAACAGCGTGCGACCGTCGCCCGCGGACCAGTCCTGCACGAGCATCTCGAGCAGTTCGAACTGCGCAATCGAGGTGTCCTGGAATTCGTCGACGAGGATGTGGCGCAGTGTCGATCCGGTGCGGATCGCGAGGTCGCTGGCGCCGCCTTCCGCGGTGAGCGCGGCACGCGCGGCGCCGGCGACGTGCACATGATCCACCCGACCCGCCTGGGCCATCTCGAGCTGCAGGTAGCGCGCCACCCAGGTCAGGACTCGGGCCAGCGCATCGATCGCCTCGCCATCCGCCTCCTCCAGTCCAGGCGGCGGAAGCTCGCGCGTCTCGCGCAGGAGCTGCTCCGCCCCGTCGATGCCCGCCAGCTCATCGAGCACGCTCTTGAGCGCTGACTTGGTCGCCGCATCCCGGTACGCAGGGTGGATACGCGCATCGACGCGTTTGCGCAGCGTGCCGGCCTGGGTCAGCACGGTTGCCGCGAACCTGTCCCAGGCCGCGAACGCCGCGGGCGAGGCATCCAGCGCGCCGACATCGGGCAGTGCGCTGCCCGCGGCGCGCAGCCCGCGCGGCAACCGGGCCACATTGCGGGCCAGCTGCTCCGCCACGATGCGCGTGAGCGAGGCATCGATGCGCGCGCGCAGGTCGCCGGTATCGCTGGTCAGCACGTGGGGCAGCCAGTGGGCGCGCCTGGCGAGCATCCCGGCGAGCAGCGACTCCACCTTGCGCCATTGGTTGTCGAGCCGATCGAACAGCAGGTCGAGGTCGCGGCGCATATCGGGCTCGGCCTCGCCTTCGAGCAGCGCGCGCCGCGCCGCGCGCTGATAGAGGTCCCGGGGCCGCTCCGCGATACTGGGCGTCGTGCCGCTGCCTGCGACAAGCGGCAGCTGCGCGGCGAGCGAATAGTTGAACGCGTCGATCGTCAGGATGCGCAGTCGTGAGGCCTGGGCTTCGAGCTGCCAGCCGCGCTCGCGCGAGCGCGCATGCACGCCATCGGCCAGCCGGCGCAGCAGCGGCGCCTGCGGGTGCGCGGGATCGATATCGCCGGCGAGCGCCGCGAGTACGCGGGCGCGCATCTCCGCTGCCGCCTTGCGGGTGAAGGTGATCGCGAGCACCTGCTCCGGTTCGTCCACCACCGCGAGAAGCGCCAGCAGGCGTTGCGTCAGCACTGTCGTCTTGCCCGATCCGGCCGGCGCTTCGAGCAGCACCGAGGTATCGATGCGGATCGCGTGCTCGCGCGCGAACGTGTCGAGGTCGGCGAGTCGGGATGCGGGCTCAGTCACCTGCCGCCTCGCCGTCTTCGAACCGTGCCCGTTCACCGACGCGGCACAGCGAACCGAGGTGGCAGTAGCGGCAGGCGGACTTCGCCGGGGTTACCGCCGCCTCGCCGCGGAGAAACTCCGCCGCGAGACCACGCAATCCCGCGAGCCAGGCGCCCACCTGCCGCGCCCATGCGGCGTCATCCGTCTCGCCGGGATTGACCTGCAGCACGGGCACCTTCGGCAACGACACGTCCGGCGCCGTGATGCCGACGTAGCACATGCCGTGCCGGGTGACATGCGCGTTCGCGAGGGCGCGCACGGCCTCGCCCGTCGCCGAGAGATAAGTGAGCAGCTGGACGGCCTGCGGTCGCTCGCCGTACCAGTCGAAGCGTTGCGGCTTGCCGCTCTTGTAATCGATCACGGCGCGTCCGCCATCTGAAAGTTCGTCGACGCGATCGATGCGCACGGCGAGGCGTGCCTCACCGAGAGCAATGAGTTTCTCCTGCTCCATTTCGGCGACGCGGAAGGCGGGACGCGAATCCTCGAGCACGGCGAAATCCACGATGAGCGCAACCAGCCTCCGCGCCTCGCGCTCGCGCGCGGCCACCGCGGCCTCGCCGCCACAGAGCGGTAGCGGCTCCCGGGTCTCATCGACCACCCGCCGGGCGAGCGCACGACGCTGCGCCGGCGGCAGCGCCGCAAGCTGCGTCGAATCCCCCACCTCGCGCCAGAAAGCCTCGAGCGCCGCATGCAGCCAGCGGCCGCGTTCGTCCGGCTCCACACCTAGACGCAATTCGTCCAGCGGCTCGGCACCGAGTTGCTGGCGTGCATAGGCGCGAAACGGGCAGTCGGCCTGGTGCTGCAGGCTGCTCGTGCCTCCCGGCAGCGGTTGCGCCGCGGGCCACGGAGTGCCCGTTCCATCCGCCAGCACCTCGAGCGTCAGCGGGCGTCGAATTCTCAACGGCAACCACAGGCTCGCGGTCCGATCCTCTGGCGCCTCGGACCTGGGCCACGCAGCCAGCAGCGGACTGGGAGAAACGTGCATGTCCCCGGATACCGTCGTGGCGCTGAGCACGAGATGCTCCGTCGCCGCGCGCCATGCCGCGAGAGACTGTCGGGCCGCGGCAAGTTGCCCGGCGCCGCTCGCCGCCCGCACACCCGCTTCGCGCAACGCGGGCAGCGGAACGAAAGGATCGGTCATCGCGGGCGCGGGCCACGCGTCGGCGGTCAGGCTTGCGATCCAGATGCCGTCGTACTGCGCCACCGGATCGTCGTGCGTCGCCGCGATCGTGACGAGGGCATCGCCGGTGGCAGGCTGGTAAGTCGTCCGTGCGGCAAGTTCGCGCAGGGCCGCCAGTGCTGCGTGCGCATCCAGCCTGCCGGCGACGGCAGCCACGGCACCGAATTCGTCGAGCAGCGCCACGAAACGCAGCCAGGTCTGCTGCCCCGCGCTGTCGAGTCCCGCGGGCTCGGCAGCAGCGCGCAGCGCCGCAAGCGCGCCGATGAAACGCTCCGCCCAGCCGCGCGCGTCCGCGGCTCCCGCCGCAAGCACCGCGAGCGCCGCACGTACCCGCTCGGCCAGCGTCGCCGCGCCCGCAAGACCACCGGCCGCAGCCCGGTCCAGCAAGGCGAGGCTCGCGCGGGCATCCGCCTCGATCGGTGCATGCCGGCGCCACCAGATGTCGAGGCGCGCGGCCGCCTCGGCTGCCAGCACGCCGCAGGGACTGCGCAGCCAAGTCGTGAAGGCGTCGAACTCGAGCCCGTCAATGAGCCAGGCAAGGCCCGCAAGGGATTGCTGCACGATCGCCTGGCGCGTGAGCGGTACGCCACCTTCCACGGCAACGAGGCCGTCATTCGAGTCGCCGGAGAATTTCGAGGCGGGTGCGAGCGTGGCGCGAATCTGCGCGGCCAGGGCTTCGCGCTGCTCGAGGCGGGTCGCCGCAACCACCAGCACGCGCGCATC
>DAOQXO010000056.1:0-16172 GCA_035342635.1 Steroidobacteraceae bacterium
ATGATCCTGATGGGCCAGAACCTCGGCGTCGGCATGGCAACCGTGGCCGCGGTGCTGGTCGGCTTCGCCTCGGGCGCCGAGACCGATCTCGTCGCATTCATGAGTGCCCGCTATTTCGGCCTGAAGCACTACGGGCGCATCTACGGCGTGCAGTATGCCGTGTTCGGCTTTGCATCCGGGATCGCCCCGGCGCTGTTCGGTGGCATGTACGACCGTACCGGCAGCTACGATGCGATCCTGGTCATTGCGGCGATCGCCTTTGGCATCGGCGCGATGCTGATGCTCACGATGGGCAGGTACCCGGTCTTCACGCCGCCGCCGGCAGATACGCCCGCGTGAGCTCCATCGAGACGTCCCACAGCCGTGCCGCGAGTTCGCGGTCCTCCATGTGTCCGCCCGGCACCTCGGGATTGCAGTTCGCGAAATAGTATCCGCTGGCGCCAGCGAGGCGCGGTGACGTTGCGACATAGCATTGCGTCGCAGCGCCCGCGGGAATGCTTTTCATGAAGCTCCAGCCGATCACCTCGCCGAGCCATTTTTTCCAGGGACTGAAGTGCCGGCCGAGGTTCGTCCTGATGATGCCCGGATGCACGGAATTCGAGGTCGCGCCGGTGCCCCGCAGCCGCCGCGCGAGTTCGAGCGAGAACAGCCCGTTGGCCAGCTTGCTCTGCCCGTAGGCGCGGTTCGGATCGTATTCGCCGCGCGCGCCGGACAGATTGTCGAATTCGATCCCGCCGGGCGGCGCCCAGAGGTAGCCGCGGCTCGACACCACCACCACCCTGCCCTCGCGGGCTGACAGCACGGCGTCGAGCAGGCGATTGACGAGCACGAAGTGGCCGAGATGGTTGGTCACGAAATGCTTCTCGATGCCGTACACCTGCTCGAGTCTCGGCAGGGCCATCACGCCGGCGTTGCAGACGAGCATGTCGAGCGGTGTGCCGAGGCGGCGAACCTCATCGGCGCAGGCGGCCACCGACTCGAAGTCGGTCAGTTCGAGCGCGAGCGGCGTGGCGCGTCCGCCCGCCGCGGCGCAGGCCGCAACGGCCTTCTCGCGCGTGCGCGCCGTGCCGAGCACGTGGGCCCCGCGCAGCGTCAGCACGCGCAGGGTCTCGGCGCCGAGGCCGGAGCTGACGCCGGTGACCAGCGCCACCTTGCCGGTGAGATCCAGCCCGGCGGTCACTTCCTCGGCCGTGGAGTCCCTGCCGAACGGACCCACCGGCGCGCCTGCGGGCACCTGCGGTGCGCTGCGCGTGCGCCAGGCACGCCGCGCGACGAGCGCGCCGGCACCGGCTATCGCCACCGCCCCTGCCACCGCCAGTGCACTGCGCCGGTTCATCGCGTGCTCAGATCTGGCTCTCGAGGAACGGCAACAGTCCCAGGAACCACGCCGAGAAGCGCTTCCACCGCGAGGTATCGGGCTCATGCGTGAAACGCAACTCGCCATCGAGATTCTCGCCGGTCCATATCAGGGCGTCGTTCTGCGCATCGGGACCGTCACGCAGGGTCACCTCGTAACTCAGGGACTTCCCGGTCGCGAGCCGGTAGATACGCCGCAGCTGCGCAGCGAGCGCCTCGCTCTCGATCAGTATGCCGATCTCGGTGTTGCGCTCGATGGAGCGCGGATCGAAATTGATCGATCCGACGAACAGCTTGCGCTGGTCGATGATCAAGTACTTGGCGTGCAGGCTCACGTACTCGGAACCGAAGCGGCGCCGGTTCTTGCGGCGCGAGCTCAGCTCCGAGGTCACGCGCAGTTCGTGCAGGCGCACGCCGCCTCGCAGCAGCGGCGCCCGGTAGCGCGCGTAGCCGCTGTGCACCACCGCCACGTCATTGGCCGCGAGCGAGTTGGTCATGACCGAGATCGCCACCCCTTTGCCGGCAAGCCCGGTAAGCACTTCGACTCCCGCCTTGCCCGGCACGAAGTACGGCGAGCTAACCAGCAGCTCGTGGCTGGTATCCGTGGTGCTCTGCTGCAGCTCCTCGATCAGGAAGCCGGCCCGATCGCCCGCTTCGGCCTCCATCTTCGAGGGATCGTCCACGAGCACCCGGGCCTTGCCGAACTCGAGCGGCAGCGTGCGCGCATCGAGCTGTTGCGCGAGCTGCGAGCCCTCGAGCGCCTGCACGTACCGCGAGTCGGCGAGGCGCTCGCGATGCGCGCCCAGCGCCTCGCGTGCGGCGCGCATGTCCGCTTCGGTCGGGTCCTGTTCGGTCAGTGCGGCCGCCGGCACCGCCCACTTGCTGTTCCAGTAATCGTCGAACGACTGCGATGCCTCCGCCGCGACCGGCCCGATGCCGAGCACGTCGAGGTCGCGGAAGTTCATCTGCGTCTTCAGGTCGAAGTACTCGTCGCCGATGTTGCGCCCGCCGACGATAACGGCGTGGTTGTCCGCCGCGAACAGCTTGTTGTGCATGCGACGATTCAGCCTGCCGGGATTCAGCAGGAAATCGACCGCGCGGCCGACCACGCCGCTGCGGCGCGTCCATGGATTGAACAGCCGCACCTCGATGTGCGGATGCGCGTCGAGGGTTGCGATCGCCCGATCGTTCGGCGCCGCATAGATGTCGTCGAGCAGGATGCGCACGCGCACGCCGCGGTCGGCGGCATCCAGCAGTTCACCAACCAGCAGCCGGCCGGTATCATCGGCGTTGATCATGTAGTACTGCAGGTCGAGCGAGCGCTCGGCCGCGCGCACCAGGTAGACGCGCGCAACGAATGCCCCGACGCCGTCGGCCAGCATGTGGAAGCCCGACTCGCCCTCCCCGGCGCGCTGCATCGCGGGGAACAGTTCGTGGACCATGGTTGGGTTCCCGTCGACTATCGCCACCGAGTCTTCACGCGGATAGTCGAGGTCGAGCGTCTGGCAGGCCGCGAGCAACGGCAGCAGCAATGGCGCGAAGCCAGGCAGCAGTCGGCACGTCAATGTTGCCCTCCACACTCATGCGCGGACACACTAGCGTATCGCAAACGAGGTTATCCCGGTTGAACACCCCAACCCCCGCCGACGCACAGGCCCTGCTGCGCGAGGCGCAGGAAATCGCACAGCTCGGCAACACCGAGTTCTTCGTGCCTGACAACGGCGTGAACTACTGGTCGCCGCAGGTCTACCGGATGCTCGGCATCGACCCGACCGAGGCGCCCTCGCACCTGCGCATCTTCGAGGGCGTGCATCCCGAGGATCGCGACCG
Source organism: Steroidobacteraceae bacterium (assembly GCA_035342635.1). GTDB lineage: Bacteria > Pseudomonadota > Gammaproteobacteria > Steroidobacterales > Steroidobacteraceae > CADEFQ01. The sequence continues at coordinate 3,187 of DAOQXO010000056.1, forward strand.
CTGCCTGTTGGCCTGGTCGCGGGCGATCCGCGGTACCGGCAGGCTGGACCTCAGCTATCGCTACGTGCGGCCCGACGGCACGGTGCGCCACATCGACGCGCGTTACCGGCTCTCGCGCACCGCCGGGGGCGCACTACGCGCGGTCGGCACGCTGCACGACGTGACCGAGCGCAGGACCGCCGAAGAGGCGGCACGGCGTGCGCAGGCGCGCCTTGCCGACGTCGGCCGGCTGGCCACGCTCGGCGAGATCGCCGCCGCGCTGTCGCACGAGCTGAACCAGCCGCTGTCCGCGATCGTGAACTATGCCCGCGCCTGCGACCGGTTGCTCGAGGCGCCGCAGCCGGACGTGGCCGAGGTGAAGGCCGCGCTCGGCGAGATATCCTCGCAGGCGATGCGCGCCGGCGAGATCATCCACCGGCTGCGCGGCATGGTGCGCCATCGCGACACGCTCCGTACCGTCGTGTCCGCCAACGACCTGGTGCGTGACCTGCTGGCGTTGCTGGAGATGGATACCCGCGCCAGCGGCTGCGCGCTGCGGCTCGAACTCGCGCCCGATCTGCCTCTCGTGCTGGTCGATGGCGTGCAGATCCAGCAGGTCATCGTCAATCTCGTACACAATGCCGCCGAAGCACTGCTGGTGGCAGGCGAACCGGGAGGAGAAGTCGTGATCAGGACCGCGCGCAGCGACGACGGCCAGGTGGTGATGAGCGTGGCCGACAACGGACCGGGCCTCGCGCCGGGCGCCGAAGCGCGCGTGTTCGAGCCTTTCTTCACCACCAAGGCCGACGGAACGGGGCTCGGCCTGCCCATCAGCCGCTCGATCCTGGACGCGCACCATAGCCAGCTCACCTACCAGGCCAACACACCGCGCGGGGTGCGCTTTTCCTTCACACTACCCGTCGCGCCGGAGCTTTCATGAAGAACGAAACACCCACGGTATTCATCATCGATGACGATGACGCGGCCAGGAGCTCGTTGCGCCTGCTGCTCAAGTCCTATGGCCTGGAGACGCAGCTGTGCGCATCGGCGGAGGAGTTTCTCGCCAACCACGACCCTGATCGCCCGGGCTGCATCGTGCTCGATGTGCGCATGCCCGGCATGAGCGGCATCGAGCTGCAGCAGCAGCTGAATGCGCGCGGCGCGACGATCCCGATCGTGTTCATCACCGGCCACGGCGATGTGCCGATGGCCGTGGAGGCCATGCAGGCCGGCGCCTTCGATTTCCTGCAGAAACCGTTCGACGACAACGACCTGATCGCCCGCGTGCAGCGCGCGATCGAGCACAACGCGACCCAGCGGGCCCGGCACCACACCCGCCAGGACACGCGCGAGCGTCTCGGCACACTCACGCCGCGCGAGCGCGACGTGCTCGACCTGGTGGTCGTCGGCAAGGCCAACAAGGTGATCGCGGCCGACCTCGGGCTGAGTCAGCGCACCGTGGAGATCCACCGCGCGCGCGTCATGGAGAAGATGGATGCCGCGTCGCTCGCACAGCTGGTGCGCATGGTGCTCGACCTCGAGCGCGAGGGCGACTGATCAGCCCGTGGTCTGCAGTCCCTGCGCGATGCCGCTGATGCTCACGAGCAATGCTTCGAACAGTTCACGGTCCTTGCGGCCGCCCGCGCGCCAGCGCGCGAGCAGGTCGACCTGCATCAGGTTCATCGGATCGACATAGGGGTTGCGCAGCTCGATCGCCCGCTGCAGCGTTGCATCGCCGTCGAGCAGGGCCGTGTGGCCCTTAATCGTGAGCACCGCCTCCGTGGCCCGCGAGTACTCCGCCGCAAGCGCCGCGAAGGGCGCCTCGCCCCCCTTGTACAGCGCATCGTATGCGCGCGCGATATCGAGGTCCGTGCGTGCCAGCATCGCCTCCACGTCGTCGAGCAGCGTGCGCAGGAACGCCCACTGCCCGCAGGCGTCGCGCACGAAGTCGATGCCGTGTGTGGCGAGCAGCGCCGCGAAGCCGCTGCCCGCGCCGTACCAGCCAGGCAGCAGACAGCGTGTCTGCGACCACGCGAACACCCAGGGCACCGCCCGCAGCGCCCCGAATGAACGCGCCTCGTCCCGCCACGCGGGCCGCGAACCGATCTGCATCCGCTCGATCGCGTCGATCGGCGTGGCGGCCTGGAAGTAGTCGAAGAACCCGCCCTGCCCGTAGACCAGCTGCCGGTACGCTTCGCGGCTCGTATCCGCGAGTTGCTGCGCGGCCTCGATCAGTGCCGCGGGCACCGGCGCGGCAGTGCCGCGCTGCGCGGCGTGCGTCCCGAGCGCAAGTGCGCTGAAGGCCCGCTCGAGCGTGCGCAGCGCAATTGGCCGCAGGCCGTAGCTCTGGCTGATCACCTCGCCCTGTTCGGTCAGGCGCAGCACGCCGTTCACCGTCTCGGGAGGCGCTGCGCGCACCAGCGCGTCGATACGCCCGCCGCCGCGCGCGACGCTGCCGCCACGGCCGTGGAAGATCACGTGGCGCTCGTTGGCGTCGGTCAGCGTCGCGGCAAGGCTCTGCTCGGCCCTGTAGACCGCGACGCGCGACGCACACAGTCCGCCTTCCTTGTTGGAGTCGGAATAGCCGACCATGACGCACTGACGTCGTCCGCGTGACTCGAGATGACGGCAGTAGAGCGGGTCGTCCAGCAGCCGGCGCATGACACCGGCGCACGCGCCCAGCGATTCGATGCTCTCGAATAGCGGGCACAGGTCGAGCGCCACCTCGCCGCTCGTCTTGTCGTAGGCCTGGGCCCAGCGGGCGATCAGCAGGGGCGCGAGCAGGTCATCGGCCGACTGCGTCGCGCTGACGACGTAGAAGCCGATGGCGTCGCGGCCGTAGCGGTGCCGCGCCTGCACGATCGCCTCGAATACGGCGACGGTGCGCTTGCCGAGGGCATCGAGCTCGCCGCGCGGGCCGAGATCGCGCTCGATCGCCGCGACGAGCGCGTCGTGGCGCTCCGCACCCGGGCGCTGCAGCCAGCGCGCATCGTCGAGGCCCTGTGCGAGCACGCGGTGATGGATGTGCGCATGCTGACGCACGTCGAGCGTCGCGAAGTGAAAGCCGAAGGTCTCGACCCGCCGGATCAGGCGCCGCACGAGCTGCAGGCCGGCGTTGCGGCCGCGATTGCCGGCGAGGCTGACCGCGATCAGGCCGAGGTCATCGAGCAGTTGCCGCGGGTTCTCGTAGGCCTGCGCGCGACCCTCGTACGTGCACCGGAGGCGCTCGCAGACCTGGCCGAGGAACACGCGGTAGGGCATGCGGTCGTGGCGCGCCGGCGTGCTGACCTGCGCGCCCGGAACGAGAGTCATGTAGCGCTCGATGCGCTGCGTCAGCGCCGGACTCACACCGATGCGACTTGCGCTCTGCGAGAGGATCTGCGCGAGGCGCTGACATTCCTCGAAGTAGGCGTTGACGATCACCTGCTGCTGGCGCGCCAGGGTCTCGCGGATCGTCTTGGCGTTGACGTCCGGATTGCCGTCCATGTCGCCGCCGACCCAGGTGCCGAAACGGATCAGCACCGGCAATTCGATCGTCTCGGCCGGCACCCCGTAGAGCTTCTCGAGCGCGAGCGCGATTTCGTCGTAGAACCCCGGCAGGACGCGGTACAGCACTTCGGCGATGTAGAAGATCACATGCTCGCGCTCGTCGGCGACGGTGAGCCGGTCGCGCGGGTGGTCCTCCGTCTGCCACGCCGTGGTCATCTCCGTGCGCACGCGCCCCCAGAGGGCGCGCGTTTCCTGCGGTGTCAGCGTCGGATCGAGGCGATCGAGCAGCATCTCCGCGACGCGTTGCTGCTTGCGCAGGATCGTGCGGCGCGTGGACTCGGTCGGATGCGCCGTGAACACCGGCTCGATGCGCAGCTTCGCGAGCAGCGCGAGCACCTCTTCCAGGCTTGCGCCTCCCGCATGCAGCGTGGCGAGCGCATCCTCGACGCCGCCGGGTTGCGGACGCTCGCTGTCGGCCAGGAAGTACTCCTTGCGCCGACGGACTCGGTGGACTTTCTCGGCAAGGTTGACGGCCTGGAACCAGGCCGAGAAGGCACGCACCAGGTCGCGCGCCACGGCGGGGGGCCGGCCGCGCACGCGCACCGCGAGTTCCTCACCCGCCGCCGCGTCGCCGGCGCGGCGCGCGATCGCGAGCACGCGGTCGCGTTCGACCATGTCCAGCAGGTCCTCGCCGCCCTGCTCGCGCAGGATCTCGCCGACGAGGCCGCCGAGGGCATGGACGTCATCGCGGAGCGCCGCGTGACGGGGAGGAAATCGGATGTCGTCGCGCTTCATGGTGCCGGGTGATCGGTTATTAGGTCATTTGCCTGAAGCACAATAACCGAATAACCGATCACCCGGCACCGAGACTCAGAAGCGCAGGTTCACCTCGACACCGTACGAGCGCCCCGGCGCGTCGTGGATGAAGGCGCCGCCGAACTCCGGCGCCGGGATGACCTCGGCGAGGTAGTCCACATCCGAGAGGTTGCGGCCCCAGGCCGTAACCCCCCAGCGATCGCCCTGCAACGTGAGGCGCGCATTGAAGATCTCGTACGGATCGCGCTTCAGCTTGGAGAGCTCACCCTGGCCGAAGCCGAAGCCGGTGAACAGGTTCGGGACGCGGTTCTTCTGCACCGGGTGGAACCAGGTCTCGCCGACGGCGGACATGTCGGCACGTGCGTGCAGTTCGAGGCCGTTGCCGCCGAGCGGCATCGTGAACTCGACGCCCGCGTTGCCGGTGTACTCCGGCGCATAGGGCACCTCGTTGCCGGCCGTGTACGGGCGACCGTCATAGCGATCGATTTCGCCGTCCGTGTAGCCGATGCCGGCGAACAGCGTGAAATAGTCCGACACCTTCCAGCGCGCGTCGAACTCCGCACCCTTGAGCGTGACCTCGTCGAGATTGGTGACCACGCGCAGCAGCCCGAAGGGTCCCGCGAAGAAGTTGAAGTACTGCATGTTCTCCACTTCCGTGTAGAACAGCGCGCCGTTCAGCAGCAGCCGGCGGTCGAACAGCTCGGCCTTGAGGCCGACCTCGGCGGCCTTCGAGACCTCCTTGCGGTAGTCGTCGTTGACGTCGGTGATGTTGAACACCGAATTGGCGTCGCAGACCGGCAGCGTGAAGTCCGGGCCGAGGCACAGGCCACCGTAGGCCTGCGAAATCGTCGCCGCACTGCCCGTCGAATTGAAGCCACCGGAACGGAAGCCGTAGCCATAGGACGCAAACGCCGACCACTGCTCGGTAACGCGCCAGTTGACCGAGAGCTTCGGCTGGAACTGGCTGTAGGTCCTGCTGCGATCCGGGATGCCGGTGGTCGCCAGCGCGGGATTGTCGGTATAAGCCGGGTTGATGTAGGGCTGCGTCGGGCTGTAGGCGGAGCCGAAGCCCGGGGTCTGCGCGAACGCATTCGCTCCGGTCGGCACGTTGTTGCTGACCTTGCGCCGCTCCTCGTCGTAGCGCACGGCCAGCGCCACCTCGAGCCCGTCGGTGATGTCGTAGGCGAGCTGGCCGAAGCCCGCGATGACCTCGCTCGACAGGTCGTCGTCATACAGCAGGTCGGTCGGATTCGGGCCGCTCGTCGGCACGAAAACCTGCGCGAGGAACCCGGCGTCGTTGTCAGCGCCCTGCGAGACGACGACACGGCGGTCGATGTCCGCGAAGTACGCACCGCCGATCCAGCGCAGGCGCTGATCGCCGGGCGAGGCGAGGCGCAGCTCGACGCTCAAGTCCTCCTGGTCGCGCTGCTGGTACTGGTAGCCGTCGCAGGTCACCGGGCCGTAGGGCGGCAGGAAGCTCGTGACGAAGGTGCCGCTCGGCGCATAGAAGAACGGCGGCGGCAGCGGCGTATCGGCCATGCGCGCGTCGTTTGACTCGATGCACGACTGGACACTGCTGTACAGGTTGAAGGCGGCACTCGTACCGTCGGTGATGAAGTTGTTGGTCTGGTCGTTGTAGGCGACGTAGCCCGTCAGCGTATTCGCGCCGACGCTCCATTCACCCTTCAGTGACACGTTGACGTTTTCCTGCTCGTTGACCGGCTTGACGTTGTTCAGGTAGGTGAACACGTGGTCGTTGGCATTCTCTTGGAAGATCGGCACGCCCAGACCGGCGGCCGCATCGGCCAGGGCGAGCGCGGCGTTGAAATTGATCGCGCCGGCCTCGAGCTTCGAGTACTTCGCCTTGAGGTCATACGCGCCGCCGCCGATGTCGAACAGCAGCCGGCCCTGCACGCCGGTTTCCTCGAAGTAATCCACGCAGTCATCGCAGCCGATGACGTGGTTGTCCCACTGGCCGTCGGTCTCGCGATGATAGGCCGAGAGGCTGCCCTTGACCGAGTCCGAGAGGCTGCCGCCGACCCACGCGTTCGCCTTGTAGCTGCTATCGCTGCCGATACCCGCGGACAGGTCGATCCGGGTCTCGTCGGTGGGCTTGCGGGTCGTGAGGATGATGGCCCCGGCCAGCGCATTGCGGCCGTACAGCGCGCTCTGCGGGCCCTTCAGCACCTCGATCTGGGTGATCGCGTTCAGCTCCTGGTTGAGCGCCGTGGGGCTCGTCTGCAGCACCCCGTCGATCACGAGCGCGAAGTTGGTCTCTGAGTCGCGGCCGGTGTTGATGCCGCGGATGTTGACCTGCAGGTCGCCGATTTCGGCGGTCTGCACCTGCGCGAGACCGGGCGAGAGTGCGATGAAGTCCTGCGGGCGCTGGATACCGGCCGTCTGGATCTCGGCTGCCGTGAAGGCATCGACGGTGGCCGGAACATCGAGCAGCACTTCCGCGCGCTGGCGGGCCGTCGTGACGACGACCTCCTGCAAAGCGGTGTCCTGCGCCCGGGCGGGGTCGCCTGCAATGGCGGCAACGACTGCGGCTCCGATCAGGCTGGCGGTGTGGCGGCGATGCCGCTGGACTCGCTGTATGGACATCTTCGAGACTCCCTAGCTGCTTTCTGCCACTGCAGTGGAAGCGCCGTTGGCGCCCCGCCGCCCGGTCGTGCCGATCCTAGCACGCGCATTGACCGTACAAGCAAGTGTTGTTGTCCGGACATTCGCTGCGGTCCCGTCCCGGGACTTGCCGGTGGACACGTGTCGCGATCACGCAACGACGGGGTGCGGCTGGTGGACGCCACGACCGTCGCCGGCCGGCAGCGGAAGCGCCGCGCTGCTAAGATTGAAAGTTCAGTTCAATGGAGGATACGGTGCAGGCCATAGATATCGTTGCTGGAATCTGGACGCAGGACGCCCTTTCCTATCGCCCTGGCTGGCAGGAGGAATTCTTCGCCGGCAAGATGAAATCAAAGACGAGCATGCAGGGCGTATCGCTCGAAGACATGCTGGCGCAGATGGCCGAGGCCGGCATCGAGAAGGCTTTCCTGTTTGCGCCCAAGGCGGGCCGCAAGGGCCTGCCAGGGTCGTTCCACCTGCCGTACGAGGTCGTGGCACGGGCCGTAGAGAAGTACCCGGGGCGTTTCTACGGTCTGGCGGGAGTCGATCCGTTCGAGGGCATGAACGGCGTGCGTGCGCTCGAGGACGCGGTCAAGAACATGGGCTTCATCGGCGCGCACCTCTATCCGCACTGGTTCGATCTGCCGCCCGACCACGCGAAGTACTACCCCTTCTACGCCAAGTGCTGCGAGCTCGGAGTGCCGATCCAGATGCAGGTCGGCCAGTCGATGGTCTACGCGAAGGAGCAGCCGATGCGCAGCGTAGGGCGACCGATCCTGCTCGACGGCATCGCCTGCGACTTCCCCGAACTCAAGCTGATCGGCATCCACGTCGGGATCCCGTGGACCGACGAGATAATCGCCATGGCCTGGAAGCACGCCAACGTGTACATCGGCTCCGACGCGCACAGCCCGAAGTACTGGCCGCAGAGTTTCGTGAACTACATCAACAGCTACGGCCAGGACAAGGTGATGTTCGGCACCGATTTCCCGGTACTCGGCTTCAAGCGCACGATGGACGAGGTGCGGGCGCTCAACCTGCGCCCCGAGCCGCTGCGCAAGTTCCTGCGCGACAACGCGGCACGCGTCTACGGCCTCGACGGCTGAGGCCGCTCCGGTGCAGATCATCGGCACGAATTCGAGTCCGTACACGCGCAAGGTGCGCGTGTGCGCCCTCGAGAAAGGCGTTGCGCACGAATTCGTCGTCGCGAGCCCGATGACGGGCAGCGCGGTAGTGCAGGCCGCCAACCCGCTCGGCAAGGTGCCGGTGCTCGTGCGTGCGGACGGTTCGCGGCTCATCGACTCGCCGCTGATCGCGGCTTACCTCGACGGACTCGCCGCCGAGCCGCGCCTGATCCCCACGGATGCGGCGCTGCGCGAGACCACGCAGCAGATCGAGGCGGTTGCCGACGGGGTGCTCGACGCCGCGCTGCTGGTGCGCGTGGAGTCGTTGCGGCCGACCGCGCAGTACAACGAAGAATGGGTCTCGTGGCAGCTCGGCAAGGTGAACCGCGGGCTCGCGTACCTCAGCGCGCTGCTGTCCGACCGCGAAATGTTCGTCGGCAGCGCCCTGACCCTTGCCGATATCGCGGTGGCGTGCTGCCTGGGCTACCTCGAGTTCCGCCTCCCCGAGCATGAATGGGGTACGCGCTACCCGAAGCTCGCGGCGCACCTCGACGCGCTCTCGCCGCGCGCATCGTTCGCCGACACGGCGTTCGCCTAGTCGGCTCCGGCTGCGACGGTTCCAGCCGCCTGCTCCGCCGTCATGGCGGCACCGCTCGCCAGCAGCGCATCGATCGCCTCCTCCGCCAGGCCTGCCTCGCGGAGCACTTCGCGCGAATGCTCGCCGAGGCGCGGCGCATGCCGCTCGATGCCGGCCGGCGTCGCGCCGAAATTCACCGGGAACGCGGGCAGGCGCAGCTTGCCCTCGGTGGGATGTTCGACGGACTTCCAGAAACCGACAGCATCGAGGTGTGGGTCGTGCGCCAGGTCCTCCAGGCTGTTGACCGCGATCGTCGGGACGTTCGTCGGCGCGAACAGGTCGAGCCATTCCTGCGTGGTGCGGGTCGCCATGATCTTCGCCGTCTCGGAGTAGGTCGCGTCGATGTGTTTGACGCGCGCGGCGAGCGTCGCGAAGCGCGGATCGGCGATCAGGTCGGGACGATCGACGGTCTTGCAGAAAGTCACCCAGTGCGCGTCGAGGTAAGGCAGGATCGCGATGTAGCCGTCCCTGGTCGGATACGGCCGGCGCTCCTGGCTCATCAGCCGCGTATAGCCCGGGCCGCCGATCGGCGGGTCGAAGGTCATGCCCCACAGGTGCTCGCCCATGACGAAATTGACCATCGTCTCGAACATGGGCACTTCGATTTCCTGCCCCTCGCCGGTGCGCTCACGGTGGAACAGCGCGGCGAGCACGGCGTAGACCACGGTGATCGCGGTCGTCTTGTCGGCGACCACGGTCGGCAGGTAGCGCGGTTCGCCGAGCACGAGCTTGTTGAGCATCGCGATGCCGCTCGCGGACTGGATCGAATCGTCGAGCGCGCCCTTGCTGCCGTAGGGACCATGCTTCGAATAGCCGTAGGCGCCGCAGTAGATGATCCGCGGATTCACCTTTTTCATGTCTGCGTATTCGAGGCCGAGCTTGGTCATCACCTGCGGGCGGTTGTTGTGCACGAACACGTCCGCGGTTGCGACCAGCTGCAGCAGCGCCTCGCGCGCGCCGGGCACCTTGAGGTCGAGCACCAGGCTGCGCTTGTTGCGGTTGCAGGTGAGATAGAGCGCCGCCATGCCGGGATGGCGCGCCGCGCCCAGCGTGCGATTGCTGTCGCCGCGCGGCGCCTCGATCTTGATGACGTCGGCACCCATGTCGCCGAGGAACTGGCAGGCCCAGGGTCCGAGGACCACGCTGGTCAATTCAACGACACGAACGCCGTGCAGGGGTCCCGCCATGCGCTGCTCCCGACTCTTGCAGTAGATTTCGCGAAGCTTCACACCGGCACGTGGCCGTGGCAAGAGTACTAACCGCAGCGTACGCTGCATGGACGCCAGGCACAGGAGTCGCCATGCAACCCAGCTACATAGACGATTTCACCCGACCCGTGACCGTGAGCGCCGCGAGCAGTGCGCTGCTGATCGTCGACATGCAGAACGCCAGCGGCAGTCGCGCGCACGGGCTCGGCCGGATGCTCGCGGCGCAGGGCCGGCTGGGCGAGGCCGAGTACCGCTACGCGCGCATCGAACAGCTGCTGATTCCCAACATCCGGCGCCTCGCGACCGCGTTTCGCGCCGCGGGTGCGCGCGTCATCTACGTGACCTACGGCTGCGCCCTGCCCGATTATTCCGACGCGCCGCTGCACCTGGCGAAGTGGCTCCGGGCGACACGCAACTGCGCGGGAAATCCCGAGCACGAGATCGTCGATGAACTCACGCCCGAGCCGGGCGAACTGGTCCTCAACAAGACCACGATCGGGGCATTCGCCTCCTCCGGGATCGAGGCGGCACTGCGCGGCATGGGCGTCACCGAGATCGTCGTTACCGGCGTATCCACCAACAACTGCGTCGGCATGACGGCGATGGAGGCGGCCGATCGCCAGTTCGGTGTAGTGCTGGTCGACGATGCGACCGGCACCTGCAGCGACGAGATGCAGGCCGCGACCGTCAAGACCTTCAGGCGGCTGTGGGGCCGCGTCGCGACCACCGACGAAATCATCGCCGAGCTCGCCGTCGCGCGTCGCGCGGGCGCGCGGGCTTGAGCGCACCGGGGGCCACCGCACGCTACCGGTTGCTCGGCGCACTCGCGGCAGCGGGGGGCGCGATGCTGTTTGCGAGCAAGGGCATCATCGCAAAGTTCGCCTATGCGCGCGACATCCCGTTCGAGGTGCTGGTCGTGGTGCGGGCACTGCTCGCACTGCCGCTGTTCTGGGCATTCGCGCTGCACCGCGAGCCGGCGCGCGTCATCAGGTCGACACGCTGGCAGACGATCGCCATGGCCGCCTTCGCCGGCATCGTCTGCTACTACGGCGGCGCGCTGCTCGACTTCCACGCGCTCACGTTCGTCGATGCCAGCGTCGAGCGGGTGCTGATCTTCAGCTATCCGGCCATGGTGGTCGCGATCGACTCGGCCATGCGGCGCAGTCGGCCCTCCGCCGGCGTGCTGACCGCGGTCGCGCTCACGTGGATCGGCATTTATTTCGCTGTGGGCGGCGGAGACGCGGGCACGCTGCGGGCGAACCTGTACGGCTCGGCGCTGGTACTCGCCGCCGCGCTCTCGTACGCGATCTATTTCATGATCGGCGAGCGATGCACGCGCGAGATCGGCGCCAGCCGCTACACGCTGGTTGCGATGAGCGCGGCGGCCGCCGTGCTGCTCGTGCACGCGCTCGCGCGTGGCACGCTGCCGCGGCTCGCTGCCGTCGACCTGCAAGGCTGGCTGCTGCTCGCGATGCTCGCCGTGCTGTGCATGTTCGTGCCGGCGCTGCTCCAGGCCGAGGGCGTGCGCCGCCTCGGGGCGCAGCGCGGCGCCCTGGTCAGCACAGTGGGCCCGCCGACCACGATCGTGCTGGCGTGGCTGCTGTTCGGCGAACGGATGTCGTGGTTGCAGCTGGCCGGCGTGGCGCTGATCGTCTGCGGAATACTGGTCCTCGATCTCGCCGTCTTCACCCGTCGCCGGTGACTGCGGGCGCGAGCCGTTCCGCGAGGGCGAGCACGCGCTGCGCCTTGTACACGACCGGATAGTCGACAAACACACCATCGACCTGGATCGAGGCGACGCCGCGTGCCTCGGCGTCCCTGAACGCAGCCACGATGGCGCGCGCCCGCGCGATTTCGGCGGGCCCCGGCGTGAAGACCTCGTGGCAAGGCGCGACCTGGTCCGGGTGGATGCAGAGCTTGCCCAGGAAGCCGAGGCGCCGGCCGTTGAGCGCCGACCTGCGAAAGCGCGCCTGGTCGCGCACTTCGATCACGACCGTATCGACCGGCGGTTCGATGCCCGCGGCCCGCGAGGCGTGCGCGATGCGCGCGCGCGCGTAGGCGAGCGCCTCCTCCTCCGCTGTCCACTCGAGATCGAGGTCGCTGGTGTAGTCGCCTCCGCCGAGCGCGATACGGCCGATGCGCGGCGAAGCGGCAGCGATCGCCTCGACGTTGACGACGCCGAGCGCGGTCTCGACGATCAGCATCAGGTCGAGGGTGCCCGGCGCGAGTCGCGCCTGCCGCTCGCAATCCTCAAGGTGCGCGACGAACGAGCGCACCTGCGCGGCGGACTCGGCTTTCGGCAATACGACGCCGTCGAGCCACGGCCCGACCACCACAGCGAGATCGTCCTGCCAGAACGGCGAGTCGACGCCATTGACCCGCGCGTAGCCCCGCGCGTTGCGGGGCCGCTGCATCGCGGCCACCAGCAGCGGTCGCGCAGCGGCCTTCTCCGCCACGGCGACCGCATCCTCGAGGTCGAGGATCGCGGCATCAGCGCCGGCGGCGAACACCTTCTCCGCGCGGCGCGCGTGATTGGCTGGCGCGAACAGGTAACTGCGCAGGCCCAACGGCGCGCGGGCGCTCATCCGGCACCCCAGGTGTCGGACGATTGCCAGCCGCGCTGCAGGTCGAGCGCATACATGTACCGGTCGCTGGGATGCTCGGAGACCGAAATCTCGAACGGTCGCCCGCCGCGCCCGAAATAATGGCGCATGACGGTCAATGATGGCGCGCCCTCGGTAGCCTCGAGCGGACCGGCAAGCTCGGCCGTGACGAGGCCGGCACGCAACTGCACCTGGATGCGCTCGACGTGTTCGCCATGGATCGCCTCGATGAGCTGGTACACCATGAGGCCGCGCTTGCCGATCTGCGGCACGATGTCGGCAAACTCCGGCAACAGGTAGACGTCGGTCCAGCCGAGCGGCAGCGACGCCGACTTCATGCGGCGCAGCGCGCTCACCTTGAGCCACTCGGAGCCGGTGCGAACGTCGAGCAGTCGCGCGAGGCGCCGGTTCGCCTTGACGATCCCGCTCGCCACGACGGCCAGGCGGCTGTCGGCCGGGTAGCGCATCAGCTCGGAGGGCGTGCGCACCGACTGCACGTAGGACGGGG
>DAOQXO010000057.1:0-16005 GCA_035342635.1 Steroidobacteraceae bacterium
ATGAGCGACATCATCGAGGTCATCGATGGCCTGCTCGCCGACGGTCGCAACCTATACCTGCATTGCCGCGCAGGCATCGGCCGCACCGGCATGGTGGTCGGCTGCTATCTTGCGCAGCATGGCCGGCGTGGCGACGCGGCGCTCGATGCGCTGAATGCCCTGTGGTCGGGCAGCGCGCGTGCGCGTTCGTGGCCGTCGATCCCCGAGACCGACGAGCAGCGCAATTTCGTGTACCGATGGCCCGCGATCCTCGATCCCACGCTCGACGACGAGGTGATGGCCGCGACCCACGCGCTGCGGGAGCGCTTCAGCGGCGCGCTGCTCGGGCTGGCGGTGGGCGATGCGCTGGCGGCCGCGACGCAGTACCGCAAGCCCGGCAGTTTCACGCCGGTGGGTGACCTGCTTGGCGGCGGCCCGTTCGACCTGCCGCGCGGCGCCTGGAGCGACGACACGGCGATGGCGCTGTGCGTGGCCGACAGCTTCCTCGAGCGCGGCGGTTTCGATCCGGTGGACCAGGTCGAGCGTTTCATGCGCTGGCAGCGGGACGGCTACCTTTCGGCAACCGGCCAGTGCGTCGGCATCACGGCCGGCGTGACGCGTGCGCTGGCGGCGGCGCGCTGGCGCCGGCAGCGCTTTCCCGGTTCGCACGATCCGGCGCTGCTCGATCCGGAGCCACTGACCCGGATGGCACCGGCGCTGATGTTCCACTTCGCTGATCCCGCGGTCGCGATCGATACGGCCGTCGAGCTCGCGCGCACCACCTGCCAGGCTCCGCTCGTCCTCGAGGCCTGCCGCGTGCTCGCTACCGCGCTGCACGCGGCGCTCAGCGGCCGCGACAAGGCCGTGATCCTGCACGGCGTGCGCCTGCTCGGCCGGGGCGGCGGCCTGCGCCCCGAGGTGGCGCAGATCGCGGCGGGCGGTTATCGCAATGCACTCGCAGCTCCCGCACCCGCCCAGGCCACCGCGCTGGATGTGCTCGGGGCGACACTGGGGGCTTTCGAGACGACGTCGACTCTGCGCGAGGCATTGCTGTTGTGCGCCAATCGAGGGCGCGACGCGGATGTCCTGACCGCCGCCTGCGGGCAGCTGGCGGGTGCCCACTACGGCGCGGCGGCCATTCCGGCGGCATGGCGCAACAGCCTGATCGGCAAGGAAATCGTGAGCGATTTCGCCGACCGCCTGCTGGCCCGGGCGCTGGAAGGACTGGCGGGGTAACGCCCGGAAGGCCCGGCACCGACTGCTATACTTTTCAGGCTCCTCTCCGCTATGTCCGTGCCGGCCCCGCAGGCCGGCGCACCGAGGTTGTCTGTCGATGCCGATTCTCGTCCACCGTCGTCCCGCCGCCCGCGCGCGCGCCAGGTCGCCGCGCAAGGCCGCGCCAGCGCGCCGCAACCTCAAGTGGGCGCGCTTGCGCGACGAGGACCTCCTGCAGATGCGCTTCTGCGACCTGAAGCTCAAGCTCGACCGTACGCCGCTCGCGCGCCATATGCGCACGCTGTATCGCGATCTCGAACGTCGCGGCATCGACTTCCGTCCGCATGCTTGGTTCGGTGAGGAGTGGTTTTCGCCGGATGGCGTGCCGGGCATCTCGATCCCGTTCTATCTCGCGCACCCGCGCCTCGAGCGCCTCGAGCGCACGATGATGAAGAATGTCGAGGGCGGCAACGCGCAGTGGCTCAAGCGGATCCTGCGCCACGAAGCGGGCCATGCGATCGACACGGCATACCGGTTGCGCCGACGCAAGCGCTGGCGCGAAACCTTCGGGCCGGCCTCGCTGCCTTACCCGGATCGTTATCGCCCGCGACCCGGCAGCCGTCGCTACGTGCAGCACCTCGGCGACTGGTACGCGCAGTCGCATCCCACCGAGGATTTCGCCGAAACCTTCGCGGTCTGGCTCACGCCGAACTCTTCGTGGCGCCGTGGCTATGCCGACTGGCCCGCATACCAGAAGCTCGAGTTCGTCGACGAATTGATGGCCGGGTTGCGCGGCAAGCGCGCCCCCGTGCGCAGCCGCGCGCGCATCGAGCCGATCGATACCAGCACGCGCACGCTCGCCGAGCACTACAGCGAAAAGCTCGAGCGCTACAGCGAGGATCGCCGCGGGCTCATCGACGTGATGCTGTCGAAAGTGTTCATGCCGAGCCGGCCGCGACGCACGACGCCGCGCGCGAGTACGCTGATGCGTGCCGCCAGGCGGGAGCTCGTCGACGCGGTAGTGCGCGAACAGGGAGTTGCGCGCTATAGTGCGTTCCAGATATTGCGCATGATCATCGAACGAAGTGATCAATTGGGCCTCTATCCGCGCGGCAGCCGGCGCGACGCGTTGCGCAATGCCCGCTGGATGCTGTCGCGCCTCGTCAGTCTCTATGCGGAAAGCACCAGCCCTCAAATGAGGCTATGAAGAAACTCAAGGTGCTGGTCGTCGTCCACGCGACCCTCGTTCCGCCCGATTCGCTCAACGGGCGGAGCGAAAAAGAAATCGAAGAGTGGCGCACCGAGTTCGATGTCATCTCGACGCTGAAGAAGCGTGGCCACGAGGTGCGCTGCCTCGGCGTGCTCGATACGCTGAGCGAACTGCGCGGCGCGATCACCGACTGGAAGCCCGACATCGTCTTCAACCTGCTCGAGGAGTTCGACGGCATCGTCACCTACGACCAGCACGTCGTCGCGTTCCTCGAACTGATGCGCCAGCCGTACACCGGCTCGAATCCGCGTGGCCTGCTGCTGTCGCGCGACAAGTCGATCTGCAAGCAGCTGTTCGCCTACCACCGGCTCCCCTCGCCGCAGTTCGCGGTGTTCAGGAAAGGAGTCAAGTTCAAGCTGCCGAGGAAGCTGAAGTTCCCGCTGTTCGTCAAGTCGACCACCGAGGACGCCTCGCTCGGCATCGCCCAGGCGTCGGTGGTCGAGGACGAGGCGAAGTTGCGCGAGCGCGTCGGCTTCGTGCACGAGCAGATCGGCTCGAACGCGCTGGTCGAGGAATACATCGAGGGTCAGGAGCTGTACGTCGGCGTGCTCGGCAACGACCGCCTGACCCGTCTGCCGGTGTGGGAGATGGTGTTCGGCTCGATGCCTGATTCGCTGTCGGCGATCGCGACCCGCAAGGTCAAGTGGGACCGCCGATACCAGAAGAAATACGGCATCACGACGCGCGCAGCGGACGAACTGCCGCGCGAGATCGTCAGCCGCCTCGATTCGCTGTCGCGGCGCATCTACCGCGCGCTCGGGCTGTCCGGTTATGCGCGCATGGACTTCCGGCTCGCGCCGGACGGCCGGATATTCGTGCTCGAGGCGAATGCGAACCCCAACCTCGCCGCGGAGGAGGACTTCGCGCTCTCCGCACTCGAGGCCGGACTTGAGTATCCCGAGCTGCTCGAGCGTATCATCGCGCTCGGGCTCGCTTACCGGGCGGAATGGCGGGTTTTCTATGGTTGAACGTGGCCTGGCGCTCATCATGCTCGCGCTGCTCGGTGCGTGTTCGAGTACCGCCGATCTGCGCAAGGCGGAACTGTCCGAACTCGCGGCCTGGTTGCCCGGAACCTACGTGAACGGCGCGCGCGAACTGGCATTCGTGCCGATCTATGCGCCGTTCATCAGCGACAACGTGTTCTTCACCGAGGAATCGTCCACGCAGGGCGGCCGCCGCGTGCTCTCGCAGCGCGTGATCGCCTTCGAGGTCGTCGACAAGCAGATCGTGCAGGCGAGCTATGCGTTCGCCGAACCGGGACGCTGGCGCGCCGGGCTGTACAACCCAGACCTCTTCAAGGGCCTGATGGAGCAGGACCTCAAAGTCCAGGCCGGTTGCGAGATGCTGTGGGTGAAGGATGTCGATGCCGGCAAGTTCGCCGGTGCGAACGACAGGAAGCAGTGCCGCGCGTCGCGCGCGAGCGGTGCACTCGCGTTCCTCGAGGTGCGCGCCGAGCTGACACCCGACGACTTCGCCCGTGCCGAGCGTTACTACAACGCGGGCGGCAGGCTGCTCTCCGGCAGCGAGGATGACGAGCTGGAGCGCTGGCGGAAATCCGAGTGAAGCTGTTCATCTCCAGGGCGATCAGGAAACTCGACGACACGACGCAGAAAATGCGCGCGCTCAGGGCGCCGAGGCCGGCGCCGCCGGAGAAGCCGCGTGCGGCGGCTCCCGGCGAGGCGGGATCCGGGCGCGTGCGTCACGATGAGCGCGGCAATGCCGTCTGGGACATCGCGGTCGCCACCGGGGTGTTCGCGCTCGAGAGCACATCCAGGCTGCTGAAGCGCCTCGAGGCCCCTGAGCTGCGCATCGAGGACGACAAGGAACTGAAGCTCGAGGACGACAAGGGCGGCGGTTACGATCCGTACAACCGCCGCCGTTGACTTGCCGGCCGCCTACTTCAGCCAGGTGTCGAGCCAGTCGAGCACCTCGGCATGCCATTGCAGGCTGTTGGCCGGTTTCAGCACCCAATGGTTCTCGTCAGGGAAGTACAGGAACTTCGAGGCAATGCCGCGCCGCTGCAGTGCGGTGAACGTCGCGATGCCCTGTGCATCCGGCACCCGGTAGTCGTTCGCGCCGTGGATCACGAGCATGGGCGTGCGCCATTCGCCGACCAGTCGTGACGGATCCCACTTGTCGTGGTTCGCGGGCTGTTCGTAATAGGGCCCGCCGTTCTCCCATTCCGGGAACCATAGTTCTTCGGTCGTGTAGTACATCGACTTGTTGTCGAAGATGCCGTCGTGGTTGACGATGCAGCGGAAGCGCTCGGGCCAGTTGCCCGCGATCCAGTTCTGCATGTAACCACCATAGGACGCGCCCAGCGAACAGGCCTTGTCCGCGTCGAGCCAGTCGTAGCGCTCGATCGCCGCGGCGAGTCCCTTCTGCAGGTCGACGAACGGCGCGCCGCCCCAGTTGCCGCTGATCGAATCGGTGAACGCCTGGCCGTAACCCGGCGAGCCGTGGAAGTCGATGAACACCACCGCATAGCCGCGCCCGGCATAGACCTGCGGGTTCCAGCGATAACTCCACGCGTTGGCGAAGCTCGATTGCGGCCCGCCGTGCACGATGAACGCGATCGGGTATTTGTTCCCCGGCATGTAGCCGTGCGGCTTCATCACGTAGCCGTACACGGTCTCGTCGTTCCAGCCCCTGAAGCTGTACTGCTCGAATTCCGCCAGCGCGCGGCCGCCGAGGCGTGCGGCGTTGGCGTCGGTGAGGCGCTCGGGTTTGCCGCCGTCGCGCAGCCACCAGAGGTCCGCCGGGGCCGCAAGATTCGCCCAGCTGAACACGATGCCGCCGTTCGCGGCCGCGAACTCGGTGACCTGACCCGAACCGACCAGCTTCGAGGGCTTGCCGCTCACCGGGTCGATGGCGAACAGCGCACGCTGGCCGATTTCGTCGGCCGTCGCGAGCAGGCGCTTGCCGTCGCGCGTGGCGCCGAGGCGCGCCACCGAGCGGTCCCAGTCGCGCGTGAGCGCCCTGGCCTCGCGGCCCGCGCGACGAAGCATGACGTGGAAGCGGTCGGCCTCGAAGCCCGGACGCTGCATCGCGAGCCACGCGAGATCACCGTTCGCCAGGAACACCGGGCTCGTATCCCACGCGGGATTGTCCGCGGTGAGATTCACCGGCGTGCCGCCGTCGATAGCCACCTCGAAGAGGTCGAAGTTCGTCGACCACGGTTCGGTGCGGCCCGCGATGCGCAGGCTGAACACCACGCGCTCGCCGTCGGGCGAGATCGCATACTCCTCATCGCCGCCGAAGGGCTTCGAGGGCACGTCGCCGTCGAGTCCCTGCGACAGGTCGATCGGTGTGCCGATGCGGCCGCTCGCATCGAGCGCCGCCGAGAACAGGTGCGAGCGCGAGCCGTCGGACCAGGTGTCCCAGTGGCGCATGAACAGCTTGTCGTAGACGAGGCCGCTCGCCTTGCTGCTGCCCTTCCTGGCTTCCTCCGGCGGCTTGACCGCCATGCTGAACACGAGGCGATCGCCGGTCGGCGCAATACGGAAGCTGCCGACATCGACCGGCAGGTCGGTCACCGCGAGCGGCTCGCCGCCGCCGAGTGCGAGGCGCCAGATCTGCGCGCTGCCCGAGCGCGTCGAGAGGAAATAGAGCGCGCTGCCGTCGGGCGCCCAACGCGGATGCGTGTCACCGGCGGCATGGTGCGTGAGCTTGCGCGGCGCCGGGTTCCGCGCGGAGAGATCGAGCAGCCACAGGTCCGTGCGTCCGCGGTTGGCTTCGCGATCAGTTTCGCGCATCACGTATGCGACGTGGCGACCGTCGGGCGACACCTGGGGATCGGATATGCGGTGCAGTGACACGAGGTCATCGGCGGTGAAGGGCGCGCTGGCGAGCGCGGCCGTCGCGGCCAGCCCGGTCAGGCACAGGGTGAGTGCGGCAGGTTTCAGCATCGCGGCCTCCGGCATGAATCGAGGGCCGCAATGATACCCAAGCGCCCTCAGCCGATCTCCGCGTGCGGCAATACCCAGGGTTCGGCCTCGGCCGCGGACATCCACTCGCCCAGGATCGGATCAAGGAGCACGTGCGTCACATATGCGGCCGCGGCCGCCGACAGCGCCACGCCGTCGGTGCGCGCGGCGTAGGTGTTGAAGCGCAGCACCACCGGCGCGAACATCGCGTCGGCCACGGTGTAGTCGGCGCCGAACAGCCACGGCCCCTGCGCGGCGTGTTCGCGCCGGCACTCCGACCATGCCGCATCGATGCGCGCGATATCGGCGGCCAACCCCGGCGTCATGGCCGTGCGGCGATTGCGGGCGCGCGAGTTCATGCCCCAGGCACTGCGCAGTTCGGTGAATCCGGAGTGCATCTCGGCGGCGAGTGCACGTGCCCGGGCGCGCGCAGCCCGCTCGCGTGGCCAGCCGCGCCCGGCGAGTTCGCAGGCGTACTCGCAGATCGCGAGCGAATCCCAGATGACGAGTTCGCCGTCGCGCAGTACCGGCACCCGGCCCGCCGGGCTGAAGGCCGCCACCTGCGCGGCGAACTGCGGCGAGTCGAGCTGCACTTTGTCCGTGGCGAATTCCAGCCCGAGGTTGCGCAGCAACATCCACGGGCGCAGCGACCAGGACGAATAGTTCTGGTTGCCGATCAGCAGCGTCAGGTTCATTGCAGTTTCATCCCTCGCGTTTCGATCACCAGCGGGGTCAGCATTGCTGCCGCGAACGGAATCACCGCCACCCAGATCATCGTGCCGAGGAGCGCGGCCGACGAGCCGTCCGCCGCCGAGGTCACGATGCCGATCGCCAGCGGGCCGGCCGCCGCGACGACGCGGCCGATGTTGTAGCAGAAGCCCGCGCCGCTCGCGCGCAGGCGCGCCGGGAACAGCTCTGGCAGGTAGAACACGTAGGTGCTGAAGATTCCGTATACGCCGAGGCCCACGAAGAACAGCAGGCGGATGCGCAGCTCGGGCGCGAACTCGAGCCCGAAGGTCGCGACGATGGCGAACGCGGAATAGACGAAATACGCGGCGAACATCGCGCGCCGCCCGAGCCAGTAGGCGAGCGGCAGCGCCGCCAGCGCACCGACGAGGCCACCCAGGTTGAAGGCATTCGATGCTATCGTCTTCCAGCGCTCGATCTCGCCGGGTGCGTTCTCGACGGCGAGCCAGGCGCCGAGCAGCGGCACGAAGGCATTGCAGGCCCACCAGGTCAGCAGGCCGGCGACCGACACCAGGGTGCCGACGAGTGTCGCGCGACGCACCTCCGGCGTGAACAGCTCGCGCGGCGAGGGCGGTGCACTGTGCGCGCGCGCGTGCGCCCAGGCTTCGGGATCGTGGATGAAGGCGCGCACGGCGAACGCCAGCGCGACGGGCGCGAGGCCGCAGAGGAAAACGTAGCGCCAGGAATTCGCCGGGTCGTCGGCGAACCACACGCCCGCGACCTGATAGTTCACGAGGCCGGCGAGCAGCAGCCCGATGGGCGAGGCGGTGTAGAGCAGAGTGCCACCGAACACGCGCCGGTTCTCCGGCAAGGTCTCGGCGACCAGCGCGGCGCCGACGGCCCACTCGCCGCCGATACCGAGGCTCGCGATCGCGCGGAACACGACCAGCTGCCCCATGTTCATCGAGGCGGCGCACAGCGCCGTGCCGATCGCGTAGAGGGACACCGTGACGAACAGCGCGCGACGGCGCCCGTAGCGGTCGGCATACCAGCCGAACAGGATGCCGCCGGCGGCCCATCCGACCAGCAGGATCGAGGAGAGGATGCCGGTCCACAGCACCGTTGCATCGCGTGCCTCGGAGCCGCCGGGATCGAGCCCAAGCAGCGTCGGCACCGTGTTCGGTGCGACGAAGTTGAAAAGCAGCGCATCGAAAACGTCGAAGCCCCAGCCAAGCCAGGCGGCAGCCAGCACCAGCCACTGATATCGCGTCATCGTTCGTGACCCCCGTCGCAATCAGCAGTGTAACCGCATGGCTGCCAGGCGCGGCGCTGCGGCTGCGCGCTTGAAACTCTGCGCCCGTTCACGGATTGTTCAGGCGCACGGTAGGAGGCTAGGACACATGGTCGTCACGGTACACAGCCTGCGCGAGTACTTCCGTGAAGCCCTGCGGGAGACCCTCGCCCGACAGCACGTCGAGGTCGGCGGCGAGACCGAGCAGTACGTCGTGAACATGCTGACGCTGTTCGCACGTTCGGAGGCGCTGTTCGAGCAGACGCCGGAGGGTCCGCGCATCAAGCCGCTGGTCGTCATGCTGGGCGAGGCGCTCGAAGCGGGCAGCGCCCGTGAACGTTGCGCCGGCCTGCAGCGGCTCGGCGACGTGTCGCTGTTCGTCGCGGGATTCATGGCGCAGGGCTTCGCGCGCAAGCTGGTCGACATCGACTATCACATCGCGATGGGCGGGCGCGCCTACGGGACGCTCTCGGACGCGGTCCGCCAGAGCGGGCGGCCCGCGCTCGGGCCGGTGTTCGGCGAGCTCGCCGCGAAGTTCCAGCTGCTCGTCGATGCGCTCAACGAGGTGAGCGAATCGGGCTACCAGCACAGCGATCGGGACATCCTGCGACTCTACGAGCTGTGGATCAAAACCGGCAGCCGGCGTGCCGAACGCCTGCTGGCGAAACTCGGCGTGTCGCCGGCGGCCGGCGCACGTTCCTCGTTCCAGCATTGACGGGAGCGGCCATGGTGCTGCGCGCCCTGCAGGATCTGCTCGCCGCCATCTACGATGTGCCGCTCGCGCACGACGTGTACGATTTCCTCGTCACTGATCCAGGATGCGTGCCGGGCGCGGAGCGTTCCGCGGCCAACGAGGAACAGTTGCTGGTGGCCCGTGACGGCGACGACATGGCGGTCGCGCTGTTCCTCGATGCGCAGCTGCTCGAACGCCTGGCCGCCGCCGACCCGCTCGAACGCCTGGATGGCGGCAACCTCGCCGACTGCTGGACCGCGCTCGAGGGCGTGAGCCACTTCCACTATCTCGCGTTCCACGCCGGCCACGACCGCGAGGTGTCGCGCATGGAGCTCGAGACGCAGGCCGAAGTCGACAAGTATGTCGCCACGCTCTGGCTGCTGCGCAGCCAGTCGCCGGAGCGCTTCCCGCGCGAGCTGCACCGTATCCTGTTCTCGTGCACGCAGGTCGATCCGCGGCTGCCGCCGCAGCGTGCGCAGCTCTACCGGCGCGCGAGCGCCTACGCGGCGCGCTTCTGCCGGCGCATGGAGCACAGGCTGAAGCATCCGGCGGACGCGGCGTTCAGGGATATGGTGGCGGAACTGCGCCGGTTCTACCGGCTCACCGAGGCGCGCAAGCTGGCGCACATCGAGCGTTGCGCGTAGGCGCTACTCGTCGTCTTCGCCGCGCTGTTTGCGCTCTTCCATCTCGCGCTTCAACTTGATCCACTCGGAGAGTTTGCGCAGGTCGCGGCGCGTGGTGCCGGTGCCGTGGGAATCGCGCCTGCCGGACGGAACGGTGCGATCGTACGGATCGGCGCCCATGTCGGGCCCTTCGCCCTCGATCGTGAATGTCGGGCGCGCGAAGTTCCCGGTGCGGTCGTCCGGGACCTTCCGCCATTCGACGCGGGCATTGCCGAGATCGTCGTGGACGACCTGGGCGACGCGGCGCGCGCCGCTGGGCGGTTTGTCAGAATCTCCTGCCACGATCGGCGGGAGTCTAGCGAACGCGGGGCGTCGGAACCCGGCCGCAGTTCACATCCCGCCCGGTCTGCAGTTCACATCCCGCTCGGTCCGCAGTTCACATCCCGCCCGGTCCGCAGGGCGGTGAGCGCGGGGTGTCCCGCTGCGCGCAGCAGGCCTACGCAGGTCTTGGCATCGGCGAATTCGCCGGCGAGCACGCGGCGGCAGGCGTCGTCGATCGGCAGCCAGTGCACCTCCAGCAGCTCTCCGGACTCGGTGGCCTGTGCGGCAGGCTCGAGCGCCGTGGCGAGAAACAGGTGGACCCGCTCGGTGAGCACACCCGGCGAACTGAGGATGGTGCCGAGCGAATCCCACCGGGTGGCGAGGATGCCGGCCTCTTCGACGATTTCGCGCTGCGCGGTGGCAAGCGGCAGCTCGCCGGGCTCGAGCTTGCCGGCGGGAAGCTCCCATATCCAGCCGCCCGCCGCATGTCGATACTGGCGCAGCACGCACACCCGCAGCGCTGCATCGACCGCCACGATCGCCGCACCGCCCGGGTGATGCACGATGTCGAGCGTCACGCGATGACCGTTCGGCAGCTCCACCACTTCGGTACTGGCGGTCACGATGCGACCGCGGAATTTCGTTTCGCTTGAAATCAGCACCGATCGGGCCCGCTGCTGTCGCGCGCGGCGACGCTCACCGCGTGTCGACCTCATCCACGTCGAGCTGCCCGGTCAGACGGCGGCGGATGTGCGACCAGGACATGCCGATCGCGAGCACGGCCGCCGCGACGGCGAGGCCGATCCACAGCAGCGTGCGCGGGGCCGCCTCGAACCAGCCGTACTGCACGGCGACCCAGACCAGCGCCGCGAAGAAGGCGACGGAAAGCAGCACGCCGATCGCGCCGAGCGAGCGCGCGGTGGCCGTGAGGAACACGACCCAGCCGATCAGCAGCACGACGCCGGCGAGCCCTTGCAGGGCATCGAAGTTCGGGAAATCGCCCGCCACCCAGTGATAGTAGGAAACGCCGCCCGGGTTGTAGCTGAGCAGCACGAGCGCCAGCGCGAGCGCGAAGCGGATCGCCACGCCGCCGATGCCGATGGACTCCTGAGCCATGCACGCATGATCAGGCAAACGGCGGGGCGGGACAACCAGCGCCGCGGAAAGTATATTGCGCGATCATGTCGACGACCGCGCATCTCGCCAAGCTGAACGTTGCCCAGCGCAAGGCCGTGACCTACGGCGAGCCGGCGGAGTCGCAGGGCTACAGGTCCGGGCCGTTGCTGATCATCGCCGGCGCCGGCACCGGCAAGACCAGCACGCTCGCTCATCGCGTCGCGCACCTCGCGATGCACGGGGTCGACCCGGCGCGCATCCTGATGCTGACCTTCACGCGTCGCGCGGCGCTCGAGATGCGCCGCCGCGCCCACGAAGTCGCCAAGGCCGCACTGAACGACGTGATCGGCGGCGTCAGCCAGACGATCCTGCAGCGCCTCGGCTGGGCCGGCACCTTTCATTCGGTCGGCAACCGCCTGCTGCGCCACTATGCGCGCCATCTCGGGCTCGACCCGCAGTTCTCGGTCATCGACCGGGCGGATTCGGCCGACCTGATCGACGGCATCCGCCAGGAACTCGGCTTCGCCTCGAAGGAGCAGCGCTTCCCGCGCAAGGACACCTGCCTTGCGATCTACTCCTATCGGGTCAACACGCAGTTGTCGCTCGAGGACTCGCTCGAGCGGCAGTTTCCCTGGTGCGGGCAGTGGGCAGACGAGCTGACGAAACTGTTTCGCACCTATGTCGAGCGCAAGCAGAAGTTCGCGATCCTCGATTACGACGACCTTCTGCTCTACTGGCATATCCTGATGAGCGAGCCGAAGCTCGCGCAGCACGTGGCGACCCACTTCGACCACGTGCTCGTCGACGAGTACCAGGACACGAACCGGCTGCAGGCGGAGATCCTCTACGGCCTGTGCCCGGACGGCAACGGCCTCACGGTCGTCGGTGACGATGCGCAGGCCATCTATTCGTTCCGCGCCGCCACCGTCGAGAACATCCTCGAGTTCCCGGAGCATTTCCAGCCGCGCGCGGAAATCGTCGCGCTCGCGCAGAACTACCGCTCGACGCAGGCCGTACTCGACGTGTCGAACGCGCTGATGGCGGAGGCGCCGAGGCAGTTCCGCAAGCACCTGCTGTCGCTGCGCGGCAGCGGCTCGCGCCCGCGCCTCGTCACCGTGGAGGACCTGCCGACGCAGGCCGAGTATGTCTGCACGCAGGTGCTCAAGGCGCGCGAAGCGAACGTGCCGCTCAGGCGCCAGGCGGTGCTGTTTCGCTCCTCGAGCCACAGCGACCTGCTCGAAGTGCAACTCTCGAAGCGCAAGATCCCGTTCATCAAGTACGGCGGCCTCAAATTCCTCGAGGCTGCGCACGTCAAGGACCTGCTCGGGATCCTGCGGTGGATCGACAATCCGCGCAATGCGATGGCGGGCTTTCGCGTGCTGCAGTTGCTGAAGGGAATGGGGCCCGCGAACGCGCGCCGCGCGCTGGACCACCTGTTGCAGCAGGGTGGCAGCTTCGAGTCGCTGCGCAGTTTCGAGCCGCCCGCCGACAGCGCCGTCGACTGGCGCAAGCTGGTCGACCTGCTCGTCACGCTCGCCGATCCGCAGCAGCCGTGGACGGGGCAGGTGAACCAGGTGCGCAACTGGTACCGGCCACACCTCGAGCGCCTCTATGAGCACGTGCACACGCGCATCGGCGATCTCGACCAGCTCGAACTGCTCGCGGGCCAGTACCCGTCGCGCGAGCGATTCATCACCGAACTCACACTCGATCCGCCGCAGGCGAGCGGCGATCTCGCCGGGCAGCCGCTGCTAGACGAGGACTACCTGGTGCTCTCGACCGTGCATTCGGCCAAGGGCATGGAATGGGACACGGTCTATGTGCTGAATGTCGTCGACGGCAGCTTTCCGTCGGAATTCGCCACCGGGCGCGCCGAGACAATCGAAGAGGAGCGGCGGCTACTGTACGTGGCCATGACCCGCGCCAAGGACGACCTGATGCTCGTGCAGCCGCTCAAGTTCCCGCTGACCCACCAGCCGAAGCAGGGCGACGCGCACGTATACGGCGGGCGCAGCCGCTTCCTGACCGAGAAGGTGCTGAAGACCCTCGAGGCGACCACCTTCCAGGGCTCGAACCTCGGCGAGCCCTCGCTCGGTGCGGCCGGCCAGACGACGCTCGACGCAGTCGAGCGCGTCAAGAGCATGTGGTGAGCGCCGCCCTGCGGCGGCGCCAGCGCGCCTAATTTCCCGAAGGCTTGATGAACTTCAGTGTGAAGCGGTCGCTCTCGCCGATCGCCGCGTACTTTTCGCGGTTCTCATCGCCGGCGGCGAATCGCGGCGGCAGCGTCCACACGCCCTTGGCGTAATCCTTGGTGTCCTTCGGGTTCGCGTTCACTTCGGACTTCGCCACGAGCCGGAAGCCCGCCGCCTCGATCATGCGGATCGCATAGTCCTCGTTGACGTAACCGTTCGCCGCTTTCGGATCCTGCGGGACCGCGGGATTGCCGCGATGTTCGACGATGCCGAGCACGCCGCCCGGCTTCAGCGCCTTGTACATCGCCGCGAAAGCCTCGGGCGCGAAGCCGGCGGCCATCCAGTTGTGGATATTGCGGAAACTCACGACCAGGTCGGCGCTGCCGGGCGGCGCGATCTCACCGACGCCGGGGCCGAGCGCGGTGACGGTCGCGCTGCCGTACAGCTCCGGACGGGCCGCGAGCTTGTCGGCATAGGCCTTGAGCGAGCGGGTGACGCCCGCGCTGCCCGGATTCGGAGGCGTGTGGGCGGCGTAGTACTTGCCCTTGCCTTCGACCAGCGGGGCGATCACTTCCGTGTACCAGCCGCCGCCCGGCCAGATCTCGACCACGGTCTGTTCGGGGCGGATGCCGAAGAACAGCAGGGTCTCCCGCGGATGGCGGTAGACATCGCGCGCACGGTTCTCCGCGCTGCGATGATCGCCCGCGAGGATGCGGTCGAGCGCGGCCGCGGTGCTGCTGCGAGTGCTCGTCGTCGTTGCGCAAGCGGCCAGCGCGAGGACGCCTGCCATCGCGACCATCATCGACCTGATCCCGTGAGCCATCGGAAATCCCCCTGTATTGGAGGCCCTACCGTAGCCCGCAAGCAACGGGAGGTAAAGTCCGGGCGGGGGCGAGATCCTGTGGGGTCAGCGGCGGTACGGCCCGCCGTTGGACCGCGGCCGCTGCGGGCGCTCCTGCGCTTCGTTGACGCGCAGCGTCCGGCCGTTCATCTCGCGGCCGTTCATCGCCTGGATCGCCTCCCGGGCATCGCCCTCGGGCATCTCGACGAAGCCGAACCCGCGCGGGCGGCCCGTTTCGCGATCGTTGATCAGCTTGACCGACTCGACGGTGCCGTGCGCTTCGAAGAGCACGCGAACATCCTGTTCAGTCGCAGTAAAAGGCAGGTTCCCAACGTAGATCGTCGTCATCCCGTCATCCCGTCCGAAAAGGCCGACGGATCGATGCTAACCCCGCCTCCGCGGCCAGGCAAACCGGGGCCGGGCGGGCCGGCCCCGGCGCGCATCAATGACGGGCGGGAGGGGCCGGCGGCGGCACCTTCTTCATGAAATACGTCCAGCTGGTCTCGTTCGGGCGCGTGTCATCGCCCGGCGGCGGCGATTTGTACTTCGGATAATTCGTCTCGATCTCGTGCTGCAGCAGGTGCGGCAGGTCGGCGAAGCGCTCGATCTTGCGCCCGGCGGCGTGGAAATAAACGAGGCCCGGCCGGCCGCCCATTTCCATCCACGGCAGCCAGCCCGACTGGCGCACCCAGCCGACCCGCACCGCCGCGGTATCGCGCGCGTCGTCCACGAGGTCGGAGATATCGCCCATGAAGTTGAACATCTCGGTCGCGTGGTACATGCCGCCGACGTAGGGCTGGTACGGCCCGCCGAGCGGATTGTTGTAGAAGAGCGGGATCGTGAGGGTGAGCCACCAGTTGTCGCCGAGCGAGCGCGCGGGCCAGGTCACCGGCTTGCCGTCGCGGCCCACGGGGAACATCGGCGGCTGGTTCACCGGATCGTTGTCGATATGCAGTACCTTGACCGACTTGCCAGTCCAGGGATTCTGCCAGGTGTCCAGCACCTCACCGGTCTTCGGGTCCATGTACAGCAGCAGCTCGCGCGAGACGAGCCGCCAGCCGGCGCCCTTTTCCGCATCGTTCACCGTGACGCAGGTGCGGATGTTCATGGCCTCGAAATGGAACAGCTTGCGATCGGGCTCGCCCTCGACGCGGCTGTACACGTCGCCGTTCCAGTAGTAGGTGACCGGCTCGTTGTCCTTCAGGGAACATTGCACCTTGCGCATGGCGAGGTTCGCGCCCTCGGGCGTCGCGAGATCGATACTGCCGGCGTGGGCGCTGGCGGTGACTGCGAGCAGCCCGGCCGCAAGCAGCAGTCGTGTGGGGACGGTCGCGGCGTGGCGCATCGATGAAGCCCTCGGTGTGGTGGTGGCCGGTGCATCGTAGCCGCGGGGCGGGCGCATTGCCCAGCCGGCACTGCCCGGCGGCGCGGCATGACCACAGGACGATCGCCGGCGCGGCTGCTCGCGCTGGGCTCGGGGGCGGGCTCAGGCGGGTTCGAGGTAGGCGTAGCCGTTCAGTTCGCGTTCGTAGAAGCGCTTCAGCGCCTGGCTCTCGGGGATCGTCATGCGCCCGGCGCGGATCGCGCGCTCGCAGTCCCGCGACAACGCCGGGTAGAGCTCCTCGACGTCGTACTCCATGTACTCGAGGACCTTGTTGGCGGTGTCGCCCTTGACCACCTCGTCGATCGTCCAGCCGCCCTCGTCATGCTGGCGGATGTGCACCACATGCGTGTCGCCGAACAGGTTGTGCAGGTCGCCGAGGGTCTCCTGATAGGCGCCGACGAGGAAGGCGGCGAGGTAGTACTCGTCG
>DAOQXO010000058.1:0-16001 GCA_035342635.1 Steroidobacteraceae bacterium
AACACCCCGGTCAGCTCGCGCAAGGTGAAATCCGAACTCGTCAACTGGCGAACCAACCTGCGCTACCAGCCGCACGACAGCCTCACCTTCTACGGTGCCGTCGCGCATGCCGAAAAGGGCGGTGGCTCCGACTCCGCGAGCGTCGAATTCCAGGACGCTCCCAGCGTCTCGGAGGCGGTGGTGGTCGGCTTCGATCCGGAAGACCTGCTCAGCTACGAACTCGGCATGAAGAGCGAGTTCCTCGACCGCCGCCTGAGCCTCGAGGTCGACCTCTATTACATGGACTGGTCCGAGATCGTGATCCCGCAGGTCCTCGAGTCGATCGACGGCCGCGACCTGCTGATTCCGACCGCGTTCAGCATCAACGGCGGTGACGCCTCGATCAAGGGCGCAGAGCTGGCCATCACCGCCCACCCGGTCGCCGGCCTCGACCTGAACCTCGGCCTGGCTTACATCGATGGCCAGTACGACGACGCCAAGATCGAATCCTTCGTCCAGTTCCCCAGCTTCGCGCCGGACGGCGACGTATCGGGCAACCAGATCCTGCGCCAGTCCGAATGGCAGTGGAACGTGGGCGCGGGCTACAGCGCAGTGGCGCGCGGCGATGTCAACTGGTTCTTCCGCACTGACGCCTCGTATCGCGGCGAGCAGTTCGCGGATTCGTCCAACCAGGCCATCCTGCCCGAGTCGCTGCTGGTGAATGCCTCGATCGGCCTGCGCGCCGACCGCTGGTCGCTCGAGCTGTGGGGCCGCAATCTGACGGACGAAGATGCCCCGACCGGCGCCTTCCGCGATGTGTACTTCACCAACACGCTGCCGGACGGCACGACGGGCGGCGGGACCTTCTTTCCGCTCCGCTACACGATCAGCCATCCACGCCTCACCACCTATGGACTCACATGGCGCATGAAATTCTGAGACCCCTCGTCGTCGCCGCATGCTGGCTCCTCGCCAGCATGCCGGCGGCGGCCGGCGAGAATATCCTCGACCTCCCGATCGGCGACGCAAGCCGCGCCGCCCGGGTGGTCGGGGTCACGCTGGACGGCATCACCGACACCCGCACCGGCGAGCTGATCACGCCGGCGGAACTCGCCCGCCGCCTGGCCACCACCCGCGTGCTCTTCATCGGCGAAGAGCACACCACTCCTGAATTCCACGACGTGCAGCTCGCCACCCTCAAGGCGCTGCGCGAATCCGGCCGCGAGGTCCTGATCGGCCTCGAGATGTACCCCTACGACCAGCAGGCCCCGCTCGACCAGTGGATCGACGGCAAGCTCACGGAGCGCGGCTTCGTCGACCTGTCCGGCTGGTACGTCTACTGGTCGCACCACTGGGGCTACTACCGCGAAATTTTCGACTATGCCCGCGAGCAGGGCCTGCGCATGTACGGCGTGAACCTGCCGCGTGCGGCGGTCAACCTCGCGCGCGAGAAGGGCTTCGAGGCGCTCGACCCCGAAGCGCGCAGGCACCTGCCGCCGAAGATCGACCTGACGAACGCCGAGCACCGGCGGCTGTTTCGCGCCTACTTCGCGGATGACGATGCCCTGCACTCGCAGATGTCCGAGGCCGCGCTCGATTCGCTGTATCGCGCCCAGGTCACCTGGGATGCGTCGATGGGCTGGAACGCCGCACAGGCGCTCGAGCAGCACGGCGGCAAGAACGCGATCATGGTGGTGCTGATCGGCTCGGGCCACGTCGCCTACAACCTCGGCGGCGTCCGCCAGCTCGCGGCAAACTACGACGGCGAGATCCGTTCGCTGATTCCGGTGGCGGTGCGCGACAAGGATTCGGGGCCTGTCGGCTCCGTACGCGCTTCCTACGCCGATTTCATCTGGGGCGTGCCGGGCCGCGACGGCCCTGGCCTGCCCGTGCTCGGTGTCTCGCTCGCCGGCCGGATCGGCAAGGAACCCTCGAAGGTCATCCAGGTCGACAAGGACGGCAGTGCGGCGCAGGCCGGCGTCAAGGTGGGCGATGTGCTGGTGAGCCTCGGCGACACACCCATCGCCAACACGACCGATCTGCAGCGCGCCACCGGCGAATACGCCTGGGGCGATGACATCGCCCTCGCCATTCGCCGCGACGGTGAGCCGCTGACACTCGACCTCGTTTTCCGACGACCGACACCCACAAAATGAAAAACATGCTGCCGATCCGGGCGGGTGCACTCGCACTCGCCGTCTTTGCCATGGGCGCCGCTGGCGCTGATGCCCCACTCGCTGCGGAGCTGGCCGACGCGGCCGAACTGCCGCAGTACACGCTCGAGGTGCGCATCGAACCGGACACGCATCACCTCGCGGTCGATGCCACGCTCGGTTTTCCCGCGCAGTACGCGGGCCGCGACGTCGAGTTCCTGCTCGCGGCGCCACTTGCAATCACCGCCTCGACGCCCGCGATCGAGCGCCTGCCCGCAGGCGACACGGGCGGGTTCACCGGCATCAACGGCTCGAGCGCCGCGCTCGAGAAGTCCGGCCGAGCGGCGCGCTACCGCGTCACGTTGCCAAAGGACTCGCCGGTCCTGCGGCTCAGCTATGCCGGCGCGGTCGATTTCGGCTTCGACACGCCCGAGGAGGAATACGCGCGCGGCTTCAGTGAAACCGCCGGCGTGATCGGTGCGAAAGGCGTGTATCTCGCCGGCAGCTCGCTCTGGTACCCCTACCTCGGCGACACCCTGTTCGTGCCCACGGTGCACGCCACGGCGCCCGAGGGCTGGCATCTGATCACTGTCGACCCGGCGCCGGTCGACGAACTGCCGCTGGTCGGCGGCCCGCTGACGCGCTACGCGGAAAGCGTGGGTGCGGTCGAGGCACAGGTGTTTCTGCGCACGCCGGACGAGGCCCTCGCCCGCAAGTACCTCGACGCCACGGCGCGCGATCTCGAAATGTACCGCCAGCTGATCGGCCCCTACCCCTACTCGAAGTTCGCGCTCGTGGAGAACTTCTGGGAAACGGGCTACGGCATGCCCTCGTTCACGCTGCTCGGCCCGCAGATCATCCGCTTCCCGTTCATTCTCACGTCGTCCTATCCGCACGAGATCCTGCACAACTGGTGGGGCAACTCGGTCTTCGTCGACTACGCCACCGGCAACTGGTGCGAGGGCCTCACTGCCTACATGGCCGACCACCTGTTCAAGGAACAACTGGGTCAGGGCGCGGAATACCGCCGCGACACGCTCAAGCGCTATCGCGACTACGTGAAGGATGCGCACGACTTCCCGCTGAACGAATTCCGTTCGCGCCACAGCGCGGCCACCGAGGCGGTCGGCTACGGCAAGACGCTGATGGGCTTTCACATGCTGCGCCGCCAGCTCGGCGACGATGCATTCAGGAAGGCGCTGCAGAGCCTGTATCGCAACCAGCGCGGACAGCGCGCGAGCTTCACCGACGTCAGGCATGAATTCGAGAAAGCGGGCGGTGTCGATCTCGCGACCTTCTTCACGCAGTGGGTCGATCGTGCGGGCGCCGCCGACCTGCGGCTCGAGGACGTGCGCGCGGACGGCAACGGCGTGCGCGGCGTGATCCGCCAGGTCCAGCGCACCGGCCTGCTCGACATCGAAGTGCCGGTCTCGGTGCGCACCGCGAACGGCTACACGACCCAGGTCGTGCGCCTGCAGGGCGCCGCGACGCCGTTCAGCATCGCGCTCGAAGCCGAGCCGCAGCTGCTCGAGCTCGATCCCGAATTCGACGTGTTCCGCCTGCTCGACCCGCGCGAGACCGCGCCGTCGATCGGCCAGGTGTTCGGCGACACCGCGGTGCTCGCGGTACTTCCGGCGCGCGCCGGCAAGGCCGACCAGCAGCTCTACCGCGACATGCTGGCGCGCTGGGTCAGCCCGGCGCAGCAGGTCGAGGTGCGGCTCGATACCGAAGTCGACGAGCTGCCCGCCGATCGCGCGGCATGGATCTTCGGGCGCGAGAACCGTTATGCGGCGCAACTGCTGAAGGCGGCCGCCGAGGTCGAGCCTGCGCTCGCGCGGGAGGATGTCAACGTCACCTTCGTACAGCGCCATCCGGGCAACCCCGCGAAGGCGGTTGGCTTCATCGCGCTCGGCAGCGCGGTGGCCGCGCCGGGCCTGGCCGGCAAGCTGCCGCACTACGGCAAGTACTCCTACCTCGTGTTCGAGGGCGACGAGCCGAAAAACACCGTGAAGGGGGAATGGAGCGCCGTCGATTCGCCGCTGCGCATCGATCTGCGCAGCGCGCAGACGCCGCTCGCGCCGCTGGCGCATCCGTCGCGCGCACCCCTCGCCACGCTGCCGCCCGTCTTCAACGCGCAGAAATTGGCAGCGCACGTCGCCTACCTTGCGGCGCCGGAGCGCGACGGCCGCGGCCTCGGCACGCGGGGCCTCGAGGAAGCGGCCGAGTACATCGTCAAGGCGTTCACCGAGGCCGGACTCGCCCCGGGCGGCGATGAGGGCGGCTGGCTGCAGGCCTTTGCCGAGTCGGCGAATGTCATCGGTGTGCTGGCGGGTGCGAACCCGGCCTTTGCCGGCCAGGCGATCGTGGTCTCGGCGCACTATGACCATCTCGGCCCGAATCATCCGGGCGCGGACGACAATGCGAGCGGCGTGGCCGTGCTGATCGAACTCGCGCGCGCCCTCGCCTCGCAGGCCGCACCGCCGCGCACGATCGTGTTCGCGGCTTTCTCCGGCGAGGAATCGGGGCTTCTCGGCTCACGCTGGTACGCCGCGCACCCGACCCCGGTGCCACTCGCCGGCATCCGCGCGAACGTGAACCTCGACACCGTTGGCCGGCTCGGCAGCGGCCCGGTGCGCGTGATCGCCACCGGCACCGCGAGCGAGTGGCCGCCCATCTTCCGCGGCGTCGGCTTCACGACCGGCATCGCGATCCAGAACATCGAAGGCGCCGGCCAGTCCTCGGACCAGCAGGCGTTCATCGAGCGCGGCATTCCCGGCGTGCAACTCTTCGCGGGGGCGAGCCTCGACTACCACAAGCCCACCGACACGCTCGACAAGGTCGACGTCGCCGGCATGGTGAAGGTCGCGACCGTGGCGAAGGAAGCGATCGAGTATCTTGCCGCGCGCCCCGAGCCGCTGACCGCGACGATCAGCGCCACGGCGGCCGCACCCGTGCAGCCGCCGGCCGGCACGCCGCGCGAGCGCCGCGCCTCGCTCGGCATCGTGCCCGACTTCGCATACACGGGCCGAGGCGTGCGCGCCGAGGGCATCGTGCCCGACTCACCGGCCGCGAAGGCTGCGCTGCAGCCGGGCGACGTGCTGCTCACGCTCGCCGGCCAGCCGATCGACGACATGCAGGCCTACTCGAACGTGCTGAAGACGCTCGAGGTCGGCGCACTGGTCACGGTCGAGTACCGGCGCGGCGAGGCCCTCGAGAGCGTAAAGGTGGAACTCGGCGCGCGCTGAGCGCGATCAGCCGTCGCGCAGGTACCAGGCGTAGTCGAGCGGCGTCACCTCCGCCGCGAAGCGCTCGCATTCCTGGCGCTTGACCGCAAGGAACACCTTCAGGAAGCCCTCGCCGAGGGCGTCGCGCAGGAATTCCGACGCCGCGGCGCGCTCGATCGCCTCGTGCCAGGTGGCCGGAAACACCCGCGGGCGCGGCTGCGCGTAGGCGTTGCCCTCGAGCGGCGCGCCCGGATCGATCCGCTGGGCGATCCCCGTCTCGACGCCCGCGAGCACAGCGGCCACGGCCAGGTACAGGTTCGCATCGGCGCCCGCGATGCGGTGCTCGACGTGGCGTGATGTCGGCGGCCCGGCCGGCACCCGCAGCGCCACGGTGCGATTGTTGATGCCCCACGTGGGTGCCACCGGCGCGTAGCTGAGGCTGCGATGGCGGCGATAGGAATTCGCGTTCGGCGCAAAGACGAGGAAGCTCTCGGCCGCAGTCGCTGCGAGGCCGCCGATCGCCTGGCGCAGCAGCGGCGTGCCGGCGGGATCGTCCGCCGCGAACAGATTGTCGCCGCGCCCGCCCGCGAGGCTCACGTGCACGTGCAGGCCGCTGCCGGCGCGCTCGGCGAAGGGTTTCGCCATGAAGGTCGCAATGCAGCCGTGCCGCTGCGCCACCCCGCGCAGCAGCCGCTTGAAGAGGATCGCCTCGTCGACCGCGCGCAGCGCGTCGGCGCGGTGATGCAGCGTGATCTCGAACTGGCCCGGCGCGTATTCGGCCATGAGCGTCTCGGCCGGCAGGCCCTGCGCCTTCGCGGCCGAGTACACGTCGGCGAACAACGGCGCGAGATCATCCAGCCTCGTGAGGCTGTACGAGCCTATCGGCGCGCGCTCGCCGAACCGCCGCCCGCCGGCAGGCTCGAGGCGCCCGCGCGCTTCGCGCAGCAGGTAGAACTCGAGTTCGCAGGCCACGACCGGTGTGCAGCCGCGCGCCTCGAGGCGCGCGACCGCGCCCGCGAGCGCATGGCGCGGATCGCTCGCGGCCGGCGCCCCCGTTCCATCGTGCATCGTCAGCATCAGCTGGCCCGTCGGCGGCTGGATCCACGGCGAGGGCAGCAGCGTGCCCGGCACCGGCCGGCAGAGTCCGTCGGCGTCTCCGACCTCCCATACGAGGCCGGTGGCGTCCACATCCTCGCCGGTGATGTCGAGGCCCAGGATCGAACCGGCGACGCGCCGGCCGTCACGGAATATCGCCTCGAGTTCGCTTGCGCGCACACACTTGCCGCGCGCCACGCCGCTCGCATCGGTGATGAAGAGTTGCACGGCATCGATGCCGGGATGCGCGGCGCGAAACCGCCGCAGCTCGTCGATGCCGGCGGCCCCGCTCACACCAGTTCCCCGAGACAGATATCGAGCGTCGCCACGAGCCGGTCGATGTCGGCGCCCGTGGTCACCGGCGAAACGAGCATCATGTTGTGGAACGGCGTGAGCAGCACGCCGCGGTTCAGCAGGTAGAGGTGCAGCGCATGTTCGAGTTCGGGCCGCATCGCGGCGGCTGCCTGCGTGCCGTTGCGCGCCGGCTCGCCGTAGCCGATCTCGAGCCGCGCGCCGACCCGCACCACGTGCCAGTCGAGGCGGTGGCGCGCGAGCAGCGCGCGCAACGCGGTCTCGAGCCGCTCCGCCCCGGCGAGCATCGGTGCGTAGGTCGCCGTGGTGTGCAGGCCTTCGAGCGCCGCGGCGAGCGCCGCCAGCGCCAGCGGATTGGCGGCCAGAGTGGTGCCCATGCCGGTGTGGCCGTGCGCCTCATGGCGCGCGGCCAGCACGCCGCGCATGCGCGCCTCGACGTCGGCCGTGAAGCCATAGACCGCGCAGGGCACGCCGCCGGCGAGCGCCTTGCCACAGACGAGCATGTCGGGTTCGAGCCCGTGCGCACGCGTGTAGCCGCCGGGGCCCGAGGACAGGGTGTGCGTCTCGTCGACGACCAGCAGCGCATCGTGGCGGCGGGTCAGCGCGCGCAGCGCTGCGTGCAGCCCCGGCTGCGGCAACACCATCCCGGTATTGGTCATCACCGGTTCGTACAGCAGGGCCGCCACGTCGCCGGTCGCGAGCGCGGCTTCGACGGCATCGAGGTCGTCGAACTCGACTGCGATCGCGGTGGCCTGCGCATTGAACGGCGCGCCGACGCTGCCGGCGCGCAGCATCACCTCGTCCACGGTGCCGTGATAGCAGCCCTTGAAGACCAGCGTCTTCGGCCGCCCCGTCATTGCGCGCGCCCAGCGCAGCGCCGCGCGATTCGCATCGGTCGCGGTCTGCGTGAGCTGCCAGTACGGCAGCCGGAACAGGCGCGCGAGCCCCTCGCCGACCTCGGCCGCGCGCTCGTCGACCAGCATCGCCGTCAGGCCGCGCGCGGATTGCCCGGCGACGGCCCGCGCCACGGCCGGGGGCGAATGGCCGAACATCGCGCCGGTGTCGCCCAGGCAGAAATCGATGTAGTCGCGCCCATCGACATCGAGGACGCGCGCGCCTTGCGCCTCCCGCAGCACCAGCGGAAACGGCGTACCCCAGTCCCGCATCCAGTGCATCGGCACGCCCCCCAGCCAGTGCGCTCCGAGACGCGAGGCGTGCCCCGCCGAGACCTGGTGCTCCGTCGCGAAGCGCGCGGCCTCCGCGGTGGCCAGCGACGCGATGCGGCGGGGGTCGAACACGATTACCGGCGTCCCTTGCGGACCACCTTCGCCCTGGACCCGGCCTTCGGCTTTGCCTTGGGCTTCGGCTTGGGCTTGGCTCTGGATTCCGCCTTCGGCTCGGCCTTGGGCTCGGCCTTGGGCTCGGTCTTGGCGTCGGCCTTGGGCTCCTCCTTCGCCTCGGTCTTCGGCGCTTCCTTCGTTTCTTCGTCCTTGCGCTCGTCGACGAGATTGCGCTTCTGTTCCTTGTCGGACTTGAAGTCGGTCTCGTACCAGCCGCTGCCCTTCAGCCGGAACACCGGCGCGGACAGCAGCTTCTTGAGGGTCGACTTGCCGCATTCGGGGCACTTGCGCAGCGGCGCGTCGGTGATCTTCTGCATGGCCTCGAGCAGGTGGCCACAGCTCGAACATTGATACTCGTAGAACGGCATTGCTCCTCCAGCAGCCGATTCTAAGGGGAATTTGCGCCGCGGATCAGAGGCTCTTCTCGAAGCCGATCCGGCCCTCGTGCAGTGTCGCGCGGATGCGATCGCCGGGCCCGAACTGCCCCGACAACAGTGCCTGCGCGAGCGGATTCTCGATCTGCTGCTGGATCGCGCGCTTCAGCGGGCGCGCGCCGTACACCGGGTCGAAGCCCGCCTCGCCGATCAGGTCGCGCGCGGCCTCGTCGAGCGTCAGCTCGATGTTGCGCTCGGCCAGCCGGTGCTTCAGATACACGAGCTGGATGTCGACGATGCGGCGGATCTCCGCGGTACCGAGCGGCCGGAACACGCAGATGTCGTCGATGCGGTTGATGAACTCGGGCCGGAACTGCTGCTGCACGATCTCGAGAACCGCGCTCTTCATGCGCGTGTAGTTGCCCTCGCCCGCGAGCTCCTGGATCACGTTCGAACCGAGGTTCGAGGTCATGATCACGACGGTGTTGCGGAAATCGACCGTGCGGCCCTGGCCGTCGGTCAGGCGACCGTCGTCGAGCACCTGCAGCAGTACGTTGAAGACGTCGGGGTGCGCCTTCTCGACTTCATCGAGCAGGATCACCGCGTACGGACGCCGGCGCACCGCCTCGGTGAGGTAGCCGCCCTCTTCATAACCGACATAGCCCGGCGGCGCGCCGATCAGCCGCGCCACGGAGTGCTTCTCCATGAACTCGGACATGTCGATGCGCACCATGGCCT
Organism: Steroidobacteraceae bacterium; assembly: GCA_035342635.1. Classification (GTDB taxonomy): domain Bacteria; phylum Pseudomonadota; class Gammaproteobacteria; order Steroidobacterales; family Steroidobacteraceae; genus CADEFQ01. The sequence goes on from DAOQXO010000058.1 coordinate 9,216, forward strand.
CCTCGGTATCGAAGAGGAACTCGGCGAGCGCCTTGCACAGCTCGGTCTTGCCGACACCGGTCGGGCCGAGGAACAGGAACGAGCCGTTCGGGCGGCGCGGATCGGCGAGCCCGGCGCGCGAGCGGCGGATCGCGTTCGACACGATGCGCACGGCCTCCTCCTGGCCGACCACGCGCCGCGTCAGCGCCTCTTCCATGCGCAGCAGCTTCTCCTTCTCGCCCTCGAGCATCTTCGAGACCGGGATACCGGTCCACTTGGAGACCACTTCCGCGATCTCCTCGTCGGTGACCTTGTTGCGCACGAGCTGGGTTTCCTGCTGCTCGGCGGCCTGTGCCTGCGTGAGCCTCTTCTCGAGCTCGGGCACGCGGCCGTACTGCAGCTTGGCGACTTCGCCGAGATCGCCCTTCCTGCGCGCCGCCTCCATCTCGAGCTTCACTTTCTCGAGTTCTTCGCGGATCGCGTTGGCGCCCTGCAGGGCCGCCTTCTCGCTCTTCCAGATCTCCTCGAGATCGGCGTACTCCTTCTCGAGTGCCGTGAGCGACTCCTCGAGCGCCTTCAGGCGCCGCTTCGAGGCCTCGTCCTCCTCGTGCCTGAGCGCCTCCTGCTCGATCTTGAACTGGATGATGCGCCGCTCGAGCTTGTCGAGCGCCTCGGGCTTGGAGTCGATCTCCATGCGGATGCGCGCGGCGGCCTCGTCGATCAGGTCGATCGCCTTGTCGGGCAGCTGGCGGTCGGCGATGTAGCGGTGCGAAAGCGTCGCGGCCGCGACGATCGCCGGATCGGTGATGTCGACGCCGTGGTGCACTTCGTAGCGTTCCTGCAGTCCACGCAGGATCGCGATCGTGTCCTCGACCGAGGGTTCATCGACCAGCACCTTCTGGAAGCGCCGCTCGAGCGCGGCGTCCTTTTCGACGTACTTGCGATATTCGTCGAGCGTGGTCGCACCGACGCAATGCAGCTCGCCGCGTGCGAGCGCGGGCTTCAGCATGTTGCCGGCGTCCATGGCGCCCTCGGCTTTGCCGGCGCCGACCATGGTGTGCAGCTCGTCGATGAAGAGGATGACCTGGCCTTCCTGCTTCGACAGGTCGTTGAGCACCGCCTTCAGGCGCTCCTCGAATTCGCCGCGGAACTTCGCGCCAGCGATCAGTGCGCCCATGTCGAGCGCGAGGATGCGCTTGCCCCTCAGGCCCTCGGGCACCTCGCCGTTGATGATGCGCTGGGCGAGGCCCTCGACGATCGCGGTCTTGCCGACACCGGGCTCGCCGATCAGCACCGGATTGTTCTTGGTGCGACGCTGCAGGACCTGGATCGTGCGACGGATCTCGTCGTCGCGGCCGATCACGGGATCGAGCTTGCCGCTCGACGCGCGCTCGGTCAGGTCGATGGTGTATTTCTCGAGGGCCTGGCGGCTTTCCTCGGCGCCGGGATCGGCCACCGATTCGCCGCCGCGCACCTCGTCGATCGCCTTCTCGACGGCGGCCTTGGCCGCGCCCGCGTCCTTCAGCAGCCGCGCGAGCGTGGCCCGGTCCTCGAAGGCGGCAAGCACGAACAGCTCGCTCGCGATGTACTGGTCGCCGCGCTTCTGCGCGAGCTTGTCGGTCACGTTGAGCAGGCGGCCGAGGTCGTTCGAGACGTGGATCTCGCCCGGCGTGCCCTCGACCTTCGGCAGCCGGTCGATCGCGGCCGCGACGTCGGTGCGCAGGCGCGCGACGTTGGCGCCGGCCTTGACGAGCAGCGGCCGCACCGTGCCGCCCTGCTGGTCGAGCAGGGCCTGCAGCACGTGGGCCGGCTCCAGGATCTGGTTGTCCGCGCCGAGCGCGACCGACTGGGCATCGGCCAGGGCCGACTGGAACTTGCTGGTGAGTTTGTCCATGCGCATGAAGGCTCCTTATCGGGGCGATGCGATGAACTTCAACCCCCTCGGCCCCCGAAAATGGGGCGCGGGGGGTCAATGCGCAGACATCTCCACGAACACGATGGTCAATACCCCGGCCACGATCAGCGCTACCTGCAGGACACTGGCACGGGCATCGAACCTGCGATGGAGGCCCGGGATCAGGTCGGCGACCGCCACGTACAGGAGGCCTGCCGCGGCCACCGCCAGTACATAGGGCAGCGCCCCCAGCACCGGTTGCAGGGCGAAATACGCCAGCACGCCACCGAGCACCGCCGCGAGGCTGGTGGCCAGGTTGAACCACAGGGCGCGACCGCGCGACCAGCCCGCATTCAGCAGCACAGCGAAATCGCCGACTTCCTGCGGGATCTCGTGGGCGGCCACCGCGAGCGCCGTGACGATGCCGAGGCTGATGTCGGTCATGAAGGCCGCCGCGACCAGCACGCCATCGAGGGCATTGTGCAGGGTGTCGCCGGCGAGCACGAGCCAGGCGGCGGAGCGGTCGCGGTGCGCGGCGTAGTCGTGGGCGTGCCCGTGTAGATGTCCGGTGTGCGCCTCCCACTCGTCGCCATGGCAATGCCGCCACAGGACCAGCTTCTCGAGCACGAAGAACACGAGCAGGCCCGCCACGAGCGCAATGCCGATGGCGTGAGTCGATTCCAACCCCACGCCTTCGATCGCGTGCGGCAGCAGCGCCAGCAGCGCGGCGCCGAGCAGTGCACCGGTGGCGTAACTGACGAGGTACGGCAGGCTGCGCCGGCGGACCTCGTCCGGCAGCAGCAGCACCGCGCCGGCGCCGGCGGCGCTCACGAGGCCGCTGAGTGCGGTGGCAAGGACGATGATCGCGAGCGTGCTCAGGGCTGATCCTTCCAGATGAGTGCAGCCATCCGGCCGCAACGGCCGTCGCGGCGATGGGAGAAGAAGCGTTCGCGCTCGGCATAGGTGCACGAACCGTCGGCGGTGATGGCAGTCACACCGCAGGCTTCGAGACGCTGGCGCGCGAGCATCGCAAGATCACACCACCAGCGGTCGCCCCGGCCCGGGCGAAACGCGGCCGCCGCTGCCTGGTCATTCACGAGAAAGGCCGAGCGTACGTCGTCGCCAACCTCGAAATTTGCAGGTCCGATCGCCGGTCCGAGCCAGGCGCGCAGGTCCGCGGGCGGTACCGCGAGCGCTTGTACGGTCGCCTCGAGCACGCCGGCCGCCAGTCCGCGCCAGCCCGCATGCGCGGCCCCGATGGCGCTGGCGTCGCGTGCCGCGAACAGCACCGGCAGGCAATCGGCAACCATGATCGCGCAGACGCTGTCGGGCAGGCGCGTGATGGAGGCATCGGCAGGCGCCCGGGGCGGCACGGCGCCGCCGATGTCGTGGACCGCGATGCCGTGCACCTGCTGCAGCCAGACGGGGTTCGAGGGCAGCCCCAGCGCCTGCGCCACCCTGCGACGATTCTCGGCCACGCACAGCGGATCGTCGCCGACATGGGCGCCGAGGTTGAGCGTATCGAAGGGCGCGGCACTCGCGCCGCCGGTGCGCAATGTGAAGGCGGCATGCACTCCGGCAGGCGCTGCCCATTGCGGCGTGATCCACATGGACGGCATGATCGGGCGTCCGGGCGACGAATGCGAGGGGTATGAAGCGACTATTCTGGCTGGCCATTGCGGCTGCGGGTGCCTTTGCACTCGGCGGACTCGCCCTGCACAGGGGCGAGAGCATCAACGCACTGTGGATCATCGTCGCCGCCGTCTGCATCTACGCGATCGGCTTTCGCTTCTATTCGGCCTGGGTGGCCGCGAAGGTCCTCTCTGTCGATGCCACGCGCGCGACACCGGCCGTCCAGCTCGAAAACGGCCGCGACTTCGTGCCGACCCACCGCTGGGTCGTCTTCGGCCATCACTTTGCGGCCATCGCGGGCCCCGGCCCGCTGATCGGGCCGACACTTGCCGCGCAGTTCGGCTACCTGCCCGGCACCCTCTGGATCCTGGTCGGCGCCGTCGTCGGCGGCTGCGTGCAGGACATGACGATCCTGCTGCTCTCGACGCGGCGCAATGGACGCAGCCTCGGCCAGATGGCGCGCGACGAGCTGGGCCCGGTCGGCGGCATCGCCGCACTCGCGGGCACCTTCGTCATCATGATCATCCTGATCGCGGTGCTCGGGCTCGTCGTCGTCAATGCGATGAAGCACAGCCCGTGGGCGACCGCCACGGTGTTCGCCACCATCCCGATCGCCATGCTCATCGGGCTCTACATGCGCAACTGGCGGCCGGGTCGCGTGCTCGAGGGCACGGCGATCGGCGTGACCCTGCTGCTGCTCGCGGTGCTCGGCGGCGGCTGGATCAATGAACAGCCCGTGATCCGTGAATGGTTCGACTATCCCGGCCTCACCCTTGCCTGGTTCGTGATCGGCTACGGCTGGTGCGCGGCGATCCTGCCGGTGTGGCTGCTGCTCGCCCCGCGCGACTACCTGTCGACGTTCCTGAAGCTCGGCACCGTGATGCTGCTCGCGCTCGCCATCGTGATCGCGCAGCCCGAGCTGAAGATGCCCGCCGTCACGCAGTTCATCGACGGTACCGGCCCGATCTTCGGCGGCAAGGTCTTCCCGTTCGTCTTCATCACGATCGCCTGTGGCGCGATCTCGGGCTTCCACACGCTGGTCGCGAGCGGCACGACGCCGAAGCTGATCGCCTCCGAGGCCGACGTGCGCATCGTCGGCTACGGCAGCATGGCGCTCGAGTCCTTCGTCGCGATCATGGCGATGATCGCCGCGACGCTGCTCGATCCCGGCGTCTACTTCGCGATCAATACCGCGCCCGGTGTCGTCGGCGCCACCGCCGAGGCGGCCGTGGCCACCATCACCTCGTGGGGCTTCCCGGTCACGGTAGAGCAGATGGAGGCGCTGGCGCGCAACATGGGCGAGAGCACCCTGTTCGGGCGCACCGGCGGCGCGCCATCGCTGGCGGTCGGCATGGCGAGCATTTTCGCCAGCAGCTTTGGCCAGGGCATGCTCGCGATCTGGTACCACTTCGCGATCATGTTCGAGGCCGTGTTCATCCTGACCACGCTCGATGCCGGCACGCGTGTCGGGCGCTTCATGCTGCAGGACACACTCGGCAATGTGTGGGCTCCGCTCGGTCGCACCTCGTGGTATCCCTCGGTGCTCTTGACCAGCACGCTGGTGGTGGCGGCCTGGGGCTACTTCCTCTACATCGGCGTCATCGACCCGAACGGCGGCGTGAACATCCTGTGGCCGCTGTTCGGCATCGCCAACCAGATGCTCGCCGCGATCGCGCTGTCGATCGCCACCGCCATCATCGTCAAGCAGGGCAAGGCGCGCTACGCCTGGGTCACCCTCGCGCCGCTCGCGTGGCTCGCTGTCATCACGACCACTGCCGCCATCCAGAAGATCGTCAGTGACGATCCGCGCATCGGGTTCTTCGCCGCCGCACGCGAGCTGGCGGACGCGCTCGCCACCGGCGCGCTGCCGCCGGAGCGCGCCGCGGTTGCCCCACAGCTGATATTCAACCAGCAGCTCGACGCCTGGCTCACCGTGTTCTTCCTCGTCATCGTGTGGGTGGTGATCGCCGACATGCTGCGCGTGAGCTGGCGCACGCTGACCGGCAGGCCGGTGCTGCCGAGCTCCGAGGCGCCGTATGTCCCGGTGAAGGGCGTCGCGTGAGCGCGCGGCTGCGCAAGCTCCTCGCGCTGCTGCGTCGCCTCAGCGGCGACGACGCCTACGAGCGCTACATCGAGCACCGCTGCGCGGCGCATGCCGGCGAGCCGCTGCCGTCGCGGCGAGAATTCTGGTGCGGCGAAGTCGAACGCAAGTGGCAGGGAGTGAATCGGTGCTGCTGACGCTGGCCGCGCTCGCCCTCACGACTGCGCCCGATGGTGCCTGGCACCAGCGCGAAGCCACGATCATGGGCACGCGCATCGCCGTGGAGCTGTGGGCGAAGAGCCCTGCCGAGGGCGAAGCCGCGATCGATGCCGTGATGAAGGAGATGCACCGCGTCGACATCCTGATGAGCCACTACAAGCCTGAGAGCCAGCTCTCGCGCATCAACGCTCGGGCGGGCGCGGAACCCGTCAAGGTCGATCGGGAGCTGTTCGACCTGATCGCGCTCTCGCTCGACTATTCCCGCCTGACCGACGGTGCCTTCGACATCACCTACGCGAGCGTCGGCTACCTGTACGACTACCGCAAGCGCGTGCGGCCGGACGAGACGCAGATCGAGGCGCATCTCGCCGCCGTCGACTGGCGCAGCCTCGAACTCGACACGGCGCAGTCCACCGTGCGCTTCGCCCGGCCCGGCATGCGCATCGACCTCGGCGGCTTCGCCAAGGGCTACGCGGTCGATCGCAGCATTGAACTGCTGCAGGCCCGCGGCATCGAACACGCGTCGGTCAGCGCGGGTGGCGACACCCGGATCCTCGGCGACCGCTTCGGCAGGCCCTGGGTGATCGGCATCCGCCACCCCGACGACCCCGAGCGCATGGTCCTCAGGATTCCGCTCGAAGACGTCGCGTTGTCGACATCAGGGGATTACGAGCGATATTTCGATGCGAACGGCGTGCGCTATCATCACATCATCGACCCGCGCACGGGCCATTCGGCGAGCAAGGTGCGCAGCGCCACGATCATCGGGCCCACCGCGACCCAGACCGACGGCCTGTCGAAGACCGCGTTCGTGCTCGGGCCGGAGAAGGCGCTCGAGATCATTGCCCGGATACCGGGGGTCGACGCCGTGTTCGTCGGACCCGATGGCAAGGTGTACTACTCCGCCGGCCTGGAACCACCCGCCGCGACAGGCCCGAAGGACTAGGCGTCGTGAGGCCCTGAGGACTAGGAGTCTGGGCGGCAGAGTCTTTGCGGCACTTGATGAGCGCTGGTTTTCCCT
>DAOQXO010000059.1:0-15827 GCA_035342635.1 Steroidobacteraceae bacterium
ACTCGACCTTGCGCGACGTGCCTCCCGCCTGGTGGTCCGTAAAGGTCTTTTCCTCCTCGGTGTAACGGGCTTCGGCGCCCCACGAGAGCTTCTCGGTCAGGTCGAACTCGACATGTACGAAGCCCGACGGTGCTTCCGTGTCGTTCTGGAAGAAGTTGCCGGCGATCGCGTCGCCGGTCGCGCTCGTGAACCAGGGCAGGAAGGCCGCATCGCCGGCGCCCGTCGCAAAATCAATCCAGTTGAACGGTGGGCCGAGGTTCGTGCATGCGAGGCAGAAGGAACCGAAGTCTTCCGGCAGCGGCGTGTTTGCGATCACGCCATCGAGGCTCGCCTTGCTGGTGGTGTCATAGTAGTAAGCGCCGACCGACCAGCTGAAGCGCTTGGTCGGATCGCTCGAGTAGCGCAGCTCCTGGCTGAACTCCTCGGTCGACCCGCCGGGCCCGATCTGCAGCAGCCCGGTGGAGAATTGCGCGCGCGTCGCCGAGCTGTTGAATGCCGGAGGCGGGCCAAAGAAGCGTGGAATAATCGGTGATGCCAGGTAGGTGAAGTTCTGGTCGTTGCCGCCACCGCGGCCGCCGTCGACAAAGTACGACTGGCTGACGTTGGAATAGCCACTCAGCGAGTCGATCGTGCCGCCGTTGCCGAGCGACCATTCCAGCTTCATCGTGACGCGCGTGACGTCGCGATCCTCGCCGGTCGCGCCTGCAATCTTGCTCAGGTCGTTCTTGCCGACCGACGGGAACTCGCCGCAGTAGTTCAGCAGGCGGCTCGACAGCATCGGATCCACCTGGTTGCGGTTCTCGCAATTGGACGGGACCGCGCTCAGCGCCGAGTCGTCGATCTGGTCGTCCGATACGTAGAGGCCCAGGGTGCCCTCGAAGTTGTCGGTCGGTGTCCACAGCAGGCTGCCCTGGAAGGTCTTGTACTGGTAGCCGCCGATGTCGGGGCCCGGGCCGGGGCCGGCCCACTGGTTCTTGTAGGAGCCGTCGAAGTTGTCGTACAGCACCGCCGCACGGCCCTTCAGCACGCCTTCGATCAGCGGGCCGCTCGCCGAGAGGGATGCGAGCAATCTGCCATCGTTGCCCCAGGTGACCTCGGTCTTGCCCCTGAAGGTGTCGCTCGGCTTCGCGGTCACGTAGTTGATCGCGCCGCTGAAGCTGTTGCGGCCGTACATGGCCGCCTGCGGGCCCTTCACCACTTCGATGCGCTCGAGATCGAGCTGGCTGAAGTTGAGGCCTTCGCGCGCCGACACGAAGATGCCGTCGATGAAGATCGCGGTGTTGTTCTCGCCCAGGATGTCGATCGGCGCGACGCCGCGGATCACGGGCGAGGGGAGGAACTCGCCGATCACGTTGGAGAACTGCAGTCCCGGCGTGTTGGCGGCAACGTCGTCGAGGTTGCGGATGCCGCGCTCCTCTATGATGGTCTCGGAGAGGGCGGTGATGGCGAGTGGGACGTCGATCAAGCGCTCTTCGGCCTTACGGGCCGTGACGACGATTTCATCGAGGCTGTCGGTCTTGGTCTGGGCCACGACAGATGTATTGAGACCGAGAAACGACGCTGCCGCCAGTCCGGTCACGAGATGGAATCTATTCATTGTTCTCCCCGTGGACGCGCCATGCGCCCCCCTTGCTCTGTACGCTAACGCGGCAGCACACTTGTGATCAATATCAAGAGGGACGGAGACGACACAAATGCGCAACACATACCTCGTGGTGGTCATCGCCCTGGCCGCATGCTCGCAGGGCAAGGACGCCGCGACGACCGCCACGGATGCTCCCGCACCGGCCACGGCCGCCACGCTGGCTCCCGTCGAGGTCCCCGCGGGCGCCGCGGTGTCCACGCGGGAGGGGGAACTGCCTTCCTGGCAGATCCCGAACATGGGCGAGGCCGCCGAGGCGTACTACGGCCCCGACAGCCTCCATTTGATCGCGCAAGTGCGCAATTCCAAGGCCATCGCGAGCCAGCGCGGCGGCGAAGGCTTCCTGACCACGACCTTCACCGATACCGGTGAGGACATCGTGCTCGTGAATGACAAGGGCTACGACGCCTGCTCCTATTTCTTCCCCGACGGCGAGCGCCTGATCTGGACCTCGGTGCGGGACAATATGGGCGACGGCAAGACTCTGGACGGAGACTGGTCCGACTGGGAGCACTATCCGCAGGGCGCGGAGTTGTATATATCCAACAGACAGGGCGGCGACATCCAGCGCCTGACGAACAACAACTACTATGAGGCCGAGGTCACCGTTTCGCCGGACGGCAAATGGATCGTCTTCGGGCGTCAGATCGAAGGCAACATGGACCTGTGGGTCATGAATGCCGACGGCACCGGCGAGAAGCAGATCACGTTCACCGAGGACTGGCAGGAGGGTGCCCCCTACTTCCTCCCGGACAGCGAGACGATCCTGTTCCGTGCCTGGAAGGCCTCTGAGTACGGCCAGAGGCCGACTCCGATGACGATCTTCACGATCAAGCGTGACGGCACCGGGCTCGAGCCGCAGACGCACACGCATGAAATGAACTGGGCGCCATACCCGGCGCCGGACGGCAAGCACTTCGTGTACGTGCGCATCGAGCCGAACTCCAATAACTGGGAGGTCTACCTCGGTGAGATCGGCGCCGGTCCGGATGCGGCGCCGCGCCGCCTGACCTTCGACGACGGTTTCGATGGCTTCCCGTCGATCTCGCCGGACGGCCGCAAGCTCGTGTGGACCACCAACCGCAGCGACGAGTCGAAGGCGTTCATGCAGAACCTGCGGCTGCATGTCATGGACGTGAGCTCGCTCGACCTCGGCCCCAAGTGAAGCGGATCCGGCGTAAAATGGCCGGATGCGTACACACTTCTGCGGACAGGTAAACGAGTTTTCTTCGGGCAAGCCGGTCACGGTGGCCGGCTGGGTGCACAGGCGACGGGATCACGGCGGCGTGATCTTCGTCGACCTGCGCGACCGCTCGGGCCTCGTGCAGGTGGTCTTCGATCCTGATGCGCAGGACGTATTCGCGACCGCCGAAAAGCTGCGCAACGAGTTCGTCGTACGTGTCACCGGCCTCGTGCGCGAGCGCCCGCCGGGCACCGCCAACCCCAACCTCGATTCCGGCAGCATCGAGATCCTCGCGCACGAACTCGAGATCCTGAATCGCGCCGAGCCGATGCCTTTCCAGCTGGATGAGCAGGTCTCCGAAGAGGTGCGCCTGCGCTATCGCTACATCGATCTGCGCCGCGAGATCATGGCGAAGCGCATCCGGCTGCGCCATGCCGCCACGCGCGCCATGCGTCAATTCCTCGACGAGGCGGAATTCGTCGACATCGAGACGCCGATGCTGACCAAGGCGACGCCGGAAGGCGCGCGCGATTACCTGGTGCCCTCGCGCACCCATCCCGGCAAGTTCTTCGCGCTGCCGCAATCGCCGCAGATCTTCAAGCAGCTGCTGATGGTTGCGGGCTTCGAGCGCTACTACCAGATCGTGCGCTGCTTCCGCGACGAGGACCTGCGCGCCGACCGCCAGCCCGACTTCACGCAGCTCGACATCGAAACCTCGTTCCTCACACAGGACGAGATCATGGCGCTGATGGAAGGGCTCATCCGGCACGTCTTCAAGGAAGCGACCGGTGTCGCGCTGCCCGATCCGTTCCCGCGCCTCTCCTATGCGGAGGCGATGCGCCGCTACGGCTCCGACAAACCCGACCTGCGCAATCCGCTCGAACTGGTCGACGTGGCCGACCTCGTGCGCGATTGCGACTTCAAGGTGTTCGCGGGCCCGGCGAAGGACCCGCGCGGCCGCGTGGCGGCGCTGCGCGTGCCCGGCGGGGCGGCGATGCCGCGCTCGCAGATCGACGAATACACGGCTTACGTCGCGCGCTACGGCGCGCGCGGACTCGCGTATGTGAAGGTCAATGATCGCGCCGCGGGCCGCGAGGGCCTGCAGTCGCCGATCATCAAGTTCCTGTCCGACGCGGCGGTCGCCGGCATCCTCGAGCGCACTGGCGCGGCGGACGGCGACCTGCTGTTCTTCGGCGCCGATTCCGCCAAGGTCGTGTGCGACGCGCTTGGCGCACTGCGCCTGAAGGTCGGCGTGGATCTCGGGCTGGTCGCGGAGGGCTGGCGCCCGCTGTGGGTCGTCGACTTCCCGATGTTCGAATGGGATGCCGACGCACAGAGATGGATGGCGATGCACCACCCGTTCACGTCGCCGGCGAACCTCGATCCGGAGGCGCTGCGCGCGCAGCCCGGCGAGGCGATCGCGAAAGCCTACGACATGGTGCTGAATGGCTCGGAGATCGGCGGGGGCAGCGTGCGTATACATTCGCAGGCGCTGCAGGCGACCGTGTTCGATCTGCTCGGCATCGAGCCGGACGAGGCGCGGCGCAAGTTCGGCTTCCTGCTCGATGCGCTCAGGTTCGGCGCCCCGCCGCACGGCGGCATCGCGTTCGGCGTCGATCGCCTGGTGATGCTGATGGCGGGCGCGGACAGCATCCGCGACGTGATCGCGTTCCCGAAGACGCAGACCGCCGCGTGTCCGCTGACCGACGCTCCGACCGAGGTGAGCGAGCAGCAGCTGCGTGACTTGCACATCCGCGTGCGACTGCCGCCGCCGAGCGCGTGACCTAACGGCGTAGCGCGGCGGCGCGTTCGCGGATGCGGCGCAATGCATCACCGAGCGCGCGCATCTCGCGGACCTTCAGCTCGTCACCGATCGCATCGAGGCACGGGTGCGCCGATTGTTCCGCGGCCGCGAGCTCGCGGGCGCCGCGCGGGGAAAGCTGCAGGTAGAGCGGCCGCCGATCTGCCGGGCCGGGCTCGATGCTGACGAGTCCCTGCCGCTCGAGCGCCGTGGTGAGGCGATGCGCGGCCTGGCGCGAACAGCGCAGTTCCCGCGCGAGGCCGGGAACCGAGTGGCACAGTCCGCGGCGCGCGAGCGCCTGCAGCGCTTCATGGCGGCGAGCATTGCCGCCGGCGAATCCCCAACGCCCCTCTCGCCGCGCCACGACCTGGCGCGCGAGGTCGAGCGCGGCGGCGGTGTAACGAATCTCGTTGATGAGCATCTGCGCCTCGCGGCGCCAGAGCCGCAGGTGCTCCTGCAGCGTGGTGCGCGGCGCGCGGGCGCGCTCGGCCCGCATCGGGCCGAGCAGCTGGCGGAGGTCGGGAGTAGGCATGGCGGTTGATGATGGGGCGAATGCGCCGGTAGGCGGCGCCTGCATATCCTTGTCCGGGGCGACGGTGTCAACAAGCGGTCAAATCGGGCGTATTTGACCGGTTATTGACAGCGGGCCGGTGGGGAAGCTGAATCTCCCGCCCGCGCCCGCCACTCGGCACATCGGCCCCGCATAATCGGCCCCATGACGGTCCACGTCGTCTTCGTGCACGGCCTGTTCATGACGGGCCTCGAATCCCTGCCGTTGCGGCGGCACCTGGTGCGCGAGCTGGGCGCGGCGGCCCACACCTTTCCCTATATGGCGACGCTCGAGCCGATCGGCGAGGTGGCCGCTCGGCTCGCACGGCGGCTCGTCAGCCTCGCCGACGGCGATGCACAGGCCCTCGTGCACGTCGTCGGCCACAGCTTCGGCGGGCTGATCGCGCTGCATGCGCTCGGGCAGGGCGGTGCGCCGTCGCCGGACCACGGCGCGCTGCCGCCAGGGCGCGTCGTACTGCTCGGCTCGCCCGTCGCCGGCAGCGGCGCCGCGATCGCACTCGCCGCGCGACCCGTCCTCGGGCGTGCGCTCGGACGCAGCGGCGCGGCGCTCGCCGCGCCGGGACTCGACGGCGCACGCGTCAGCGGGCGCGAGATCGGCATCATCGCGGGCAACCGCGCTGCCGGACTGGGACGCTTCTTCGCGGGATTCGACGAGCCGAACGACGGCACCGTCGCGGTGCGCGAGACCACGCTCGCGGGCGCCACCGATCGCATCGTCCTGCCCGTGAGCCACACGGGCATGCTGCTGTCACCGCGCGTCGCGCGCGAAACTGCGCAGTTCCTGCGTCACGGCCGCTTCAGTTTGACCGCCAGCTCATAGAGCGCATCGAGCGCGGCGCGCGGCGTCAGCGTGTCGGGATCGAGCGCATAGAGCAGATCGAGTGCGGCGCGCTCGGCGAGCGCCTGCGGCGAGGGTTCAGGCTGCTGCCTCGCCGCGGGCGTCAGCGCGAGCTCGCGCTGTGGCGTCGGCGCATGCCGCTCGCGCAAGGCCTCGAGCTCGGCGAGATAGTCGCGCGCCGCCGCGATGACCGGCCGCGGCACACCGGCCAGCTGCGCCACCGCGATGCCATAGCTGCGATCGGCGGGGCCGTCCTTCACGGCATGCAGGAACACCAGCGAGTCGCCATGGCCGGTGGCGTCGAGATGCGCGTTCGCGCAGGTGTCGATTTCCTGCGCGAGTGCGGTCAGCTCGAAGTAGTGCGTGGCGAAGAGCGTGTAGCCGCGCACCTGGGTCGCGAGGTGCCGCGCGACGGCCCAGGCGAGCGACAGGCCGTCGAACGTGCTCGTGCCGCGGCCGATCTCGTCCATCAGGATGAGACTCTGCGCCGTGGCGTTGTGCAGGATGTTCGCGGTCTCGGTCATCTCCACCATGAAGGTCGAGCGTCCGCCCGCCAGGTCGTCGGCCGCGCCGATGCGCGAGAAGATGCGGTCGATGGGGCCGATCACCGCGCGCTCGGCCGGCACGTAGCTGCCCATGTGCGCGAGGATCGCGATCAGCGCGCACTGGCGCATGTACGTGGACTTGCCGCCCATGTTCGGGCCCGTGATGATCAGCATGCGCCGCTTCGCATCGAGGGTGAGGTCGTTGGGCACGAACGGCGCGTCGATGCACTGCTCGACCACCGGATGCCGGCCACCGACGATCGCAAGCTGCGGTGCGCGGGTGAGCTCGGGCGCGCTCCAGCGATGCGCGAGCGCACGCTCGGCCAGGGCGGCGAGTGCATCGCCCTCGGCGACTGCCGCGGCCGTGGCCTGCAACGCCGCGAGCCGGTCGATCAGCTGTGTCAGCACCTCGTCGTAGAGTTGCCGCTCGCGGGCGAGCGCCTTCTCGCGCGCTCCCAGCACCCTGTCTTCGAATCCCTTGAGCTCGGGCGTGACGAAGCGCTCCGCGGACTTCACGGTCTGCCGGCGCAGGTAATCCGCCGGCACCCGATCGGCCTGCGCGCGCGCGATCTCGATGAAGAAGCCCTGCACGCGGTTGTAGCCGAGTTTCAGGTTCGCGATGCCCGAGCGCTCGCGTTCGCGGCGCTCGAGTTCGAGCAGGAACGCGTCGGTGTCGGTGGAGATCGTGCGCAGCTCGTCGAGATCGGCGTCGTAGCCGGCCGCGATCACGCCGCCCTCGCGCAGCGCCTGCGCAGGTTCCTCGGCGATCGCCGCGGCGAGCAGGGCGAGCACGTCGGCGTGCTCGCCGATGTCGGCCGCCAGGCGCGCGACGAGCGGCGAGTCGATCGCGGCGAGCGCGGCGCGCAGGGCGGGGAGCGCCGCGATCGCGCGCCGCAGTTGCGTGAGGTCGCGCGGCCGCGCCGAGCGCAACGCGACACGCGCGAGGATGCGCTCGATATCGCCGATCGCGCGCAGCGGCTCGCGCACCTCCTCGTAGCGGCGCGAGTGCAGCAGTTCGCCGATCGCCTGGTGGCGTGCCCGCAGCAGGTCGTGGTCGCGCAAGGGTCGGTTCAGCCAGCGGCGCAGCAGGCGCGAGCCCATCGCGGTGACCGCCGCGTCGATCTGCGCGAGCAGCGTCGCATCCGTGCGTCCGGTCAGGCTCGCGTCGAGTTCGAGGTTGCGACGGGTCGATGCGTCGATCGCCAGCGCATCGTTGCGCTCTTCGACCGACAGTGCGCGCAGGTGCGGCAGGGCAGATTTCTGCGTGTCGCGAACGTACTGGAGCAGCGCGCCCGCGGCGCAGATCGCAAGCGGCAGTTCGTCGGCGCCGAAGCCGGCGAGATCGAGGGTGCCGAGCTGGTCGGTCAGCTGGCGCGATGCGCTCGCGAGCTCGAAATGCCACGGGGGCCGGGTGCGGTGCGGGGTCCTGCCGAGCCGCGCACCATCGCCTTCGGCGACCAGCAGTTCCGCCGGCTTCAGCCGCTCGAGTTCGGCGGCGAGCGCACTCGCTCCCTCGCCCTGTGCTACCGTGAAGCGCCCGGCGCCGAGATCGAGCCAGGCGAGCCCGAAGCGTTCACCGGCGCGCGCCGAAGAGTCGAACGCGACTGCCGCGAGCAGCGTGTCGCGCCGATCTTCGAGCAGGGCTTCGTCGGTGATGGTGCCGGGCGTGACGACCCGCACGACCTGGCGTTCGACCGGACCCTTCGATTTGGCCGGATCGCCGATCTGCTCGCAGATCGCGACCGATTCGCCCTTGCGCACGAGGCGCGCGAGATAGCCGTCGACGCTGTGGTAAGGCACGCCCGCCATCGGGATCGGCGCCCCGGCCGACTGGCCGCGCGCGGTCAGCGTGATGTCGAGCAGGCCCGCGGCGCGGCGGGCGTCGTCGTAAAAGAGCTCGTAGAAATCGCCCATGCGATAGAAGAGCAGCACGTCGGGGTATTGCGACTTGATGCGCAAGTACTGCTGCATCATGGGCGTGTGGGCGGCTAGCGCGTCCATGGCCTGATCATGCACCGGGTGACAATCATGCAATGCGTCGAAACCGGCATATGGCGGGTTCGATGAAGGTTTCATTCGGGGAAGACGATCGTGCGGTGGCCGTTGACGATGATGCGGTGATTGATGTGTGCGCGCACCGCGCGTGCGAGCACCCGACGCTCGATGTCGCGGCCCCTGCGTGCGAGGTCGTCGGGGCCGTCACGATGGGTGACCCGCTCCACATCCTGCTCGATGATCGGCCCTTCGTCGAGGTCCGCGGTCACGTAGTGCGCCGTCGCGCCGATCACTTTCACGCCGCGCGCATAGGCCTGGTGGTAGGGTCGCGCCCCCTTGAAGCCGGGCAGGAAGCTGTGGTGGATGTTGATGCAGCGACCCGCGAGCTCGCGCGTCAGTTCGTCGGAAAGGATCTGCATGTAGCGCGCGAGCACGACGAGGTCGGCGCGCGTGTCGCGGATCACCGTGCGCAGCTGCGCTTCCTGCTGCGGCCGGGTCTCGCGCGTGACCGGCAGATAGTGGAAGGGCACGGCGCCGAAAGTCACATGCGCATAGGTCTCGCGCGGATGGTTCGCGACGATCCCCACCACGTCCATCGCCAACTCCCCGCTGTGCCAGCGGTACAGCAGGTCGGCCAGGCAGTGATCCTGCTTCGACACGAGCAGCAGCACGCGGGCCCGGCGCGCCCGGTCTTCGATCGACCAGTCCATCGCGAAGTCGCGGGCGAGTGCGGCGAAGCGCTCGCGCAGCGGCTCGATCGTCGCCGCGCCGCCGGCGTCGACCGGATTGAAGACGATATGGGAGAAGAACAGTTCCGACTGCGTATCGTCGAACTGCTGCGCGTCGAGGATGTTGCAGCCGTGCTGGTACAGGAAGGTCGACACGGCCGCGACGATGCCGGGCCGGTTCGGGCAGGTCAGGCGAAGGACGTACGAGGTCTCGGTCAAGCGGGTCATCCTCTGGGCGTTCGCCGCCCATACTAAATGAGCGGCCGGATCGGTTAGCCTTGTCCGGCCATGAATTGTGACGCAGCGCTGTTCGAGCTTGCCCGGTCGGTCGGCGGGTCGCTGCGCACGGCAGGGTGGCGGCTGGCGACGGCCGAGTCCTGCACCGCCGGCTGGCTCGCCAAGGCCATC
Source organism: Steroidobacteraceae bacterium (assembly GCA_035342635.1). Lineage (GTDB taxonomy): Bacteria > Pseudomonadota > Gammaproteobacteria > Steroidobacterales > Steroidobacteraceae > CADEFQ01. The sequence continues at coordinate 9,711 of DAOQXO010000059.1, forward strand.
ACCGACGTGCCGGGCAGTTCCGACTGGTTCGACTGTGGCTACGTCACCTATTCCAACGAGGCGAAGCAGCGCGACCTGGGCGTTCCCGCGGCCGTGCTCGCCACGCACGGTGCCGTGAGCGAGGCGGTGGTACGGGCCATGGCGGAGGGCGCCCTGCGGCGCGCCGGCGTCGACGTCGCGGTCGCGACGAGCGGTATCGCCGGTCCGGACGGCGGCATGCCCGGGAAGCCCGTCGGTACGGTGTGGTTCGCGCGCGCGGTCCGTCGTGGCGCCAGCATCGACACCGTAGCGAGCCTGCAGCATTTTCCGGGCGACAGGGAGGCGGTGCGCCGCGCTTCGGTGCACTACGCGCTGCAGCTGATCGCGGATCTCGCCAGCCGCGAAAAGCCGTGACCTCGCGGCGCCTGTTCTTCGCGCTCTGGCCCGACGATGGTGAGCGCGATGCACTGCTCGCCGCTTCCGCGCCGCTGCGCGCGACGCTCGGCGGGCGCGCCGTGCCGCGTGCCAATCTTCACCTGACGTTGCGTTTCCTGGGTGAGGTGACGGCCGACGAGGAACGCGCGCAGCGCGCCTGGGCGGACACGGTCAGGCACGAGCCGATCGACCTGCGCTTCGACCGGCTCGAGTGGTGGGCGCGACCCCGCGTGCTCGTCGCGGCGCCGTCGGTTGAGGAGTCGGTGCGGGAGATTTGCCCGGACATCAAATCCTTCCGCGCACATGTGACGCTGGTACGCGAAGTTCCGCCGCCGCCGCGGCCGTCGAAGGATTGGCCGATGAGCCCGGTGACGTGGCACTGCGATCGTTTCGTGCTCGTCGAAAGTCATGGCGGCGCTTCATACAGTATCGTCGGCGAATGGCCCCTGTATAAGCGATGAACACGGAAGATTTGCATCTCCAGCCCGCACGCAACTATGGAATAATCGAGGCCATGGAAGACAACCGCAAGAAAGCGCTCGCTGCTGCGCTCGGCCAGATCGAAAAGCAGTTCGGCAAGGGTTCGGTGATGCGCCTCGGCGATGCGTCGGCCACTTACGACGTCGAAGCGGTCTCCACCGGCTCGCTCGGTCTCGACATCGCACTCGGCATCGGCGGCCTGCCGCGCGGCCGCGTCGTCGAGATTTACGGCCCGGAGTCTTCCGGCAAGACCACGCTCACGCTGCAGGTCATCGCCGAAGTGCAGAAGGCGGGCGGTACCGCGGCCTTCGTCGACGCCGAGCACGCGCTCGATCCGGTCTATGCCGGCAAGCTCGGCGTGAATGTGAACGACCTGCTCGTCTCGCAGCCCGACACCGGCGAGCAGGCGCTCGAGATCACCGACATGCTGGTGCGTTCCGGCGCCGTCGACATCGTGGTCGTCGACTCGGTCGCCGCGCTCACGCCGCGCGCCGAAATCGAGGGCGAGATGGGCGAACTGCAGGTCGGCCTGCATGCCCGGCTGATGTCGCAGGCGCTGCGCAAGCTCACCGGCAACATCAAGCGCTCGAACACCATCGTCATCTTCATCAACCAGATCCGCATGAAGATCGGCGTCATGTTCGGCAGCCCGGAAACCACCACGGGCGGCAATGCCCTCAAGTTCTATGCCTCCGTGCGCCTCGACATCCGCCGCATCGGCGCGCTGAAGAGCGGCGAGGAGGTCGTCGGCAACATGACCCGCGTCAAGGTCGTGAAGAACAAGGTCGCGCCGCCTTTCCGCGAAGCCGAATTCGAGATCATGTACGGCGCCGGCATTTCGCGCGAGGGCGAGATCCTCGACCTCGGCAGCGCCAACGGCATCATCGACAAGGCCGGCGCCTGGTACAGCTACAAGGGCGAGCGCATCGGGCAGGGCAAGGACAACGCCCGCACCTTCCTCGCGCAGCATCCGGAGATCGCGCAGGACATCGAGGCGCAGATCCGCGCCAAGCTGCTGCCGGCCAAGGCCGCGCGCAATGGCGGTGAGCAGGCTGCCGACTCCGCCTGACCCTCTCCGCGAGCCAGAAGCCAGGCCGGAGGCGGCGGCCCGCGCGGCGGCGGTTGCGCTGCTGGCGCGCCGCGACTACGCCTCGGGCGAATTGCGGGCCAGGCTGATCGACAAGGGCCACGAAGTGCCCATCGTCGAGACGCTGGTGGCCGACTTCGTGACCAAGCGCCTGATCGACGACGCCCGCTACGCGGAGCGCTACGTGGCCTACAAGGCCGCGCGCGGACAGGGCCCGGTGCGCATCCGTCAGGACCTCAAGGCCCTCGGCCTGCCGGGCGAGCTGATCGCCGCCGCACTCGATGCCGGCCCCGATTTCCGGCGCCTGGCCGCCGCCGCCCGGGCGCGAAAGTTCGGCGCCCGCCCGCCCGCCAGCTACCAGGACAAGGCCCGCCAAGCCCGTTTTTTGCAATATCGGGGCTTTTCCGCCGATGATATCCGGTCAGCCCTCGGGAACGACCCCGGGGACTTCATCGACCCGGATCCATGACCAAGAAAAAACCGCCTTACATGAGCGCGGCGGATGTCCGACGCGCCTTCCTCGAGTTTTTCCGCGAACGCGGCCACACGATCGTGCCGTCCTCCTCGCTGGTGCCCGGCAACGACCCGACGCTGCTGTTCACCAATGCCGGCATGGTGCAGTTCAAGGATGTGTTCCTCGGCAAGGACAAGCGCGACTACGTGCGCGCCGCCTCCAGCCAGCGCTGCGTGCGCGCCGGCGGCAAGCACAACGACCTCGAGAACGTCGGCTACACCGCGCGCCACCACACCTTCTTCGAGATGCTCGGCAACTTCTCGTTCGGCGACTATTTCAAGCGCGATGCGATCCGCTACGCGTGGGAATTCGTCACCGGCGTGCTCGCGCTCGACCCTGCGCGCCTGTGGGTGACCGTCTACCAGGACGATGACGAGGCGGCCGACATCTGGCTGAAGGAGATCGGCGTGCCGGCGAGCCGGTTCTCGCGCATGGGCGAGAAGTCGAACTTCTGGGCGATGGGCGACACCGGGCCCTGCGGCCCGTGCAGCGAGATCTTCTACGATCACGGCCCGCAGATCGCCGGCGGTCCCCCGGGCTCGGCCGACGAGGACGGCGATCGCTACACCGAGATCTGGAACCTCGTGTTCATGCAGTACGACCGAGCCCCGGACGGCACGATGACGCCGCTGCCGAAGCCATCGGTCGACACCGGCGCCGGACTCGAGCGCCTGTCGGCCGTGATGCAGGGCGTGCACAACAACTACGAGATCGACCTGTTCAGGAACCTGGTCGCGGCGGCCGGCGAGCTCGCCGGCACGCAGGACCTCGCGAACAGTTCGCTGCGCGTGATCGCCGATCACATCCGTGCCTGCTCGTTCCTGGTCGTCGACGGGGTCACGCCGTCGAACGAGGGGCGCGGGTACGTGCTTCGTCGCATCGTGCGCCGGGCGATCCGCCACGGCTACAAGCTCGGCATCAAGGATGTGTTCTTCTGGAAGCTCGTCGCGCCGCTCGAGAAGGAAATGGGTGCGGCGTATCCCGAACTCGCCGCCGCGCGCGCCCACGTCGAGCGCGTGCTGAAGCTCGAGGAAGAGCAGTTCGCGCGCACGCTCGAGACCGGCATGGGGCTGCTCGAGGCGGCGATCGCGAAGCTCGGTGCGTCGCGCACGATCGACGGCGAGACCGCCTTCAGGCTCTACGACACCTACGGCTTCCCGGTGGACCTCACGGCCGACATCGCGCGCGAACGCGGCCTTGCGATCGACGAGGCGGGCTTCGAGACCGCCATGGAAGCGCAGCGCGAGCGCGCCCGCGCGGCCAGCAAGTTCGGCGTCGACCTGCGCGGCGGTGCGCAGATCGATGCGCGTTCGGACTTCCTCGGCTACGAGGGCACGCGCGACACCGGCAGGGTCGTGGCGCTGCTGCGCTCGGGCGAGCAGGTCGAACGCCTCGCCGCCGGCGAGCAGGGCGAGGTCGTGCTCGACCGCACGCCCTTCTACGCGGAGTCGGGCGGCCAGGTGGGCGATACCGGCACGCTCACCTCGCAGGGCGGTGCGCAGCCCGCGCGCTTCGCCGTCACCGATACCCAGAAGCGCGGTGGCGCGATCTCGCACCTCGGCACGCTCGAGTCGGGCACGCTCGCGGTGGGCGATACGCTGGCCGCCGACGTCGATGCCACGCGGCGGGATGCGATCCGGCGCAACCACACGGCCACGCACCTGCTGCACGCCGCGCTGCGCAGGGTGCTCGGCACACACGTCCAGCAGAAGGGCTCCCTGGTCGCGCCCGACCGCTTGCGCTTCGACTTCGCGCACTTCCAGCCGGTAACCGCGACCGAGCTGCGCGAGATCGAACGACTCGTGAATGCCGAGATCCGCGCCAACGCGGCCGCGGACACGAAGCTCATGGCCTATGACGACGCGGTCGCCTCCGGGGCGATGGCGCTGTTCGGCGAGAAATACGACAGCCACGTGCGCGTATTGCGGCTCGGGGATTTTTCGACCGAGCTGTGCGGCGGCACCCACGTGGCGCGGGCGGGCGACATCGGCCTCTTCAAGATTGTCAGCGAGGGCGGGGTCGCCGCGGGCGTGCGCCGCATCGAGGCGCTGACCGGCGCCGGGGCGGTCGAATACGTCGAGGCGAGCGACGACCTGCTGCGCGAGGTCGCGGGCCTCGTGCGTGGCACGCGCGAGGATCTCGGCGAGAAGCTGCGCGGCACGCTCGAGCGCGTGCGCGAACTCGAAAAGGAAGTGCGTGCGCTCAAGGACAAGCTGGCCTCGGGGCAGGGCACCGACCTCGCGGCTGGCGCCATCGACGTCGGTGGCGTGAAGGTCGTCGCCACGCAGATCGAGGGCGCCGACGCCGGCGCGCTGCGCAGCGCGGTCGACCAGCTGAAGGAGCGGCTCAAGTCGGCGGTCATCGTGCTCGCCTCGGTGGAGAGTCCCGCGAAGATCGTGCTGGTCGCCGGCGTCACGCCCGACCAGTCGAAGCGCGTGTTGGCAGGCGAACTCGTCGGCGCCGTCGCCGCGAAAGTCGGCGGCAAGGGCGGCGGACGGCCCGATTTCGCGCAGGCCGGCGGCACCAACCCCGCCGCACTGCCCGACGCGCTCGGCGGCGTGGCCGACTTCGTGCGCAGCAAGCTCGGCGCGTAACCCGCCGCCGTCCGTGGCGCTGATCGTCCAGAAGTACGGTGGCAGCTCGGTCGGCTCGCTCGAGCTGATCCACAAGGTCGCCGCACGCGTGGCGGCGGTGCGCGGGCGCGGCGACCGGGTGGTCGTGGCCGTTTCGGCGATGGGCGATGCGACCGATCGTCTCGTCGACCTCGCGCATGCGCTGTGCCCCAACCCCGATCCGCGCGAACTCGATGCGCTGCTCGCGACCGGCGAGCAGGTCTCCAGCGCGTTGCTCGCGATGGCGCTGCATGCGCGCGGCGTGCCCGCCCGCTCGCTGACCGGTTCACAGGTCCCCATTCGCACGACCAGCGCGCATGGCCGCGCGCGCATCGAGGAAGTCGGGACAGCCGCGCTCAACGCGGTGCTCGAAGCCGGCGAGGTGCCGGTGGTGGCCGGCTTCCAGGGCGTCGATGCGACGGGCGCCGTCACCACGATCGGGCGCGGCGGCTCGGACACGACGGCGGTCGCGCTTGCCGTCGCGCTTGCCGCCGACGAGTGTCAGATCCTGACGGACGTCGACGGCGTCTACACCTGCGACCCGCGCATGGTGCCGGACGCGCGCCGGCTCGAGCGGCTGTCGTTCGACGAAATGCTCGAACTCGCGGGGCAGGGCTCGCGCGTACTGCATCTGCGGGCGGTGGAATTCGCCGCGAAATACGGCATCGCGCTGCGTGTGCTCGCGAGCCACGGGGAAGGCCCCGGAACCTTGATCGATCGGGAGGATCCACGCGTGGAAGCACCGGTAGTTTCGGGCGTCGCATTCAATCGCGACGAGGCGCAGATCGTGGTGAGCGGCGTGCCGAATGCGCCCGACACCGCGCATCGGCTGCTGCAGGGCGTGTCGGGGGCGGGCATCGAAGTCGACATGATCGTGCTCGCCTCGAATCAGGATGGTTCGATCGACTTCGCGTTCACCGTGCACCGCGGCGACTACGCGCGCGCGGTCGAACTCACGCGTCTCGGTGCCGCGTTCTGCCCGGGCGCACGCATCGACAGCACCGACCGGG
>DAOQXO010000060.1:0-15327 GCA_035342635.1 Steroidobacteraceae bacterium
CATTATGCGAACTAATACTTGCTGGCGCGCTGGCGCCCTGAGCGAGCGCGACCCACCGTTCACAATTCCAAAGCCCGCGTCCCCAAACCGCTTGCTCACTCAACTGCATTGTCCAGCGACCGCGAGTCGGTTTGGATTGGTTCCAGGTTACGTTACGATGACGAAGCACCTAATCAGGCGAGTCAACTCATGTCCCAGCGCAATCACACCCCCGGGTTCGCGATCGCGATCAAGTTCGCGGCATTCCTGCTCTCCAGCGCATCGTTGCTGGCGCTTTCGACACAAAGTGCGTCGGCAATGCCCGAATTCGCACGTCGCTACGACATCACCTGCGCCGCCTGTCATTCGGCCTTCCCGCGCCTGAACAAATTCGGCGAGAATTTCGCCGACAACAACATGCGCCTGCCGAACTGGAAGGAAACGGCTGACCAGCTCGGCGACGATAGACTCGTACTGCCCGCGTACCCGCCGCTCGCGGTACGCGCGCAGGGGTATGTGCAGGCCCGCGACGGCAAGTCGGTCGATCCGCTCACCGGCGCGACCCAATCGGCATCGACGGACTTCCAGTCACCCTATCTGGTCAAGATACTGTCCAGCGCCCCCCTGAGCGAAAACATCACCTACTACTTCTACGTCATCCTCGCCGAGAAAGGCGGTAACGGCGAGGCCCTGCTCGAGGATGCGTGGTTTCGCCACGCCGACGTCTTCGGCAGCGGGATAGGCATGCAGCTCGGCCAGTTCCAGCTCTCCGACCTGATGTTTCCGCGCGAGGTGCGCCTGCCCTTCCAGGATTTCATGGCCTATCGCATGGCCGGGATCACCTACGACCGCGGCGTGCTTTTCGACCGCGCGCTCGGGCCGATCGGCATCGATCTCGGGTTCACCAACGGCAACGGCATCGAGGACAACCTGAGTATCAACAGCCCGGGTTTTTCCCGACCTGACAGGATGTTCGACAACGACAATTCCAAGACGGTGTTCGGCCGGATCGGCACCGAAATCGGGCCGGTCAGCGTCGGGCTGTTCGGGGCATCGGGCAAGCAGCGCGGTGCGACCGGGCCGGCCGGCCTGGCGACGAGTGCACGCAACACCGACAAGCGCGTGGTCGGCCTCGACGCCTCGGGCCAGATTGGCGGCAATGTGCACTGGTATGCGCAGTACCTGTGGAACAGCTGGGACGGATTCCTCGACATCGATCCGGCACGCGATTACCGCTGGGACGGCGGCTTCGCGGGTGTCGACTGGATCGCCAACGAGAACTGGGCGTTCTCCGCGCTGTACAACTACGACGATGCCGGTGACCTGGCGGGTACCAACACCGTTTACGAAGGCATCGACATGAACAGCCTCAGCCTGACGGCGTCGTACTTCTTCATGCGCAATGTCAAAGCCATCTTCGAGGTCAACGTCGACTTCCTGAGCAAGGACGCACCGACCGGCCCGTATTTCACCGGTCACCTGACCAAAGAGAACTACATCCTGTTCGGTTTCGATACGGCGTTCTGACATGCGCACCACCCGATGCACTGGCGTTCCGTGGAGGCACGCCGGCATTGCCGCACTGGCCTTTGGATTCGCCGGCAGCATCGATGCGCAGGCACAGCAGCTCGGCACGCTGCGCATCGAATCGGTGCCAGCGGCTGCCGAAGTCGAACTGATAGGCGGCAAGGCCGGCGTGACGCCGCTTTCGATCAGTGAACGCGCCATCTATCCGAATGACTATGACGACGCGCGGGCGGACCTGTACGGTATGGTCGTGCTGCGCCACCCCGGCTGCGAGCCGCTGCGGCATCGGGTGACTGCGACCGACATCAGGCAAGGACTGCAGCTGCGCCTCGACTGCAATGCGACTGTGACGCCGGCTGCCGTGCCAGCGTCCACGCCGGCGAGCACTGCAGCGCCGGCGACCACTCCTGCGCCGCCGGCAGCATCGCCGGAAGCCCTTTCGCAGCGTCGACTGCGGCAGCTGCAGGTGCTGCAGGAATTGCGGGATGAAGGCCTGATCAGTGCGGCCGAGGAAGAGCGCGTGCGGCGGCGGATCCTGCAGCCGGAGGCCGGCCCCGGTCGCTGAGCCAGGCACAATCTCGCCGCCATGGCACCGCGTTTCACGATAGGCTTTCGTGCGATGATTCGACGTTCCCGCCTGCTGCCGGTCCTTGGATGTGTCGCATTCGTGCTCAATGGCTTCGCGGCGGCCCCCTCGCCGCTCGCAGCCGCGCCCATGCAGGCCGATGAACCGCCATGCCATACAGTGGCCGACAGCCAGGCGCCAGTGCCCGTGACGCCCCTCGACGGCGGACATGACTGCTGCAGCACCGCGCCCTGCCATTGCGCAACCGCCCATCTGCCTGCGCTCATTCTGTCCTGGGCTGCGAACCGTGCTGTGCGCACGCTGCTCACGAGTGCGCCGCCCCGGCAGATCGCGCTGTGTGCGCCGACACTGCCGGATCCGATCCGACCTCCGATCGTCTGAGCCGCCGCCCTGCGGAGAGCCCCGCACATATACCGGGGCCTGCCTCAATCGACCTGGAGTAGAGCGATGTCGATCGATTCCTGCACCGGCGTCACGCGCCGGCGATTCGTACAAGGCCTGGGTGCGGGCGGCGCCATCGTGGCGGCGGGCGGCCTGCGCGCCGCGTCCGACGCAGCAACTGCCGCAGGGTCGCCTCCTGTCCTCTCTGGGACGGATTTCCGGCTGACGATCGTTGAGGCCGCGGTGAATTTCACCGGCCGGGACCGGCTGGCCGTGACCGTGAACGGTTCCCTGCCCGCGCCGATCCTGCGCTGGCGCGAGGGCGACGAGGTCGTGCTGCGCGTGACCAACCGCCTGCCACATGCGTCGACATCGATCCACTGGCACGGACTGTTGCTGCCCGCGAACATGGACGGTGTGCCGGGGCTCAGCTTCGATGGCATCGCGCCGGGCAGCAGTTACGAATATCGCTTTCGCGTCCGCCAGTCAGGTACCTACTGGTACCACAGCCATTCGCTGTTCCAGGAACAGGCGGGCCTCTATGGCGCGATCATCGTCGATCCGCGCGAACCGCCGCGCTGGCACTTCGACCGCGAGCATGTGGTGCTGCTGTCGGACTGGACCGACATGGACCCTGGCGCCCTCTTCCGCCGGCTGAAGAAGGACTCCTCGTACGACAACTACTACCGGCGCACGCTTGGCGATTTCATCCGCGACGCGCGCCGCGACGGCCTCGCAGCAACGCTCGCCGAGCGCCGCGGCTGGGCGCGGATGCGCATGACGCCGACCGACATCTCCGACGTCAACGCCCACACCTATACCTTCCTGATGAACGGCACGACACCGGCCGCGAACTGGACCGGCCTCTTCCGACCCGGCGAGAAGCTGTTGCTGCGCTTCATCAATGGTGCGGCGATGACCTATTTCGACGTGCGCATCCCGGGCCTCAGGATGACGGTCATCGCGGCCGACGGCCAGCCGATCGACCCGGTCACGGTCGACGAGTTCCGGATCGCAGTCGCCGAGACCTTCGACGTGCTGGTCGAACCCTCGGGCCAGGAGGCGTACACGATCTTCGCGCAGGACATGGGTCGCACGGGTTATGCGCGCGGCACGCTGGCGACGCGCGCCGGCCTCGCGGACGCGATCCCGCCGCTCGATCCACGGCCGCTGCTCACCATGGCCGACATGGGCCACGATGGCATGGACCACAGCGGCCACGACATGCCCGGGGCACCGAAGCATCCTGCGAGCGAAAGCGGCAATCCGCTCGTCGACATGCAGACGATGGTGCCTGCACCGAGACTCGACGACCCCGGCATCGGCCTGCGCGACAACGGCCGCAGCGTCCTGACCTATGCCGCAATGCGCAGCCGCTTCGACGACCCCGATGGATGCGAGCCGGCACGCGAGATCGAGTTGCACCTCACCGGTCACATGGAGAAGTTCGCCTGGTCCTTCAACGGCGAGAAGTTCATGGATGCCGCGCCGCTGCGCCTGCGCTACGGCGAGCGCCTGCGCATCATCCTTGTCAACGACACGATGATGACCCACCCGATCCACCTGCACGGCCTGTGGAGCGATCTCGAGGATGCGCGCGGCGGATTCCAGCTGCGCAAGCACACGATCGACATGCCGCCGGGCACGCGGCGCAGCTATCGCGTGCGCGCCGATGCGCTCGGGCGCTGGGCCTACCATTGCCACCTGCTCTATCACATGGAGGCCGGAATGATGCGGGAAGTGAGGGTGGAGGAATGACCGCGCAAGGCGCCGCCGCGGCGCTGGCGCTGCTGACGTTCGCGCTGGTCGCAGGTCCGCAGACCCGCGCGCAGGATCATCGCCATCACGACCACGGCGCCATGCAGTCCGCGCCGGCGACAAATGCCGCGAGCGCCGCTCGTAGCGGGCCCGTTGCACCCGTACCCGAGCTGACCGACGCCGATCGCGAGGCGGCCTTTCCAGAGCTCTCCGGCGGCATGACGCATGCAAGCGCAGTAAACAGCTTCATCCTGCTCGATCGGCTCGAGATCCGGGATGCGGATGCGGGCACGGGCTTTGCCTGGGATGCCGAGGCCTGGTTCGGGTCGGACATCAATCGCCTGTGGTTGCGCTCGTTCGGCGAGCGGATCGACGGCGTGACGGAAGGCTCCGGACTCGAAGTGCTCTATGGACGCAGCATTGCCGCCTGGTGGGACATCGTCGCGGGCGTGAAGCACGACTTCAAACCCGGTGCATCACGCAATTGGGCGACACTCGGAGTCAAAGGCCTGATGCCGGGGCACTTCGAGCTGGCCGCACTGGCGTACGTGGCGGAGGCCGGGCATTTTGGCGCGGGCATCGAAGTCGAGTACGACCTGCTGATCACGAACCGGCTGATCCTGCAGCCGCTCGTCGAGCTCGGCTACTTCGGCAAGAGCGATCCGGAGCGCGGCGTCGTCGTCGGGCTCCAGGCCTTCGAGGCGGGCCTGCGTCTGCGCTACGAGTTCACGCGGCAGTTCGCGCCGTATATCGGTGTGGTGCACTCGCGCGCTCTGGGCAACACCGCCGATCAGCTCGCGGCCGAGGGGGACGACATGACCAAGACCGCGGTGGTCGCCGGATTCCGAGCCTGGTTCTGAGTCCTAGTCGCCGTAGTGCGCGAACACCGAGGCGCTGCCGTCGGGCGCCACGAGCAAGACGTCGTACGGATCGACCCGTCCCGAAGGGACCTCCATGCCCGGCGAGCCGACCGGCATGGCGGGCACCGTAAGCCCCCTGGCCGAAGGTCGCTCGCGCAACAGCCGCCTGATGTCGTCGGCGGGGACATGCCCTTCGACGAAGTAGCCACCCACTTCGGCGGTGTGGCATGAACCCATCGCAAAGGGCACGCCGACGCGCTCCTTGGTCGGCCCGAGATTGTCGACGTCGTGCACTTCGACCGCGAAACCCGCGTTTTCGAGATGCGTGACCCAGGCGCCGCAGCAGCCGCAACTCTCGGTCTTGTACACCACGACGCGTGCGTCCGGGTCGGGAGAGGCATCAGGTGCGCGGCTGCAGCCGCCCGCGAGCAGCGCCGCGACGATCGCGGCCGCCGCAATCGCGGAGTTCGTGCCTTGGTTCATGACCGTCATGCTCCCACATCGGAAGCGCGATTGCAGCGTGTGGCGGCCTGATGCAGGGCATCAATCACGGCAAGAGGACTCCGCGGCTCTGCGAGGCTGGCGTATCGTGCGGTCTCATGGAGACTGCACGATGGCTGCTGTCGCTCATCGCGGCTGCATGGCTTGCCGGGTGCGGCACGCTGCCGGGCGGACCGGCCTGGGGCGAAGAGGCGACGCCCGCCCCCGGCTGGCAACGCGTGCGGGAGGCCGCGTGGTCGGCCGCGCGCAATCCACGCGTGTGGTTGCCACTTGCAGGCGCCGCGCTGCTGCAGGTGAGCGACTGGGATCGCGACATCGCCGACTGGGCTCGCCGGGAAACGCCGCTCTTCGGCAGCAATGAACGGGCTGGCGAATGGGGCGATCATCTGCGCACGGCGTCGGTCGTTGGCTTACACATGACGGCACTCGCGACCCCTGGTGGCGATACGCCCCGCGAGTGGTTCGGAAACAAGCTGCGTGGATATGCGGTCGACTCCGCGGCGATCGTCACGACGACCGAGCTCACGCAGGAATTGAAGAGGGCGACCGGTCGCGTACGCCCGAACGGCGCCGATGAGCGGAGCTTTCCATCCGGCCATACGGCGGTGGCGGCGGTCCACGGTCGACTCGCACAGCTGAATCTGCGGTCGGTCGATATCCCGCCGGGTGCGCGGCGTACCCTCGGCATCGGCCTCGATGCCGTGACCCTCGGTACGTCCTGGTCGCGCATCGAAGCGGGGTGGCACTTCCCGTCCGATACGCTCGTCAGCGCCTCCCTCGGCGCATTCTTTGCACAGTTCTACGACGACGCGTTTCTGCACGCCGGCCAGACGAAGGTGCCGACTGCCGGACTGCAATGGCAGGAGGGCGGCGCAATCTTGACGGTGCTGTGGATATTCTGAGTATAAATATTTGGCAAATAAATCAGTTACATTTGATATTTAGAGTGATTTATAGACCCCGGAGGTGGCCTTTTCCCCCGTATGACCACGGGCCCGGGCCGGATTACGTTGCCTTTCAAATCCAGCGCGCTATATTTCAGGTCTAGCTCGTTGATAAGTAATGCAACGTCTTCGGGGGTACCGATGAGCAACGTGATGGACCGGATACAGCGTGCCGCCCTGACACTCACCTGCACCGGGCCACTGAAAGAACGTCTGGCGTCAGCTTACCGTGACCATCTCGCATCGATAGAAAGCGCGGATCTGCCGCGCGACCTTGCCGAAGACCTGATCGCCGTGCGCCGCGCGATGCTGCGCGAGCGCCCGCTCTGCCGCAACGAGGATGCGGTGCAGGCTACCGTGCGCAAAATGTCGAATGAAGAAGCGACGGAACTCGCCGGTCGGGTCGTGATGCTCTTTGGCGCAATGTGCGGTCAGTCACAGCAGTCGCACCGGGGCGCCACATCGAACGGCGCGGTCGTGCATATCAATCGAGCTTGAACTCGATCACGTCCCAGCGTGCCGTGTTTTCGTGGCGCGCCTCCTGGCGGATCGCATCGACCAGCGCGCGCTCGTCCCAATCGACCACGACGTTTGCGAGGTCCGTCAGCGCCTTGGGCAGCGGCGTATCGGCCCCGAAGAACTTGAGCAGCACCACCGGCTTGCTGCTCGCCTGTGCAAACAGCGCCTGGAAGGTGGTCAGGTCCTGGTGCTTGGCATACAGCGACGGCAGCAGTATCACTACCTCCGCTTCCTTGATCTGGCGCCGCAGGTCTTCGCGCAAGGCCTCCTTGTCGCCCGCGGGCATTTGCTCGGGCGTGGCGGTGTTCCTGTAGAAGAAATTGCGTGCGCTCTCGAGGAACTCGAATACGCGCAGGTAGTCGTCGGAAGGCTCCCAGACATGGGAGACGAACACGCGTATGGGGTCGGCCTGTGACATAGGGCCGAGTGTACCCGACCCCGCCGGCGATACGCTCGCCCGTGCGTCATCGCGCCGATAGACTGTAGCTTGCTGCCTCTGCCGGGACCCCAGATTTGCGACTGCTCGTCTACAACATCCGCTACGCCACCGGGACCGGGCCCACATTCCACCTGCCGCTGCCGGGCGCCGGCTACCTGCGCAGCAATCCCCGGGTCCTGCGTGGCATCACCCAGTTCGTGGGGGCCGAGAAGCCCGATGTCGTGGGGCTCATCGAGGTCGATACCGGCTCGATACGCTCGGGCATGGTCAACCAGGCAGCCTTCATCGCCAACGAGCTCGGGCACTACACGACCTACCAGAGCAAGTACAGCGCGAGCTCGCTGAATCAGATCATGCCGGTCGTACGCAAGCAGGCGAATGCCTTCCTGGCCGCCCCGCATGTCGCCGGTGAGCGATTCCATTATTTCGACACGGGCATCAAACGCCTGATCATCGAACTCGAACTGGACGAGGTGTGCGTGTTCCTGGTGCACCTGTCACTGAAGTTCCGTCACCGCCAGTACCAGATGCGCTCGCTGCACGACCTGATCATCCGCTCACACAAGCCGGTGATCGTGGCGGGCGACTTCAACACGTTCTGGGGCACGCACGAGATCTACCTGTTCATGCGCGCCGCGGGACTCGCCAGCGCGAACACGCTCGGCCTGCCGTCGTTCCCGTCGCGCAACCCGCGCGCCGAACTCGATTTCATCCTCGTCAGCCGGGAAATCGAGGTGAGCGATTTCCGCGTGCCGGACGTGCGCTTCTCCGATCATCGCCCGATCGTCTGCGATTTCACTGTAAGGACCACCAGAGATGCCCGACGCCCCGAGCTGGACCCTGCAGCGTGACTCCGAGGGCATCGCCACCCTGACCCTCGACAGGCCGGGCGCATCGACCAACGTGCTGTCGCGCCCGGTGCTCGAGGCGCTCGGCGCGCTGCTCGACCAGCTTGCGGCATCGCCGCCCAGAGCGCTCGTGGTGCGCTCGGGCAAGGCGAGCGGCTTCATCGCCGGCGCCGACATCAACGAGTTCGTCAAGCTCGAGGGCCTGGACGAGGCCTACGCGCTGATCCGTGGCGGACAGCAGATCATCGACAGGCTCGCGGCCCTGCCCTGCCCCACGGTGGCGGCAATCCACGGCTTTGCACTCGGCGGTGGACTCGAACTCGCGCTCGCGTGTCGCTACCGGGTGGCCGCCGACGACGACAAGCTCTCGCTCGGCCTGCCCGAGGTGCAGCTCGGCATCCACCCGGGCTTCGGCGGCACCGTGCGCACGGTGCGGCTCCTTGGCGCGCGGCCGGCGCTCGAGCTGATGCTCACCGGCAAGCCGGTGCGTGGCGCAAAGGCCTTGCGCATGGGCCTCGTCGACCGGCTGGTGCCGCGTGCCGAGCTCGACGCTGCGGCGAAAGCGCTCGCGCTGCACCCTCCGGCGCCACGACGCGCACCGCTCGGCGCGCGCGCGCTGTCGTGGCCGCTCGTGCGACCCTTCATCAAGCCCGCGCTCGTCAGGCAGGTGGCCGCGCGTGCGCGCCGCGACCACTACCCCGCGCCGTACGCGATCATCGACCTGTGGGCAAAGCACGGGGCACGGGGCGCCGCGGCCTTCGAGGCCGAGGCGCGCTCGATCGCGAGGCTCTTCCTCACCGACACTTCGCGCAACCTCGTGCGGGTGTTTTTCCTGCAGGACAGGCTGAAGGCGCTGGGTGGCCGCACGCCACAGCCCTTGCGCCACGTGCACGTGATCGGCGCGGGCGTCATGGGCGGCGACATCGCCGCCTGGTGCGCGCTGCGCGGTTTCGATGTCACCCTGCAGGACCGCGAATCCCGGTTCATCGAGCCGGCATTGGCGCGCGCACGGGACTATTACCAGAAGCGGTTGAAGGACGAGGCGAAGGTCGCGGCGACTCTCGCGCGCTTGCGCGCCGATGTCGCCGGCGATGGCGTGCCGCAGGCCGATGTCGTGGTCGAGGCCATTTACGAGAAACTGGACGCGAAGCGCGAACTGTTCGCGAGTCTCGAGCCTCGCATGAAGCCCGGCGCACTGCTCGCCACCAACACCTCGAGCATCAAGCTCGAGCAGCTCGCAGAGCCGCTCGCCGATCCGGGCCGGCTGGTGGGCCTGCACTTCTTCAACCCGGTGGCGCAGATGCCGCTCGTCGAGATCGTGAGCAGCGACGTGACGCATCCCGAAGTGGCGAACCTCGCGCTGGCGTTCGCGCGCAGGATCGACAAGCTCCCCCTGCCCTGCCGCAGCGCGCCCGGATTCGTCGTGAATCGCGTGCTTACCCCCTACCTGCAGGAGGCGATGCTCGCGCTCGAGGAAGGCGTGCCGGCGGCGCTGATCGACAAGGCGGCGGTCGACTTCGGCATGCCCATGGGACCGATTGAACTCGCCGACATCGTCGGCCTCGACGTCAGTGAACATGTCGGCATGATCATCGCCCAGGAACTCGGCCGAACGCCGCCGCCGCTGCCGACACTGGAGCGGCACCTGGCCGCGAAGGAATTCGGACGCAAGAGCGGGCGCGGTTTCTACGAATGGCGGGACGGCAAGGCCGTGAAGCCCGATCCGGGCGCTGCCACCGCGCCTGCCGACCTCACCGACCGCATGTTGCTCGCGCTGGTGAACGAGTGCGTAGCCGTGCTGCGCGAGGGCACGGTCGACGATGCCGACCTGCTCGATGCGGGTGTGATCTTCGGCACGGGCTTCGCGCCGTTTCGCGGCGGCCCGCTGGCCTATGCGCGCAAGCGCGGCCATGGCGAGATCGTGAACCGCCTCCAGGCTTTCGCCGCGCAGTACGGCGCGAGGTTTACGCCTGATGCGCACTGGCGCGGGCTCGACCGGGCCGGCAAGGCGTGAACTACGTACCGGAGCGAAAAAACCACTGTGTTACGATTTGCACAACCGCGATGCACCATAATGCAGCGCTGATCGAAAGGTAATGTCACAGGATCAAGGCCGTCCGGCGACCGTTCCGTTGCTCAAGTCCTTTGCGCCACTCGAGGGCATGAAGGCCGAGAACGTGCACGCGCTCGCCAAGAAGATCCAGGTGCGCACCTTGGACGCGGGGCGCGTGCTGTTCAAGGAAGGCGAGTCCGACAAGCGCACTTTCTGGCTGGTCAAGGGCATGGTGGAGCTGCGCGCGGGCGACCGCACCGCCGCCATGATAAAGGCCGGCACGCCGGAAGCGCGCAATCCGCTGACGCCCGGACAGCCGCGCAAGTACACCGCACGCGCAGTCGACCAGATCGAGTACCTGTCGATCGACAGCGAACTGCTCGACGTCATGATCACCTGGGACCAGACCGGCAGCTACGAGGTCTCCGAGCTGCAGGCCGATCTCGACGGCGGCGGCAACGCGGACGACTGGATGACGACGCTGCTGTCGACCAAGTCCTTCCACCGCATCCCGCCGGCCAATATCCAGGCGATCTTCATGCGCATGCAGCGCCAGACTTATCGCGCCGGCGAGATCGTGATCAAGCAGGGTACCGAGGGCGACTTCTTCTACGCGATCGTCAAGGGCCGCTGCCAGGTGACCCGCGAGACCCCTCTCAACAAGGAGGGCATCAAGCTGGCCGAGCTCGGTGTCGGCGACACGTTCGGCGAAGAGGCCCTGATCGCGGAAGCGAAACGCAATGCCACGGTGTCGATGTTGACCGACGGCGTGCTGATGCGGCTCAACAAGCAGGACTTCCGCGAGCTGATGAACGAGCCGCTGCTGCAGTGGAAGACCGACGAGGAGGCGCGCGAGATCGTCGCCAAAGGCGGCAAGTGGCTCGATGTGCGGCTGCCATCCGAGTACCAGAACCTGCGCATCGAGGATTCGATCAACATCCCGCTCTATTTCATCCGCATGAAGCTTGGAACGCTCGATCGCGGCACGAAATACGTGGTCGTCTGCGACACCGGGCGACGCAGCTCCGCTGCGGCGTTCATACTGGTGGAGCGCGGATTCGATGCCTATGTGCTGAAGGGCGGCCTCACGAGCACCGACCTCGGGCTGCGCCCGCCCGCCGACTGAGGCGGCCCTGCTACATCGTGTGCGTGGCTTTGTCGCCGGACAGTGCGCCGGCGAGGTAGGTCTCGATCTTCTTCTGTGTCTGCCCGCGATCCTGGTCGCTGAATTGCACGCCGATACCGGCGGTGCGCTTGCCCTGCGCGCCCTTCGGCGTCACCCAGATCACGCGGCCCGCGACCGGCAGCTTCTCATCCTCGCCCATGAGGTTCAGCAACATGAAGACCTCATCGCCGAGGCGGTAATTGCTGTTGGTCGGAATGAACAGGCCGCCGTTGTTCACGAACGGCATGTAGGCGAGGTACAGCGCGCTCTTGTCCTTGATCGTGAGCGTCAGCAGACCGGGTTTGCTCGTACCTGTGCGCGATGCCGGGTCCTTCATGCGAAGTCAGCCGCCTCTCATTGCGATCGGGTTACACGACCCGGTTGCCCTCCGGCAGCCAGGCGCCACAGCCAGGTTTCGAGCGCCACCGATTTGTTGAGCGGTGTATCGATTTCGCGTCGCAGCTCGCGCAACACGTCGAGCAACCCGAAGTGCCACACTATATTCCCGTTTGGTGCGTTGGCTGACAAGTGAATTCGCCGGGTGAGCCAGGCTTCCAGGCAAGCCAACCGCAGGGCGAATTGGTCACGGGACCAGCGCTCCGCGAGCTGCGCCGGGTCGCCCGCCCCTCTCTCGACCTCCGCCACGGCGCGGAGCATTTCGTCCGACATGCGGGCCACCGCGTCCGCATCTTCATCGAGCAACGTCAGCGGTGCATCGCCCAGCACCTCCGCGGCCCCTGCCAGATCGCCCGACCGGCCCCTAGCGGCAAGCCAATCCAGCGTCTTCACCCGCGGCGGCGCCGTGACCCTGAGGCGCGTGCAGCGGCTGAGGATCGTCGCCGGCAGGCGCGAGGGCGACGCGCTGATGAGCGCAAGCAGCGTACGCGGCGGGGGCTCCTCGAGCGTCTTGAGCAATGCATTGGCGGCATTCGAATTGAGCACGTCGGCGGGGGCGACAATCCCCACGCGATAGCCGCCGCCGTGGCTGGTGAGCACGAGATCGGCAATGAAGGTGCGCACGTCCTCGACACGGATCTGCTTCGAGTCCTCGGTCGGCTGCAGGAAGAATACGTCCGGATGCTGGTGCGCGGCACAGTGGCGGCAGTCGGTGCAGGCCAGGCACGGCGCCGGTTCGCGCTGGCACAGCAGCAGCTGCGCCGCCCAATCGGCCAGCAGTTCGCCGCCGCAGCCCGGGTCGGCGTGGATCAGCAGCGCGTGCCCCAGGCGCCCGCTCGCGCGGGCGCCGCGCAGGTTGTTCATTGCGGGTCCGAGCCAGAAGCAGTCGGTAGCGGCGATTGCGGGTCTTTCGCTCACGGGGCGAGCTCGATGACTGCGGCACAGGCCGCCGCAATGACCGCCTCGAGCGGCTGCGCGGCGTCGATGCAACGGACGCGGTCGGGCTCGGCCCGCGCGATCTCGAGATAGCGCGCACGCACGCGCTCGAAAAAGGCGACGCTTTCCTCCCCGATGCGATCCGTCGCGCCGCGACGCGCCGCGGCGCGCTCGAGCCCCAACGCCACGGGCAGGTCGAACAGCAGGGTCAGGTCGGGATTCACGTCGACATGCACCGCGCTGGCAAGCGATTCGATCAGCGAAGCCGCGACGCCGCGGCCGCCACCCTGGTAGGCACGCGTGGCATCGGTGTAGCGGTCGCACAGTACCCATTCGCCACGCTCGAGCGCCGGGCGGATCAGGTTGTCGACGTGCAGCCGTCGGGCGGCGAACATCAGCAGTGTCTCGGCCTCGGCGGATACCGGCTCCTCGCCGCGCTCCAGCACCAGGGCGCGTATGCGCTCGGCGAGCGGTGTGCCGCCGGGCTCGCGCGTCAGGCGCACGGCCACGCCCCGGCGTTCGAGCTGCGCTCGCAGGTGCGCGGCCACGGTCGACTTGCCCGCCCCCTCGATGCCCTCGAGCGTGATCAATCGCCCGCGTCCCACGCCTGCTCCTCCGCTCATTTGGGCGCCGCAGGAGGCGCGGCGCGCAGGCGCGCAAGATAGCGCGCCACGGCCGCGTTGTGCTCGACGAGCGTCCTCGAGAAGACGTGCGATCCGTCGCCGAGGCCCGTAGCTACGAAATAGAGCTCGCCGGTTTCATCGGGCTGGACGGCGGCGAGGATCGCCTCGCGACCCGGCAGCGCGATGGGCGTCGGCGGCAGGCCCGCGCGCGTGTAGGTGTTGTAGGGCGTATCGGCCGTAAGGTCGCGCCGGCGGATGTCGCCGTCGAACTTCTCGCCCAGCCCGTAGATCACCGTCGGGTCGGTCTGCAGCCGCATGCCGCTTCGCAGGCGAGCGGTGAACACCCCGGCGATGCGCGCCCGTTCACTGGCGAGCGCCGTTTCCTTCTCGACGATCGAGGCGAGAATGAGTGCCTCGTCGGCCGTGTGGATCGGCAGGTCCGCGTGCCGCGCGTCCCAGGCCGCCGCCAGCGTGCGTGCGAGCGTGTCGTAGGCGAGCCGATAGATCTCCCGATCGAGAGTGCCGTCGGCAAAGCGATAGGTGTCGGGAAAGAAGCGTCCCTCGGGATGCTGGCCGGGGTGGCCGATCGCCGCCATGATCGCTTCGGCCGGCTCGCCCTTCAGCGTGTGCCTGATGCGTGGATGCGCCTCGATCGTGCGTCGCATGTCGGCAAAGGTCCAGCCCTCGACGATCGTCAGCTGCTCGAGCACGACGCGTCCGGAGTGCAGCAGATCGACGATCTCGCGCGGCGAGGCGCGCGCGGGCAGGTCGTAATTGCCCACCTTCGGGGCGAGCGGCTCGCGCCGCAGGCGCAGGTACCACTCGATCACCTGCGCGTGCCTGAGTGCGCCCTGCCCTTCGATCTGTTGCAGCGTCGCCCGCAGGCTGCGCCCCGGATAGACGTGAACCCGCACGACTTCGGCATGCGGCCCCGGCTCGTGCATCAGCCGGTTCACCCACGCGTAGCCGGCGATGGCGCCGAGGACGACCAGCGCGAGCAGCCATACCAGGGCCGCGCGCCAGCTACGCATCCTGCACGCCCAGAGCCGCCTGCCGGACCTGCCTCTGCAGCGGCGAGTGCCACGCATGCACCGCAAGGCTCCGGTCGGCGATGGCGCCGATCGGCCACAGGCCGACGCGCGCGTTGGTGAGCCAGGCGCCCTCGACGCGCGACAGGTCGGCCACGCTGATCGCGCGTTCGGCCACGGCCAGGCCCAACCGTGCGGCCGCCCGCAGCACCTCGCCGCGCATCACACCGGCGACCAGGCAGGACGCCGCCGGCGGCGTTACGAGCTCACCGCCCGTCACGAGGAACAGATTGGTCATGCTGCCACCCACGATCCGGTCATCATCGGTGCAAAGCAGGACTTCGTCGAGTGCGCGCCGGCGCGCCTCGGTCAGCGCGAGGACCTGCTCGAGACGGTTCAGGTGCTTGACGCCGGCCAGCGCCGCCGGCGGACGCGCAACGGGCCGCTCCGCGCGCGCCACGCGGGCCGGCGCCGCGGCGTGATCCGGCCCCTCCAGCCACGCGTAGGCGATGACGATGCGTCGCGGCGCCTCGCCACCCTCGATGGCATAGCCTCGCGCGCGCGCCGCACCGCGCGTCACGATCAGCTTGACGATCACATGGGGAGCGAGCGCTGCGGCCTGCGCCACCTCGGCGCGCAGCCGCGCCTCATCGGGCATCGGGATCGACAGCGCCGCACAGCCCCGCGCGAGTCGCGCGAGATGGCCCGCGAGGAACCGCGGCCGCCCGGCACTCGCCGCGATCGTCTCGAAGAGCCCGTCGCCGTAGTGCAGGCCCCGATCGTC
>DAOQXO010000061.1:0-10281 GCA_035342635.1 Steroidobacteraceae bacterium
CAAACTACCTCACCTCACTCCACTCGTCAGTAGGTTCTGCCGCCCAGACTCCTAGAGCGCCGCGCGCAACGCCCCGATGAGCGCGCCGCCGGTGAGCGCGATCATCGGCAGGATCGAGGCCATGTAGCCCCAGTGGCGCTTCCGTGCCGCGCGCGTGTAGCCGACGAAATAGCCCACGCGGCCGAGCACGAACACGAAGCCGAGTGCCGCCGACCAGAGCGGGTCGATATACAGCGCGAAAATCAGCATCGAGGGAATCAGCACGATCAGCGATTCGAGCGTGTTGGCCTGCACGCGGTAGCAGCGCTCGAACGCTTCGTGGCCGGTGGTGGCGGGCGCCGGCACCTTGTAGCGCCCACGCGCGCGCGCGACCGCCGCGCCGAAGTACAGATACTCGATCAGTGCGAGCGCGATCACTGCGTGTACCCATGCCATGGGAGCGATTCTCCGCGATCCATGCGCCCAGCCGCAACCGGCGGTGGCAGAATAGCGCCCATGGCAGGCAAGCTGCGCGGCTACGCACACCGCATCGACATCAACGCCGACACGTCCCGGGTATGGCGGGCGCTCACCGAGCCGGCGGCGCTCGCGCGCTGGTGCGCGCCCGGCGCGACCATCAAGGGGCGCCCGGGCGGCAGCTTCCGGGCAAGCGTCGATCGCATCGGCGTGATCGATGCGCATATCGACGTGTTCGATGCCGGGCGCCGCCTGCGCCTGATCCACATGGAACAGGACGACCTGCCGGCGCAGGGCGTCACGCTGATCGACGACTTCCTGCTCGAGGCCGACGGCGCCACGACGATCGTCCGGCTGCTCGGCTCGGGCTATCCGGACGACAAGATCTGGGACCCCTACTTCCTGCGCCTGCGCACGAGCTGGGAGCGCGCGCTGGCGCGGCTCAAGGTGTATCTCGACAAGAACCTCGACAAGGAGGCGAAATGACAGGTTTCATCCTGCGGGCCGTGATCGCGGCCTTTGGACTGTGGCTGGCCTCGGCCTGGGTCGACGGCTTCTCCATCACGACCACGCCGACGCTGCTGATCGCCGCCGCACTGCTCGGCGTCGTGAACGCGACCATCCGCCCCATTGCGATCGTCCTCACCTTCCCGATCACCATCGTGACGCTCGGCATATTTCTGCTGGTGATCAATGCGGGGATGCTGGGCCTCGTGGCCTGGGCGCTGCCGGACTTCTCGATCGCCGGTTTCTGGTCTGCGCTGCTGGGCGCGATCATCGTCAGCATCGTGTCGTGGATCGGCACGTGGTTCGTCGGCTCGAGCCTCAAGGTCGACGCGATCCGCCGCTGACGTCAGCCGGGTGATTCGGGCGTCGCGACTTCCTCGGGCCAGTTGACCAGTACCACTCCGGCCAGGATCACCGCCATGCCCGCAAGCTCGATGCCGGTGAGGTGCTCGCCCAGCACCCACCAGCCGAGCAGCGTCGCGAGCGCAGGATTCACGTAGCCGTAGGTCGCCACCCGCGCCGGCGACGTGTGTTGCGCGAGCCAGGCGTAGGCCGTGTAGGCGAGGCAGGAGCTGAACACCGTCAGGTAGAACATGGCCATCAGGCCGATCGGCGACCAGGTCCATTCGCGATGCTCGCCGAGTCCCAGCCCGATCGCGGTGAGGATCACGCCGCCGACGAACATCTGCAGGCCGGTGAACGCGAGGATGTCGAGCGACTTGCGCGCATTGCGGAAGTAGATCGTGCCCGCCGCCCAGCCGACGCAGCCCGTCAGGATTGCGAGTTGCGGCAGCACGTTCGTGGTGACGAAGCCCTCGCGCGGCCAGACGATCGCCAGCGTGCCGGCGAAGCCGAGCCCGAGGCCGATCGCCGTGCGCGCATCGATCGGGTGTCCGCGTGCGCCATAGAGTCCGAAGATCGCGATCCAGAACGAAGAGGTGACATTGAGCAACGCAGTCTGGTTCGAGGGCACCCATTGCATCGCCCAGACGTTGGCGCCGTTCGACACGGCGACGGAGAGCAGCGCCATGACGAGCAGCTGGCGCGCGTCGGTGGCGTCGAGCCTGATGCGCTCACCGCGCGCGTGGGCGATCGCGGTGAGCGCGACGCCGGCAATGACGAAGCGAATGCCGGCGAACAGGAACGGCGGCAGGCGATGCACGCCGAGCGAGGTGAACAGATAGCTCGATCCCCACACGATGTACACGATCGCGAAGGACACGATCATGCGAGTGCGGAAAGCAGCGGCGGCGGCGGGCATGGGCGCGGCGATCCTGCCGGAGTGTCAGGCGCTGTGCCGCGCTCTCGCGGCCTTGAAGCGCGCGAGACTCGCGGCCGGCCACGTCTGCCTCGGATCGTAGAATTCCGTCACCGCGAGCGCGCCCTCGGGGATCACCACCCAGGGCTGCTTCGTCGAGGTGTAGATGTGGATGTCGGGCGGCACGCGGTCCGGCTCGTCGAGCGTACCGACGCGCACAAAGCTGATCGCGGGACCCGCGCCCGCATAGTGGCTCCAGAGCGCGACCTGGCAGGCGGGACAGCGTGCGATGCGCTGTCCCTTGCCGCTGAGCGAGGGCGTCTCGACCAGCAGCGGCGTGCCGGCGAGCAGCGTGACGCGATCGGCCTCGACCATCGCGTTCAGCGCAAAGGCGGAACCCGTCTCACGCTGGCACCAGCGGCAGTGGCAGCAGTGTACGAACAGCGGCGCCACCTCGATCCGGTAACGGATCGCGCGACAGCCGCAGCCGCCCTCGAGAGGTGTCCATGCAGCGTCGGTCATGACTGTGCGAACAGCGGCAGGCCTGCCGCGGCAAGTGCGCCTTCGATCTCGAGCAGGCGGCGTTTGGTATCGACGCCGCCATGGGCCGAGAAACCGCCCGTGCGCTGGCCGGCCGCAAGCACGCGATGACACGGAATGATGATCGGAACCGGGTTCGCGCCGAGCGACTGGCCGACGGCGCGCGCGGCGCCGGGTTCGCCGAGTTGCGCGGCGATCTCGCCGTAACTTGCGGTCGTGCCCGCCGGAATGGCGCGCGCCGCCTCATAGACGCGGCGGTCGAACTCCGGGCGTCCCGAGAGGTCGAGGCGCGTCGCCCTGAAATCGGCCGGCGTGCCGGCCAGCAGCGCGACCATGGCATCGATCGCCTGCTGAACCTCCGCCGGTGGCGTCAGCTCGACGGCGCGCGGGAAGCGCTTGCCCAGCCGCGTGCGCGTCGCCGCCTCGTCGGCTTCCGGCAGCTGTACGCCGCAGATGCCGCGGTCGGTCCACGCGACACCGCAGGCCCCGAGGGAGGTCCCGAAAAACGCCATGCCATCCATGCGGCCGTATTGTACGGCGGCCGGTGGCCGCGCGCGTTGCCCGGCGGTGGTGGCGCGGTTCCCGGCGGTACTGGCGCGGTACCCGGCGGTGCTCAGGTCAGGGCGACGAACTCACCCTCGAAGCGCCCCGCGACGGCCCCGCCATACTCCAGTGACGCGAGCACCGCTATCCGCGCCTTGCCCCGGCGCCGCAGCAGCCTGACGAAGGGATCCCAGGACTCCGCAGTCGCCAGGGTGGCGCGTGCGGTGAAAGTGCCGTCGATCGGCTGCAGGTATTCCATTACGTTGCGCTGGATCACCAGCCGGCTCTCGATCGACTCGTCGTGCAGCCGTACGTGCAGCAGCGACCACGCCGACAGGATCGCGAGCGCCGAGACACTGCCGCCAAAGGCGGTGCCACGGTGATTGACGTTCGGCGCGAGCGGCGCGGACAGCAGGACCGAGCCGGCGCCGGCGTCGAGCACGTCGAGGTCCATCGCCGCCGCGAGCGGGATACGCCGGCGCAGGTAATCGCGCAGTGCGCGAGCCTCGACGGCGGCCGCTCTCTCTTCGCTCATTGCCCGCGCGCCGCGCCCCCATCGTCCCGCGAGGCGACGCGGTAGAGCCACCAGCCGAGCGCCGCGATCATCAGGATGCCGAGCCAGGCGCCGAAGTGCAGCGACTCCGGCAGCGCGAGCACATCGCGGTTGGCCGTCATCACGATCGGGATCGCGATCACGATACCCATCAGCGCCTCGCCGGTGATCATGCCGGCGCCGAACAGCACGCCGTTGTCGGTCGCGCGTTCCGCCTCGCTCTCTCCGTTCCTGCCGCCGCGCGCGCGTTTGACGAAATGCGCGAGCAGGCCGCCGAGGAAGATCGGCGTGGTGTACTCGAGCGGCAGGTAGATGCCGACCGCCACGGCGAGCACCGGCGCGCGGAAGTGCGAGCCACGCGCCTGCAGCACGAGGTCGAGGATGATGATGCCGATGCCGATCGCGATGCCGATCGCGACCATGTCCCATGGCAGCTGCCCGCCGAACATGCCCGTGGCCACCGCCGCCATCAGCGTGGCCTGCGGCGCGAGCAACGGATTCGGGTGCTCCACCGAAGCCGTGCCGATGCCGTACGCGGTGTTCAGCAGGTCCAGCACCGGCGCCATGACGAGCGCGCAGGACACCGCGCCGATCGCCAGCATCACCTGCTGGCGCCACGGCGTGGCGCCGACCAGCTGGCCGCACTTGAGGTCCTGCAGATTGTCGCCGCCGACCGCGGCCGCGCAGCACACGACTGCGCCGATCATGATCGCCGCGACCGGACCGAGCGGTGCGGTGCGGCCCATCAGTAACCACAGCACGAACGAAGCGAACAGGATCGTGCAGATCGTGATGCCCGAGACCGGATTGTTCGACGAACCGATCAGGCCGGCCATGTAGGCCGACACCGAACAGAAGACGAAGCCGGCGACGATCATGATGATCGTCATCGGAACGCTGACGCCCCAGCTGCCGGCGATCGCCTGGTAGAGCAGCGCGAGCGGAATCGTGAACAGCACGATGCCGATCAACACGAGGTTCATCGGCAGGTCGCGCTCGGTGTCGGCGATCATCGCGCCGGCCCCCGCGCGGGCGGCCGCGAGCCCGCTCTTCACGCCCGAGAGCAGCGAACTGCGCAGACTGATCACGGCCCAGATGCCTCCGATCAGCATCGCACCGACGCCCATGTAGCGGATCTTCGCCGCCCAGATCGCATAGGCCGCGTCGCCGGCGGAGAGCCCCTGCAGCGCGGCCGCCATCGCCGGATCGCTGGGGGCGAACTGCGAGGCATACAGCGGAATCGCGATGTTCCACGAAATGATGCCGCCGCCGACGATCAGGATGCCGACATTGAGGCCGACGATGTAACCGACGCCGAGCAGCGCCGGCGAGAGGTTCGCGGCGATATAAGCCAACCCCTTGCCGACGAAGCCCGCGGCGGCGGCAGTATCGGGGATCAGTCGCAGGCCGCTGCCGGCGAGCAGCTTGACCAGGCCACCGCCGACCGCCGCACCGATCAGGATCTTGAGGCCCTGCGACGGATTCGCGCCGGCCTTGAGCACCTCGGCGGCCGCGACGCCCTCGGGAAACTTAAGCTTCTGCTCGATGATCAGCGAGCGGCGCAGCGGCACCGAAAACAGCACACCGAGGATGCCGCCGAGGCCGGCGATCGCGAGCACCCAGGAATACTTGAAGTCGGTCCAGTACTCGAGGATCACGAGCGCCGGGATCGTGAAGATCACGCCCGCCGCGATCGAAGCGGCTGCCGAAGCGCCGGTCGCGACGATGTTGTTCTCGAGGATCGTGCCGCCGCCGAGCATGCGCAGCATGCCCATCGAGATGACGGCCGCCGGAATCGCCGACGCGATCGTGAGTCCTGCGAACAGGCCGAGATAGGTGTTGGCTGCCGCGAGGATCATCGCGAGCACGATCGACAGTGTGATCGCGCGCAGCGAAAGCTGGGCGGTAGCGGTCATGGAGCCCCCGATTGTTGTTGAGTGCCTTGGTGCGGGAGCTTACGGCCAGAAACGTCGGATGGCTAACGCGGTGTGCGGCCTGGCTGCCCAGGCGGATGACATATGTTGCCTGGTGAAGGCCGCGCTGTACCTGGCCGACGTCATCTACACGGTCATGCTGTGGCGCGCCGCCGAAGAAGGTCAGCGGCGCGCCACGAGCAAGCGAGCTGATGGCCGTGCGGGCTCACCACCCGCAGGTCTGTCCCTCGTTCTGCTGCGCGAGCCAGTCCTGCAGCGGCTGGAAGTACTCGAGGATTGCCGCGGCGTCCATCTGGCGCGTGCCGGTGAGTTTCTCGAGCGTGTCCTGCCAGGGTTCGCTCTGGCCGAGCTTCAGCATCGCGGCGAAGCGCTCGCCCGCCGCCTTGCTGCCGAAGATCGAGCATTCGTGCAGCGGGCCTTCGAAGCCGGCCGCGTCGCACAGCGCCTTCTGGAACTGGAACTGGATGATGAACGAGAGGAAGTAGCGCGTGTACGGCGTGTTGCCGGGCACGTGGTACTTGGCGCCGGGATCGAAGTCCTCTTCGCTGCGCGCCACCGGCGGCGCGACGCCCTGGTACTGCGTTCGCAGGGCCCACCACGACTTGTTGTAGTCCGCGGGGGCGATCTCGCCGGAGAACACTTTCCAGCGCCACTCGTCGATGACTTTGCCGAACGGCAGGAACGCGACTTTCTCGGTCGCCATTTTCATCTGCTGGTTGATCACCGCTTCGGGCGAGGGTTTCACGGCGCTGACGAGGCCGATGCGATGCAGGTAGCCGGGCGTCACCGACAGGTTGACCGTGTCGCCGATCGCTTCGTGGAAGCCGTCGTGCGCGCCGCCCTGGAACAGCGGCGGCTGGTCGTTGTACCAGAGGTAGTAATAGACGTGGCCGAGTTCGTGGTAGATCGTGAACAGGTCTTCCTCGTTCGGGCGCATGCACATCTTGATGCGCACGTCGTCCTCGGTGTCCATGTCCCAGGCGCTGGCGTGGCACACGACTTCGCGATCGCGCGGGCGTACGAGCATCGAGCGCTCCCAGAATTTCGCGGGCAGCGCCGGGAAGCCGATCGAGGTGTAGAACGTCTCCGCGGACTTCGTCATCCGTTCGGCGCTCCAGTTCTGCCGCGCGAGTTCGCGGTCGGCGGATTCGATGCTCGCTTTCGGGTAGGGCTTGAGGATGTCGTCGTAGACCTTGTTCCAGGTCTGCGCCCACATGTTGCCGAGCAGGTGCGCCGGTATCGGCTTGCCGGCGGGCACCTTGTCCTCGCCGTACTGCGCGGCGAGGCGGCCGCGCGCGTAGCACTGCATCGCGCCGTAGAGCGGCTTGACCTGCTCCCACAGCCGCGTGGCTTCGACCGCGAACTCATCGGGCGGCATGTCGTAGCCCGAGCGCCACATCGCGCCGAGGTCGGCGAAGCCGAATTCGCGCGCGCCCTCGTTGGCGAGTTCGACGAAGCGCTGGTACTTCGCACGCATCGGCCGCGCGGTGTCGTGCCAGCCCACCCAGGCCTGCTCGAGCTCGGAGTAATTGCGGCTCTTGGCGAGTGTATCGGAGAGCTGGTCCAGGTTCAGGCAGCTGTCGGGGCCGGTGGGACAGTACTTGCCCTCGCCGTACATCGCATCGAGGCTCGCGAGGATGCCGGTCAGTTCCGCGCGCCGCTCCGGATCGGCCGGCGCGGGCGCGGAGGTCTGCTGCGTCAGCAGGTGCAGCGCGCGCCGCGTCGCAGGACTCGCCTCGGCGTTGGCGTAGGCCTTCGACTTCTCTATCGTCGTGCTGAGGAACTCCTGGTAGCGGGCGTTCGAGCGCGCGCTGAGGAACTGCGTGTCCGGCGTGATGTTGGTCGCCTGGGTCCACTCGGCCGCCGCCAGCTCCCGCGTAATGGGGATCAGGTCCTCGTTCACCTGCGCGACGAACTCGTCCGCGCTCTGCGTGGGTGCCGTCGCCGGCGGCTCGCGCGTACAACCGGCGAGTGCGGCGGCGATCAGGGCCATGCCTGCCAGGCGCTTCATTTCACACCTCCCATCAGACGCTTCGCGTAGGGTGAGATCAGGAACATCACCAGGCCGCCCATCGCGCCCCACCAGAAGATGCCGAGGAACTGGTTCGGCATCGCGGCAAGGTTGTTCGGATCGAACTCGCCGGCGAACTGGCCCGCCAGGTTGTTGCCGATCGCGGTGGCGAGGAACCAGACGCCGAGCGCCTGGCCGACGAAGCGCGCCGGTGCGAGCTTCGACATCGAGGACAGGCCGACCGGCGACAGGCACAGCTCGCCGAACGTGTGGAACAGGTAGGTGAGGATCAGCCAGGTCGGCAGCACCTTCTCGCCGGCGACCACATACTGCGCGGCGAAGTACATCACCACGAAGCCGATGCCCATCAGGACCAGGCCCAGGGCGAACTTCACCGGCGCCGACGGATCGAGGTTGCGCTGGCCGAGCCAGACCCACAGGGCCGCGAATATCGGCGAGAAAATGATGATGAACAGCGGATTGATGTTCTGCAGCACGCCCGCCGGCATCAGCCAGCCGCCGATCTGCCGGTCGGTGTGGCGGTCGGCGAAGATGTTGAGCGAGGCGCCCGCCTGCTCGAAGCCGGCCCAGAACATCGCGCAGGCGATGAACAGCGCGATCATCACGACCACGCGCTTGCGTTCGATCGTGTCGAGCCCGGCGAAGAACAGCATGTAGGCGAAGTAGCCGACCGTGAAGGCGACGATCGCCCAGAAGGATTTCTTCAGCAGCCACACGGGGTCGATCCGGATGTGCCCGAGGATCGCGAGTGCGACGATCGCGAATATCGCGGCGGTCACCGCCGCGACGATCCACCAGGCGCGGCGCGTGGCGCCGGCATCGGCGTGCACCATGCCCGGTTCGAGTCCCGCATGGCCGAGGAAGCGGCGCGTGAACGCGAACTGGATCAGGCCGAGCAGCATGCCGATGGCGGGCGCCGCGAAACCCATGCTCCAGCCGTAACGCGCGGCGAGGATCGGCACGATCGTCGAACCGAGGAACGCGCCGACGTTGATGCCCATGTAGAAGATCGAGAAACCGGCATCTCGACGCGAACCGCCCTCCGGATACAGCTGCGCGACGATCGCGCTGATGTTGGGCTTCAGCAGTCCGACACCGCACACGATCAGCATCAGGCCGAGGAAGAACAGCTGCGTCGAGCCGGTGGCGAGCAGGCCGTTGCCGACCATGATGAAGATGCCGCCCCACCAGACCGCGCGTTGCGCGCCGGTCAGCCGGTCGGCTATCCAGCCGCCCGCCAGCGACAACAGATAGGTGCCGGAAATGTACAGGCCGTAGATCGCATTACCGGTGCGATCGTCGATGCCGAGGCCGCCGCTGTCGATCGAGGCGACGAGGAACAGCACCAGGATCGCGCGCATGCCGTAGTAGGTGAAGCGTTCCCACATCTCAGTGAAGAACAGCGTGGCGAGTCCCTTCGGGTGCCCGAAGAAGCCCTTGCCTGAATCCCCCGCGACCACCGTAGTCGACATCGAATCAGCCATTGTCAGGCTCTCTTTTTGTGGCGAGCGCCGTGGCGCTGCAATGGCGCGGAAGTGTGACTGATGTTGCCGTGCCCCAGCAAGGCGGCGTTATGTCGTGCTCGCCCGCATTTTCGTCATGATGCGCGCCATCACGATCCCGCCCTCGTACAGCAGGTACATCGGGATCGCCATGATGCTCTGGGAGATGGCGTCGGGCGGGGTGAGGAACGCCGCCACGACGAAAATGCCGATCAGCACGTAGCCGCGCATGGCGGTGAGCTTTTCGGCCGGCACCAGCCCCGTGATCACCACCAGCACCACCGCGATCGGCATCTCGAAGGCGATGCCGAAGGCGAAGAACATGGTCAGCATGAAATCCATGTAGCTCGCGATGTCGGTCATCATCACCACGCCTTGCGGCGTCGTGTTGGCAAAAAAGGCGAACATCACCGGGAACACGAACACGTAGGCGAATCCGGCGCCGACATAGAACAGCAGGATCGAGGAAACGAGCAGCGGCAGGCCGAAGCGGCGCTCGCGCCGGTAAAGGCCCGGGGCAACGAATGCCCACACCTGGTACAGCACGACCGGCATCGCGATGAACAGCGCGACGAAGAAGGCGAGCTTGAACGGTGTCATGAACGGTGAGATCACGTTGGTCGCGATCATCGTGGCGCCGGCCGGCAGCTGCGCGAGCAGCGGGCGCGCGAGGAAGGTGAAGATTTCCTCTTTGAAGTAGGCGCACGGCACGAACACGATGATCACGGCGACGAAGGCGCGCAGCACCCGATCGCGCAGCTCGAGCAGGTGCGAGATCAGCGTGCCTTCGGCGAGACGCTCAGGTTCCTCGCTCATCGTCCGCTCGGTGCTGGCTGTCAGGCTCCGCGCCCGCGTCCGCGTGGCTCACATCCGCGCGTGCCACGTCGTCGTCTGGCTGGTAGTACTTCCCGGGCGGCGGGCTGTCGGCTGGGGGCGCGTCGGCCACGGGAGCGTCG
>DAOQXO010000061.1:10381-15185 GCA_035342635.1 Steroidobacteraceae bacterium
GGCGGCGTGTCCTCGAGGATCGCCTCGCTCTCGAGTTGCTCGCGGAACTGGCGCGCCATGGCGCGCGCGCGGCCGATCCAGCGGCCGACCTGGTTGGCCACTCGCGGCAGTTTCTCGGGACCGAGCACGACCAGTGCAAGTGCAAAGATCAGCAGCAGCTCGGTGAAGCCGACCTCGAACATGGCGGCAGCGCGCGCCGCTCAGGCGCCGCGGTTGATCTTGCTGTCGGTGTCGCTCTTGGCGACTTCGGGGAACTCGGCATCCTTCTCGGCCGACTTGATCTGCTTCACCTCGTCGGCGCTGTCCTCGGCCTCGCCCTCGCTGACCGATTTCTTGAAGCCGCGCACCGCCGCGCCCAGATCGGAACCGATCGTGCGCAGTTTCTTCGCGCCGAATACCAGCAGCACCACCAGCAGGATGATGATGAGCTCGCGCATCCCAATACCCATATGAACCTCGACAAGCGCACCCGTGCGCAAACCCGGGATGATAGGCCAAAAGAGGCGCCGAGGACGGGAAAGTTCCGTGTCAGCCGGCGTGCGCTTCGAGCCAGAATGTGACTGGCCCGTCGTTTTCGAGCGCCACCCGCATGTGTGCGCCGAACTCGCCGGTTGCCACCTCCGGATGGCGCCGTCGCGCCTCCGCGACGAACTGCCCGAACAGCGCCTGCGCGGCTTCGGGAGCCGCGGCAGTACTGAAGCCCGCGCGCGCGCCCTTGCGCGTATCGGCCGCCAGCGTGAATTGCGGCACGAGCAGCAGGCCGCCCCCGGTGTCCGCGAGCGAGCGGTTCATGCGCCCGTCCTCGTCAGGGAATACCCGATACCCGAGCACGCGCTCGAGCAGGCGGCTGCCA
Organism: Steroidobacteraceae bacterium; assembly: GCA_035342635.1. GTDB lineage: Bacteria > Pseudomonadota > Gammaproteobacteria > Steroidobacterales > Steroidobacteraceae > CADEFQ01. The sequence continues at coordinate 11,235 of DAOQXO010000061.1, forward strand.
CAGGCTGGCGTGTCGAGCGCCTGCACGCCGATGAGGGCGAGAATGCCGCGCCCTATGCGACCCACGAGCCGGCCCTCGACCGTGACTTCGGCGAAATTGACCCGTTGAATCAATGCGATCATGTCGGCGCCGATCGTGCCATCCGGCCGCCCTGCGGGGAACCCGGTAGTGGCAATTGGGCAGTCCACCCCGTACCATTTGCCGCTGATTTCAGCAGGGGTCAGACATGTCGCTCGCCAGCCGGACCGCAACCGCATTCGCACTCGCCACATTTCTCGCGGGCTCGGTGGGGGTCGCGCATGCGCAGGGCAATGCCGAACGCGGCAAGGTTCTCGCCCAGACCTGCCTCGGCTGCCACGCGGTCGAGAACTACAAGAACAGCTATCCCACCTATCCGGTGCCGAAGCTGCGCGGCCAGCACGCCGAGTACCTCGAAGTGGCGCTGCGCGGCTACCAGGCGGGGGAGCGTTCGCACGCCACGATGCACGCGCACGCCGCGTCGCTGTCCGAGCAGGAAATCGCCGATATCGCGGCCTTCCTCGGTGGCGAGGCGGTCCAGCCCACCGGCAAGCCGGCGGCAGCCAATGCGCCGGAAGCCGCGGCGGTCTGTGTCGCCTGCCACGGCAACGATGGCGTGGGTGTGTTGCCCGCCTATCCCACGTTGACCGGCCAGCACATCGAATACCTCAAGCGCGCACTCACCGACTACAAGTCGGGCGCCCGCAAGAATCCGATCATGGCCGGTTTCGTCGCGACGCTGAGCGCCAAGGACATCGAGGCACTCGCCGCTTACTACGGCAAGATGGGCCCGGGGCTCGAGACGGTCGAGCTGCGCAAATCGCGTTTCAGCGCCCGCTGAGGAGCCAGCTTCCGCCGAGGCATCAGCTGCCGGAGAGGCGCTGGAGGAACGCCGCCGCCACGCTCATCCACGCGTCGCGGTTCGCCTTGCGACGAAACACGTGCGCCTCCTCTTTCGCGAGCACGTACCAGACCTCGGCGCCGTTGCCGCGCACGGTGGTGACGAGGCGCTCGGCCTCGAACGCCGGTGCGACGAGATCCTGTGCACCCTGCACGACCAGCAGCGGCCGGCGCAGCGCGCGCGCATTCGGGATGCGCGAATAATTCGTCATGCCCGCAAGGCTGATGCCGCCGGCGACGCGATCGCCGTACTGGGCGAGCGAGCCCAGCGCAACCTGCGCGCCCTGCGATTCACCCATCAGCACGACGCGCGAGCGGTCGAGATCGCGCTGCACGCCGATCCACACCAGCAGTGAGCCGATGTCGCGCACCGCATCCTCGCGGCGCACGCTCTCGCCGAGCATCTCGAAGCTGCGACCGTAGCCCGGTGCACCGCGCACGTTCGGCGCGATGACCGCGTAGCCGAGCACGTTGACCGCAAACTGCGTGAATGCATCGAAGCCGGGCCGGTACTGCTCGTTCGGCCCGCTCGCGATGCGCACGAGCACGGGGTGCGGCCCGGGCGTGCGCGGCCGGTAGACCCACGCGGGCAACGCACGCGTGCTGCCGTTGGCGCGATCCCAGCCGGGGAAGCTGATGAATTCGGGCGCGACGAGCGCGGCCCTGTCGATCGGGCCCAGCTCGCTGCGCGTCCAGCGCGCGACGGTGTTGCTCGCCGGCTCGTAGACCCAGGCGTCGGCCGGCTCGGTGGCGCCTTCGGCGGTAAGCGCGAGGCGCCGGCCCGCGGGGTCGAACGCGAGATCGGCGATGCGGCCCTCGGGCAGCCCCTGAGGTGCGAGCTCCATGCGCGCGATCTGGTCGATCACCGACAGCCGGCTCACGCCCGCGGCATTCGCGACGAACGCCAGGTAGCGCCCGTCGGCCGAGGCCGCGAAGCTCTCGATGTCCCACGGCACGTTGTCGGTGATCGTGGTCAACTGGCTGGTCGCGGGGTCGAGACGATGGAGCCGTGCGAACTCGTCGAATTGCGCGATCAGGTAGACGTTGCGCCCGTCCGGCGCGAATCGCGCCGCGACCACGCGCCGCGGCGGCGTCGGCAATGCGATCGCGGTAACGCCGCCCGTATTCACGTCAGCGAACCACAGTTCGCTGTGCTGCGAGTTGGCCTCGTCCTGGATCAGCAGCCGGCCGCCGTCGGGCGACCACGCTAGCGGTCGCCAACTCTTGATGCCGGCCGCGACGAGCAGGCGCGGCTGCAGGTTGCCGCCCGGTTCGAACGCGAGGATTTCCTGGTGCACGCCATCGGCACTGGCGGCCTGGAAGGCGACTGTCCTGCCGTCCGGCGACCAGGTCAGCGCGTCCGGCTGCACGCGCGGCGCCGCGATGCGCGGGGTGCTGCGGTCGGCAAATCGCAGCGCACGCAGCTGTGGCACCGCGCCGGGCCCGGCGGTGACATAGGCTACGCCCGCGGCGCCGCTCGCCGCACTGCTCGCGGCGGCGATCACCGGATCGTCGCCGAAGGTGAGCTGTTCGCGCGCGCCGAGCGGCGCGGCGACGCGATGCAACTGCGCGATCTCGCCGAAGCGCGTGGTGACGAGCAACGCACCGTCCGGCAGCCAGCCCGCCACCGTGGCCGAACGCCCCGCGAGCCACGGCGTGATGCGCTCGACGAGCGCGGGACTCGCCTGGATGACGCCGTCGAAGGTCAGGTTGCCGCGCTCCTCGCGCGCCGCGTGCGCGGGCAGTGTTGCCATCGCGACCAGTGCGCTGACGGCAGCGCAGGCCAAGGCCGTATATGATCGTTGCATCCGGATATGGTGACATACATGGGAGCACAATCGATGACGCGAAAACTCGCTGCGATGCTGATGATTGCCGTCCTCGGCGGCGGCGCGACTTTCGCCGCCGCAAGCAGCGAAGCCGACCTCGTGCTGGTGGCCGGGGCCACCGGGCGCACCGGTGTGCATATCGTGACCCAGCTCGTCGACCAGGGTTACCGGGTGCGCGCCCTGGTGCGCGATGAGGCCAAGGCGCGCGCGACCTTGCCGCAGAGCGCCGAGTTCGTGGTCGGCGACGTGCGCGATCCTGCGACCCTGGCGCCGGCCATGAAAGGCGTCACGCGCGTGATCTCGACGATCGGTGGCGGAGCCCTCAGGCCGGTGCCGGGCAACGGTCCGGACGAAATCGACCGCCAGGGCAACATCAACCTCGTCGACGCCGCGAAGGCGGCCGGCGTCACGCAGTTCGTGCTCGTCTCCTCGAGCGGTGTGGACCATGCCGAGACCTATCCCGCGCCGTTCATGCGGCCGATCCTCGCTGCCAAACGCGCGAGCGAGGATTACCTGCGCGCGAGCGGCCTGCCCTACACGATCGTGCGACCGGGCGGCCTCAGGGACGCGCCGGGCGAGCACACGCGCATCGTGCTGCGCCAGAAAGTCGGCGCCGAGGTCAGCTGGGTTGCGCGCGCGGATGTCGCGCGCGTGTGCATCGCGGCGCTCGGCAACGAGGCGGCGCTCGGCAAGACATTCGACGTCTCGGCGGTGGCCGGTGAGCCGGTGGGTGACCTCGCGCCACTGTTCGCGGCGCTGTCGGCCGACCCGGTACCTGCGAAATAGCGATCGATGCGTGGGCCGGACGACATCACGGCCATCGACGCGGGCTACGTGCGCCCGCAGATGGCCGCGATCCACGTGATCGAGCACCGCGGCCGCGCAGCGCTGGTCGACACGGGCACGGCCCATTCCGTGCCGCGCGTGCTCGCTGCGCTCGCGTCGCTGGGTCGCGAGCCCGCGGACGTGGACTATGTGCTGCTGACGCACGTGCATCTCGACCACGCGGGCGGCGCCGGCGCCTTCATGCGCGCATTGCCGAACGCCACGCTCGTCGTGCATCCGCGCGGTGCGCCGCACATGATCGATCCGGCGAAGCTGATCGCCGCCTCGATCGAGGTCTACGGCGAGTCACGCTATCGCGAACTGTATGGCGAGATCGTGCCCATCGATGCCGCGCGCGTGCACGTGACCCAGGACGGCG
>DAOQXO010000062.1:0-14790 GCA_035342635.1 Steroidobacteraceae bacterium
GCTTCGGTGGTGATCATTGCTTTCCTGCCCTGGCTCGATCGCAGCCCGGTGAAGGCGATCCGCTACCGCGGCTGGATATGGAAGCTCGCGCTCGCCGTGTTCACGGTGTCGTTCCTCGCGCTGATGGTCCTCGGACTGCTGCCGGCCGAAGGCACCTATGTGACACTGGCTCGCATCTTCAGCGTCGGGTATTTCGGCTTCTTCGTGCTCATGCCGATCTACACACGCATCGATCCGGTCAAGCCCGTGCCCGAGAGGATTTCCAACCATGCGTAAGCTCGCGATCCTCGTGACTGCGCTGGCGTTCGCGCCGGCGGCCTTCGCCGCGGGTGGCGGCGGCACCGCGTCGTGGCAGCAATGGCACGCCGGCAACGAGCTCGGCGATCGCGCATCGCTGCAGCGCGGTGCGCGCAACTTCATCAACTATTGCGCGGGCTGCCATTCGCTCAAGTACGTGCGTTACCAGCGCATCGGCACCGACCTCGCCATCTCCGACGAGGTGCTGAAGGAAAACCTGCTGCTGCCGGGCGCCAAGATCACCGATTATGTGCTGACCTCGATGCCCGAGGCCCTCGCCAACGAGTGGTTCGGCATCGTGCCCCCGGACCTGTCGCTGATCACGCGCTCGAAGGGCAGCGACTATGTGTTCCAGTTCCTGAAGACCTTCTACGTCGATCCCAACGCCGCGACCGGCACCAACAACCTCGCGCTGGCGGGCACGGCGATGCCGCACGTGCTGTCCGACCTGCAGGGCCTGCAGCGCGCGGTGTTCGACGAACACGGTGCGTTCGTCGGCTTCGAGGCCGCCGGTGCGCCGGGGCAGCTTTCGCCGGCCGCCTACGACGCTTTCGTGCGCGATACGGTGAATTTCCTCGAGTACGCCGGCGAGCCGGCCAAGCTGCATCGGGCGACCATCGGCGTGTGGGTGGTGCTGTTCCTGCTGCTGTTCACCGCGCTCGCGTGGCTGCTGAAGCAGGAATACTGGAAAGACGTCCACTAGCGATCCGGCCGCCGGCCGGGTCTCGCTGGAGAGTCACGTGTCGAGCCGCCGATCCGCCATGACCCTGTTCTCGGCGCCCCACGATCCGTGGAGCCACCGCGTGCGGATCGTGCTGGCCGAGAAGGGGCTCGAGGTGGATGTCGTGAATGTCGAACCGGGTCGCATTCCGGAGGATCTGCTCGACCTCAACCCGTACCACAGCGTGCCGACACTGGTGGACCGCGACCTCGTTCTGTACGACGCCCGGGTGATCGGCGAGTATCTCGACGAGCGATACCCGCACCCGCCGCTGATGCCGGTCGACCCTGTGCAGCGTGCGCAGTTGCGGCTCGCGATGTACCGTATCGAGCGCGACTGGTACGGTTCGGCCATCGAGATCGACCTCGATGCGACCGGGGCCCATACGGCGCAGCCGCGCAAGCAGTTGCGGGAAGCGATCCTGGCGAGTGCCGAGTTGTTCAAGTTGAAGCCCTTTTTCCTCTCCGCCGAGTTCTCGCTGGCCGACGCCTGCGTCGCGCCGATCCTGTGGCGGTTGCCGCATTACGGCATCGACCTGGCGAAGGAAGCGCAGGCGATCATGCGCTACGCGGCCAGCGTGTTCCCGCGCGCCGGCTTTCGCGCGAGCCTGACCGGCGTCGAGCAGCAGATGCGGGTGGCTTGATGGCCGGCACGATGAAGCTCTCCCGACGCCCCTACCTGCTGCGCGCGATGCACGGCTGGGTCAGCGACAGCGGCGGCACGCCGCACGTGATCGTCGATGCCGAGCGCGCCGGCGTGCAGGTACCACGCGCCTACATCAAGGACGGCAAGATCGTACTCAATGTAAGCCTGTCGGCCACGCAACGGCTCGTGCTCGGCAACGAGTGGCTCGAGTTCGACGCGCGCTTCGCGGGCGTGGTGCACCACGTGCGCGTGCCGGTGGCCGCGGTGCTCGGCATCTACGCGCGCGAGAGCGGCGAGGGCATGGTGTTCGCCGGCGACGAGGGCGGGCCGGAGCCGCCGGCGTCGCCGCCGGCGCCTGACGAGCCGACGAAGCGGCCGCAGCTGAAGGTCGTCAAGTAGGCGCGCTGCCGCGCTTCATCCTGCCTGCGGAGGGCGGGGCGACACCGCCCGCGATCGCCTCAGGTCGTGAACGCATGCCGGATCCACTCGATCCGCATCGACTCGCCGTCTCCCTCTTCGATCACCACATCGAATCGCGCGGGCATCCGTCGCCACTCGGGATGCGCGGCGAGCAGCAGGTGGGCGGCGCGGATCAGGCGCTGCTGCTTGCGCGCGCCGACGCTCGCCGCGGCGCCGCCGTGGCTGCGGGTCGCGCGCGAGCGCACTTCGATGATCGCGAGTGTGGCGCCGTCGCGCGCGACGATGTCGATCTCGCCGGCGCGGCGGCGGAAGTTGCGCGCGAGAATCGTCAGGCCCTGCGCCTCGAGGAAGCGCGCCGCGCGCTCTTCGGCATCCTGGCCACGCGCGCGACGATCCATGGCGGAGTGCGGCTCAGGGCGTGACGGCCGGCATGCCGGCGTCGAGGAGCATCGTCTGCCCGCCCTTGATCTGCGCCCATTCGAGCTGGCGGTACACGCGCCGGCCGTCGTCGATGCGCAGCCGGCCGGTGAGGCCGTCGATGTCGACGGGCGCGCCGCTCGCTATCGCGATGCTCAGCTGGTAGGCGTCATGGCCGAATGCGAACAGCTTGCCGCGCGCTGCGCCGCTCTCGCCCCAGGCGCCCACCAGCGATTCGCGCACCTCGGCGCTCTTTGCGCCGACGCCAAACACCCAGGGCATGTCGGGGAAGATGAGCCCGTCGAGGTCCTGGTTGGCGGTCGGGTGCGGCTCGTACGCATCGGAGGTCGAATAGGTCGGCAGATCGCCGGCATAGTGGAAGCGCAGCTGCGGGCGCAGCAGGCGCGCGGTCTGCGCCTGGCTCGGTGCGAAGATGAACTGCGCATCGCCGCGGCGGCGCGGCTGGAACGCGAGCTTCGTGCCGGTGACCTGTTCGATGCGGCGATGCCGCGCCTTGCTCGCGTCGATGCGCAGCAGGTCGGTGATGGCGGGCGAGTAGTCGTTCTCGGCCGGGAAGTAGGTCGCGGTGCCGACCAGCTCGCCGCCGGCGGCCTGCAGCGCCTCGGTAAAGGCCGCAAGCACGCGGGTGCCCCATTCGCCCACGGGCACGAGCGCGACGCCGCGGCGCAGGCCCTGCGAAGTGAGCCGGCCGGCGATCGAGCGCGCCTCGTTTTCCGGCGACAGCGCGTACTGGTAGAAATTGGCGGGGGTGATGTCGTCGGCGCCGAGGAAATTGAGTGCGAGCAGTGCCGGCCGCGGGCCGATGTAGCCCGCCGCCGCGGCCACTTCGTCGCGCAGCAGCGGGCCGACGATCACGGTAGCGCCCGCCGCGCTCGCGCGCGAAATGGCTTCGGCGATGCTGGTGCTCGCCGTATCGTAGACGCGCACCTGCGGGCGCGTGCCTGCCGGTGAACGGTAGTACGCAGTGAAGAAGCCATCGCGGATCTGCGCAGCGGCGCCGGCCTGGCGGCCCGATACAGGCAACAGCAGGGCGACGTGCGAGGCGCGATCGCGCGCCTGCGGCGCCTCGATCATTTCGATGTCGCTGCGCACGACGTCGTTCGCCGGATGCGAGGGATAGCGGCCGCGCCAGTGCTGCAGCGCCGGGCCGACCGTCGTCGGCATCGTCGCTGCGGTGACCGCAATCGGCGCAAGCTCCAGCCAGCCGCGCACGGTGGGGTCGGCCTCGGCGGCGGGATTGACCTTCGCGCCGCCCTCGAGCGCCGCGCGCAGGTCGGCGAGCAACTCGCTGCGACTCCGGCGTTGTGCTTCCAGCGTGGGCAGCAACGGTTCGCGCGCGATCTGCGCGCGCACGCCTTCGGCATGGCGCCCGGTGGCGAACGCCGCCTGCTGGCGTACGTCGAGATAGCGCGCAGCGTCGGCACGCGCGGCTGGCTGCGCCATCGCGCTCACTTCGCTCCACGCGCGCTGCGCGTCCCCGCGGGCGATGCGCAGCTCGACGCCGAGCATCTGCGCCTCGAAGGCCTGCGCGGGGCTCGCGCCCACGCGCGCCGCGGCAAGCGCGCGCCCGGCAGCATCCGGCTGGCGCGCATCGAGCCAGGCGCGGGCCGCGCGCAGCTGCATATCGATCGCCGCGGCACCGCTGCGCTCGGCCGCGAGCGCTTCATAGATTCGCGCCGCCTCCGCATGCCGGCCCTGCTGCGCACTCTGCTCGGCGCGCTCGAGCGTCGGCACGGGTCCCGAGGCCGGGCCGATGCTGGTACATGCGGTGAGCGCCGTGGCGAGCAGCAATGCGAACGGCAGCGCCCGGCTGAATAACGGGGTCGACATGTCTTGTTTCACCTTACACTCGGCGGCACGATGCCCGGGTGGCGCGATGAGGAGATTATAGTGGGTGCGAACGCAGGCCGGATCGATGTCATCGCCACGCCCATCGGCAACCTCGGTGATCTCTCGCCGCGCGCCCGCGATGCGCTCGCGCAGGCCGACCTCGTCGCCGCGGAGGACACGCGCCGCACGGGCCAGCTGCTCGCGGCGATGGGCCTGTCGCGGCCACTCGTCTCGCTGCACGAGCACAACGAGGGCGAACGCATCGCCGAGCTGCTCGCTCGGCTCGACGCCGGCGCCGTGATTGCGCTGGTCAGCGATGCCGGCACGCCGCTGCTGTCGGATCCCGGCTACGAACTCGTGCGTGCGGCGCGCGCTGCAGGCCACACGTTGCGCACGGTGCCGGGCCCGTCGGCAATCACCGCGGCGCTCAGCATCGCGGGGATTCCCACCGCGCGCTTCTGCTTCGAGGGTTTCCTGCCGGCGCGCAGCCGCGAACGCCGCGAGCGTCTCGCCCAGCTCGCGCTCGAGCCGCGCACGCTCGTGTTTTTCGAGGCACCGCACCGCATCGAGGAGAGCCTCGCCGATATCACCGCGGCATTCGGCGCCGGGCGCGAGGCGGCTCTCGGTCGCGAGCTCACCAAAGCCTTCGAAACCCTGTATCACGGCACGCTCGGCGAACTGTCGCAGCGTGCACGCGAGGACGCCAATGTCGCGCGCGGCGAGATCACGTTGGTCGTGGCGGGTGCGCCGGACGTGGCGGTGAGCGGCGCTGTCACGCCGGCGGAACTCGCCCGCATCGTCGCGCTGCTCGCGAAGGAGTTGCCGCCGAGCAAGGCGGCGGCGCTGGCCGCGCAGATCACCGGCGCGCGCCGCAGCGAGGCCTACGATATCGCCATCAAGCTCGGCGGGGGTGTATCCTCCCGCGCGGAGTCGGCCGGGTAATCGCTGTATCTGCCTCGGCAGGTATGGAGGAAAGTCCGGGCTCCTGCGGACGAGGTGCCAGGTAACGCCTGGGGGGCGCGAGCCCACGGAAAGTGCAACAGAAAGCAAACCGCCCCTTCGGGGGTAAGGGTGAAAGGGTGCGGTAAGAGCGCACCGCGTCGGTGGTAACACTCGACGGCACGGCAAACCCCACCTGGAGCAAGGCCAAATAGGGAAGCGGCGGGTCACACCGCAGCGCATGTCCGCGCGTGCTTCCGGGTAGGCCGCTCGAGGCCCCCGGTGACGGGGGTCCCAGAGGAATGATTGCCCTCGACAGAACCCGGCTTACAGGCCGACTCCTTCTCAACTACTGTATAAGCTTCGATCTACAAGCCTCTGATAGCTAAGAGGTCCTCCCCGCGGCCACTGCGCCCGGGCGGGTCGGAACGAACGTAAGTTCTTGTCGTCCCGTCATTTTTTCCCCATCTGCGCGTTGACAGTGCGCCGGCGCGTTTCTATAGTGGCGCCGAGTGGGAGAAAGTGGGGAGAAATGGGCTCCACAGGGGTCCAGGCCATGTTCCGCGGTGCAACAAAAGTCACGATCGACGACAAGGGCCGCATGGCCCTGCCGACCCGGTATCGGGCGGCCGTGGCCGAGCGCTGCGAGGGCCGTATGGTCGTCACGGTCGACCGCGACCAGTGCCTCCTCATCTATCCGCTGCCTGACTGGGAGCAGATCGAACGCAAGCTGATGAGCCTGCCGAGCCTGCATCCGCAGGCCCGGCGACTGCAGCGTCTGATGGTGGGCCATGCCACCGACCTCGAGCTCGACGGACACGGGCGGCTCCTGCTGTCGCCCGAGCTGCGCGAGTTCGCGTCGCTATCACGGCTCGCGATGCTGGTGGGCCAGGGTAATCGCTTCGAGTTGTGGGACGAGGCGCGGTGGAACGAGCGGCGTGATGCATGGCTCGCGCACGAGGAGGCGGTGACGGACCTGCCTGCCGAGCTCGATTCACTGTCGCTCTGAGTAACGGTTTTTCTGGCGGGGGAGGGGGCGGTCGGACCGCTTCACGAGGGCGAGGCGCGATGGATGAGCACGTTCCTGTGCTTGTCGAGGAAGTGCTCGAAGGCCTCGCTCCGAAAGCGGACGGTCTATACATCGATGCGACGTTCGGGCGCGGCGGACACACGGCACGGATACTCGAAGCCCTGGGTGGAGAAGGACGCGTGCTCGCGCTCGACCGCGATCCGCAGGCCATCGCGGCCGGTCGCGTGCGCTTTGCGACCGAAATGCGGCTTACGCTCGTCCAGGCGCCGTTTGCCGATCTTCGGCAGGTCGTGCACGAGCACGCGCGCGGCCGGCCGGTCGCTGGCGTGCTGCTCGACCTCGGCGTGTCGTCGCCTCAGCTCGACGAGGCCGGTCGCGGTTTCAGTTTCTCGAAGGACGGTCCGCTCGACATGCGCATGGATCCGTCATGCGGTGAACCTGTCGCGGCGTGGCTCGCGCGCGCGGATGTCGACGAAATGCGCGAAGTGATCGCGACACTCGGCGAGGAACGCTACGCGCGCCGTGTCGCCCAGGCGATCGCCGCGGCGCGCACGCGCGCGCCCATCGAGCGTACGGGCCAGCTCGCCCAGGTGATCGCCGGCGCGGTGCGCACGCGCGACGGCAAGCACCCGGCCACCCGTACTTTCCAGGCGCTGCGTATGCACGTGAACGACGAACTCGGCCAGCTCGAGCGCGGGCTCGCCGCCGCGCTCGATGTGCTCGCGCCCGGCGGGCGCCTCGCCGTGATCGCCTTCCACTCGCTCGAAGACCGCATGGTCAAGCAGTTCATGCAGCGCGAGTCGAGCGTCGATCCGGTGCTCGCGAAGCTGCCGGTCCTGCCGCCGCACGCGGCGCCGCGACTGCGGCTCGTCGGCGGCAAGCGCCGCGCGAGCGAGGCCGAGATCGCCCGCAATCCGCGCGCTCGCAGCGCGGTTCTGCGCGTCGCGGAGCGCGCCGCGTGATGGCGCTCTCGCGCAGGACATTGCTCGTCGCGATTCCGCTGCTGTGGGTGCTTGCGCTCGGCTCGGCGGCCGGAGCGATCTGGGCGAAGCACCACTCGCGCGAGCTGTTCGTCGAACTCGAACGGCTGAACGCGCAGCGCGACGACCTCGAGGTCGAGTGGGGCCAGCTGCAGCTCGAGCAGAGCGCCTGGTCGACGCACGCATTCGTCGAGAACGTAGCGCGCGCGCGGCTCAGGATGGCGATGCCGCCGCCGCAGGAAATCGAGGTCGTGCGGCCATGAGGGAGCGGCGCGGCAAGGGCGGCGGCGGGCGCTACGGCGGCGGCGAATCGGCACCGCGGTCGTTTCGCACGCGCGCCTGGGTGGTGCTCGGCATGCTGGTCGTGGCGGCCGGCGGGCTGCTGTGGCGCGCGGTCGACCTGCAGCTGATGGACCATGCATTCCTCGCGCGCCAGGGCGATGCACGCTTCTCGCGCGTCGCCGCGATTGCCGCGCATCGCGGCACGATCACCGATCGCTACGGTGAACCGCTGGCGGTCAGCACGCCGGTCGACTCGGTATGGGCCAACCCGAAAGAGCTTGCGCTCGCGACCGACCTGCTGCCGCAGCTCGCCAGGGCGCTGAAGGTCGACAAGAACGATCTCGCGCGTCGCGTCACGTCCAACCTGGATCGCGAATTCCTCTACCTGCGCCGGCACATGCAGCCGGCCGACGCGCAGAAGATAAAAGCGCTCGGCATCCCCGGCGTCTACCTGGTGCGCGAGTACCGGCGTTACTACCCCTCGGGCGAGGTCGTCGGGCATCTGCTCGGCTTCACCAGCATCGACGATGCCGGCCAGGAAGGCATCGAGCTCGCGTTCGACCACTGGCTCGCCGGCGAGGATGGCGCCAAGCGCGTGATCCAGGACCGCCATGGCCGCGTGGTGCAGGATGTCGAGAGTATCCGGCCCGTGCGGCCGGGGCGCGACATGGTGCTGTCGATCGACCTTCGCATCCAGTACCTCGCCTATCGCGAGCTGAAGGCGGCGATCCGCGAGCAGCGCGCCAAGTCGGGCTCCGTGATCGTGCTCGACGTGACGACGGGGGAAGTGCTGGCGATGGTGAACCAGCCGGCCTACAACCCGAATGACCGCGACCAGATCAACGCGCGCACCTACCGCAACCGTGCGGCCACCGACATCCTCGAGCCCGGCTCGTCGATCAAGCCGTTCGTGATCGCCGCGGCGCTCGCGTCGGGCAAGTACAGCGAGCAGAGCATCGTCGACACCTCGCCCGGCTACATCAAGGTGGGCGCGCGCATGCTCGAGGACAAGCACAACCTCGGTCGCATCGACCTCGCCACGGTGCTCGCCAAGAGCTCGAACGTCGGCATGACGCGCGTCGCGCTGGAGCTCGAGCCCGAGCAGATGTGGAACACGCTCACCGGCCTCGGCTTCGGCCAGGTGACGACGAGCGGTTACCCGGGCGAGTCGGCCGGCCTGCTGCCGCACTGGTCGCACTGGCGGCCGGTCGGCATTTCCTCGATGTCGCGCGGCTACGGCCTGTCGGTCACGCCGCTGCAGCTTGCGCATGCGTACGCCACGGTCGGCGCCGGCGGCCATTCGCGCCCGGTGTCCTTCCTGCGCGTCGATGCGGCGCCGATCGGAGAGCGCGTGCTCGATGAGCGCGTCGCGCGCTCGCTGGTGCACATGCTGGAGGCCGTCATCGCGCCGTCCGGTACCGGCAGCCACGCCGCGATCCCGGGCTATCGCGTCGCCGGCAAGACCGGCACGGCGTGGAAGGCGAACGCCGGCGGCTATTCCACCGATCGCTACATGGCGGTGTTCGGCGGTGTCGCGCCCGCCTCGCAGCCGCGCCTCGCGGCCGTCGTGATCGTCGATGAGCCGGGTGCGGGCAAGTACTACGGCGGCGATGTCGCCGCACCGGTGTTCTCGCGCGTGGTGGGCGGTGCGCTGCGCCTGCTGGCCGTCGCGCCCGACGCGGCGATCGGCGCACCCGGCGACGACGATGCCGGCACGCCCGCGCCTTCGCGCCGCCAGGTGGCACTGCGATGATGCGCACGCCGGTGAACGTCCCGCGCCGACTCGCCGATCTCGTGGGCGACCTGGTCAAGGTGCCGGCGAGGCTCGAAGTCACCGACCTGTCGGTGGCCAGCGGCGAGGTGCGCGCGGGCGGGCTCTTCTTCGCCTGCGCCGGACGCACGACCCACGGCCTCGCCCATGTGCACGAGGCGATCGCGCGTGGCGCGCGCGTGGTCCTGTGGGAGCCTGCGCCCGACCTGCGCGTGCCGGATTTCCCGTCGGGGATCTTCGCGGCGCCCGTGCCGCAGCTGCATGCGCAGCTCGGCGCGATCGCCGACCGCTTCTTCGGCGAGCCCTCGGCGACGCTGACTACGGTGGGCATCACCGGCACGAACGGCAAGACGACCACCGCATGGCTCGCCGCAGAGGCGCTCGCCGCGAGCGGACGGCGTGCCACCTACAGCGGCACGCTCGGCTATGGCACACCCGGCGCCCTGCGCACGAGTTCGTACACGACACCGGACGCCATCGAAGTGCATCGGCGGCTCGCGGCACTGCGCGACGAGGGCGCCGACTGTGTGGCGATGGAGGTTTCCTCGCACGCGCTCGACCAGGGGCGTGTCGCGGGCGTGCGCTTCCATACCGCAGTGTTCACCAACCTGACACGCGACCATCTCGACTACCACGGCACGATGGCCGAGTACGGCGCTGCCAAAGCGATGCTGCTCTCCTGGCCGACGCTCACCACGCGCATCATCAACATCGACGATCCGTTCGGCAGCGCGCTCGCCAGGGCGCACGCCGGCGACAGCGGTCGGCTGGTCACGGTGTCCCGCCGCGACCACGCGAACGTGCGCGCGAGCGCCGTGCGCGCCGCGACGTGCGGTGTCGAGATCGACGTCGCCACGGACTGGGGCGCCGGCACGCTCGCGACCCGGCTGATCGGCGATTTCAACGCCGACAATGCGCTCGCCGTGCTCGCGCTGCTGCTCGCGTGGGATGTGCCGTTCGCCACGGTGCTGCGCGCCATCGGCCAATGCACGGCGCCGCCGGGGCGCATGGAGTCCTTCGGCGGGACGGCGGGTGCGCCACTCGTGATCGTCGACTACGCCCACACACCTGATGCGCTCGACAAGGCGCTCGCGGCCGCCCGCGCGCACACGGACGGCAAGCTCACCGTGGTGTTCGGCTGCGGTGGCGATCGCGATCCGGGCAAGCGGCCGCTGATGGGCGGCATCGCCGCGCGGCGCGCCGACCGCATCTGGCTGACTGACGACAACCCGCGCACCGAATCGCCGGCCGACATCGTGGCGCAGACCGCGCGCGGCATCGCGCCAGGCGCGGCGCTGCGCATCGAACACGAGCGCGCCGCGGCCATTCGCGGTGCGCTCGACGAGGCAGGCGCCGGCGATGTGGTGCTGGTCGCCGGCAAGGGACACGAGGACTACCAGATCGTCGGCCATGAACACCGGGTGTTCAGCGACCAGGCGGTGGTGAGGGACGTGCTCGGGAGCCGCAAGTGAGTGGTCCGCAGCGCACGCTCGCCCGCCTCGCCGCGGCCTGCGGCGGACAGCTCGTCGGCGCCGATCGCGCCTACAGCGGCGTGTCGACCGATACGCGCACGCTGCAGGTCGGCCAGGTGTTCTTCGCACTCCAGGGCCCGCGCTTCAATGCCGCCGAGTTCGCAGGCGCCGCGGCCGCCGGGGGCGCCGCGGCCGTGGTCGTGCCGGCACGCCAGGACGTGGCGATCGCGCAGATCATCGTCGACGACACACTCGCTGCGCTGACGCGTGCTGCGGCGGCGTGGCGCGCGCATTTCGCGATCCCGCTGATCGGCGTCGCGGGCAGCAACGGCAAGACCACGGCCAAGGGCATGACGGCGTCGATCCTGGGCCAGGCCGGCACCTGCCTTGCCACGCTCGGCAACCTGAACAACCACATCGGCGTGCCGCTGACGCTGTTGCGCCTCGAGTCGACGGACGAGTTCGCCGTCATCGAGATCGGCGCAAACCGGCCCGGTGAAGTCGCGGCACTCGCGGCGCTGGCGAAGCCGGGCATCGGCCTCGTGACGAACGCCGGCGCCGAGCACCTCGAGGGCTTCGGCTCGCTCGAAGGCGTGGCGCGGGCCGAGGGCGAGCTGTTCGAGGCGCTGCCGGCGGACGGCGTGGCGGTGATCAACGCCGATGATGTCTTCAGCGAGATGTGGCGCGGCGCGACCCGCGCCCGCGTCGTGACCTTCGGCCTGACGAATGCCGCCGATTTCCACGCGCGCGATATCACGACCGAGGTCGGCAGCGGCGGCTTCAGCACCGCTTTCACGCTGCACTCGCCGGTCGGCGATATCGCGATCCGCCTGCAGCTCGCGGGCCTGCACAACATCTCCAACGCACTCGCCGCGGCCGCGGCGGCCGTGTCTGCCGGCGCGACGCTTGCGCAGGTCGCCGCGGGACTCGCCGCGATGCAGCCGGTCAAGGGGCGGCTCAATCTGCGTGTCACGCGCGCCGGCGCCTGGCTGATCGACGACTCGTACAACGCCAACCCGAGCTCCATGCGCGCCGGCATCGACGTGCTCGTCGGTCTCGGCGGCCGTCGCTGGCTCGCGATCGGCGACATGGGCGAACTCGGCACGCACGCGGACGAGGCACACGCCGACATCGGGCGCTATGCGCGCGCGCGCGGCGTCGAGCGGCTGTTCGCGACCGGCCCGCTCTCGGCGCTCGCGGTCGAGGCCTTCGGGGCCGGAGCGCAATGGTTTCCGGATGCCGAGACGCTCACCCGCGAGCTCGAGTCCGCGCTCGACGCCGATGTGCGTCTGCTGGTGAAGGGCTCGCGGTCGAACCGGCTCGAGCGCGTGGTCGATGCGCTCGTTGGCGACAGGGCGGGGTGACGGAATGCTGTACTGGCTCGCCAGGGAACTGACCGCCGAATACTCGGGATTCAACGTCTTCTCGTACCTGACGCTGCGCGCGATCCTCGCGACGATGTCGGCGCTCGCGATCTCGCTGCTGGTCGGCCCGGCGATGATCCGGCGGCTGTCGCGCTACCAGGTCGGCCAGGTGGTACGCCAGGAGGGCCCGCAGAGCCACCTGCCGAAGGCCGGTACGCCGACGATGGGCGGGGCGCTGATCATCGTCGCGATCCTCGTCGCGACGCTCCTGTGGGCGGACCTCTCGAACCGTTTCGTGTGGATCGTCATGGCGGTCACGCTCGCCTTCGGTGCGATCGGCTTCTACGACGACTACCTGAAGCTCGTGGTCGGCGACTCGACGGGGCTCGCGCCGCGCTGGAAGTATTTCTGGCAGTCGGTCGTCGGGCTGATCGTCGCCGCCGTGCTCTGGTACACCGCGCGCACGCCGGCCGAGACGACGTTCTACCTGCCGATCGTCAAGAGCGTGGCGCTGCCGATGGCGGCGGCCGGCTACATCATCCTCAGCTACCTGATGATCGTCGGCATGAGCAACGCGGTGAACCTCACCGACGGGCTCGATGGCCTCGCGATCATGCCGGCGGCCATGGTCGCCGCGGCGCTCGGCGTGTTCGCCTACGCCTCCGGCAACGCGGTGTTCGCCAACTATCTCGGCATCCCGGCGGTGCCGCAGGCGGGCGAGGTGCTGATCTTCTGCGCCGCGATGGTCGGCGCGGGCCTCGGGTTCCTGTGGTTCAACTCCTATCCGGCGCAGGTATTCATGGGCGACATCGGTGCGCTCGCCCTTGGTGCCGCGCTCGGTGTCATCGCGGTGATCGTTAGGCAGGAAGTCGTGGCGCTGGTGATGGGCGGCGTGTTCGTGCTCGAGACCGCGTCGGTCATTCTGCAGGTCGCGTCGTTCAAGCTCACCGGCAAACGTCTCTTCCGCATGTCGCCGATCCACCACCACTACGAGCTGAAGGGCTGGGCGGAGCCCAAGGTCATCGTGCGTTTCTGGATCCTCTCGCTGCTGCTCGTGCTCGCGGGCCTCGCCACGTTGAAACTGCGATGAGCACGGCAACCACAGGCGCACGCTACGCCGTCATCGCAGGGCTCGGTCGCACGGGACTGTCGTGCGCGCGCTATCTGCACGCCGAGGGCTGGCGCATCGCGGTCACCGACACCCGCCCGCGCCCGCCCGAGCTCGACGCATTGCGCGCGCTCGTCGGCGACATCGTCGTGCGCGCCGGCGGACTCGATACGGGCCTGCTCGAGGGTGCGACTCTGGTCGTGGCCTCGCCGGGGCTCGCGCTCACCGACCCGTTCTTCGTCACCGCGCGTGCGCGAGGCCTCGAGGTCGTCGGTGACATCGAGCTGTTCGCGCGTGCCGCGCGCGCCCCGGCGGTCGGCATCACCGGCACGAACGGCAAGAGCACGGTCACGACGCTGGTCGCCCGCATGGCCCGCCGAGCGGGACTCACGGTGCGCGTCGGCGGCAATCTCGGTGAGCCGGCGCTCGACCTGCTGGGCGATCCGGCCACGGCCCTCTATGTCCTCGAGCTGTCGAGCTTCCAGCTCGAGACGACGCGCACGCTCGAACTGGCCGCCGCCACCGTGCTCAATGTCACCGCGGATCACATGGATCGCTACGCGACCCTCGCGGACTACGCGGCGGCGAAGGCGCGCATCTACGCGCGCTGCCATGCCGCGGTGATCAACCTCGACGATCCGCTGGTCGCCGCGATGCGCGCGCCGGTCGCGCGGGACCTGCCGCGCACGACGCTCACGTTCTCGCTGCGGGCGGCGATCGGTGCCGACTACGCGCTCGCCGATCGCGGCGCGGAGGAGGGCTGGTGGTTGACGCGTCGCGGCGAGCCGCTGATGGCGCTCGCGGAACTGCGCATCCCGGGATTGCACAACGCCGCCAATGCGCTCGCTGCGCTCGCGCTCGGCGAGGCGCTCGCGCTGCCGCTTGCGGCGATGCTGGCGGAGCTACGCGAGTTCCGCGGCCTCGAGCATCGCACGCAGTGGGTCGCCGAGGTCGGCGGCGTGCGCTATGTGAACGATTCCAAGGGCACCAACGTCGGCGCGACTCTCGCCGCGGTGTCGGGCCTGCCGGGCACCCTCGTGATCATCGCGGGCGGTGACGGCAAGGGCCAGGACTTCGGGCCGCTCGCCGCGGCGTTTCGCGACAAGGTGCGCCACGTCGTGCTGATCGGGCGCGATGCGCCGGCGATCGCCGCGGTGCTCGAAGGGGTCTGCCCGCTGTCGCGCGCGGAGACGCTCGAGGCGGCGGTGCGCACCGCGGCGAGCGTCGCGCGCGCGGGCGACACGGTGCTGCTCTCGCCGGCGTGCGCGAGCCTCGACATGTTCCGTGACTACACGCAGCGCGGCCGCGTGTTCGAGCAGGCCGTGAAGGAGCTCGCGGCATGAGCGGGTGCCGTCCATGAACGCCGCCACACTCGGCTGGGCCCGCTCGGGCAGCCGCGGCGGCGCCTTGCGCAACCGTCACCCAGTCGGTGCGGAAGGCGCCGCCGCGGCTGCCCGAGCGGGTGACGGTTGCGCTGGTGCTCGCGATCACGC
>DAOQXO010000063.1:0-14630 GCA_035342635.1 Steroidobacteraceae bacterium
ATCCATCGCGAGCGGCGCGAGCAGATCGATATCGACGAACGTGCCCTGCAGCTCACGCGCGCGCGCACGCGTCACTGAACATGGCCAAAGGACCCGACACGATGATGACGACTGCACCGGTATCGCCCCCCGCCGCGAGTACCGCACCCGCGGAGTCGCCCACGGGAGCCGATCCGGCCCTGGCCGGGTTGTTCGGCGAGGAGCTGGCGCAACTGCTGCTCGAAGAGCAGGGCGGTGACGACGACGAAGCGCTGGCGCCGGAGGCGCTGGCGCTGCTGCTCGCTGCGGTGGTCGAAGCACCGCCCGCGTCGTCCGCGGCGCCCGCGGCAGCCGATGCCGACTCGCCGATGGGAGGTGTCCTGAGGCGACTCGAGCTGCATGGTGCGCCAGCTGCGCCTGTTGATTCCGGGGCCGAGGCGTCCCTGGACGGCATGTTGCAGGAGCTGCGCACCTCGACCGCAGGTTCGCGCAGCCTTGCGGAGAGCCCGGCAGCGCTCACGGCACAGGCCGGCTCGACGACGGTGCAGATTGCGACCACGTCGGCGACCGACCATCTGGCCGGGCTCGTTGCCGCGAGTGGTCAGGCCGCGGATTCGCGCCCCACGACACAGCACGCCGCGCTACGCCACGAGCTGCCGCTGCAAACGCCGGTGGGATCGCATGCCTGGGGCGACGAACTTGCCTCCAGGATCGCCACGATTGCGACCGATGGACCGCAGTCGGCGTCCGTGCGCCTCTCGCCGGAGCATCTCGGGCCCCTCCACATCCGCATCGCGGTGCGCGATGGCGACGCGGCCGTCACCTTCGGCGCAAGCCACGCAGACACGCGCGCGGCACTCGAGCAGTCGCTCCCGAGGCTGCGCGAGCTGCTCGCCGCGCAAGGCCTCAATCTCGCGGAGGCGAGCGTTTCGGAGCACGCCCCACGCGAGGATCGCGCACCGACTCCCGCAGGCCGTCGAGCCGTCGCTGCGGGCGCAGATCCGGTGCAGGACGCCGGGCGCAGGGAGGCACGGCCCGTCGGTCTCGTGGACCTGTACGCCTGAGCAGGCGGTAGCGTCAAATCCCCGTCGCCCCTGGCAGGCGTGCGCTGCTTCACACTCTCCGGCTGGATGGAAATCACTGCACATCAATGACTTAGGCCCTGGATTGCAGGGCTGGCACCAGCCTTGCAACGTTGCTCGCGCGCGAACTCGCGTCGAGGAACCGACATGGTCGAAGCTGCTGTCTCCAGCCCACCGCGGAAGTCGTCGAAGGCGCTTCTGTGGATCGTACTGGTCCTGCTCGTGGGTGCCGCCGGCGCCGCGGGCTCCTGGTTCTACCTGGGCCGCAGTGCCGCGCCCGCAGCTGCAGCAGTGCCCCGGCCGCAGCCGGCACTGTTCCATCAGCTGGATCCCTCGTTCGTCGTGAACTTCGAGGCCGAGCAGATGGTGCGCTTCCTGCAGGTGACGATCGAGATCATGACGCGCGATCCAGCCGCCCTCGAATTCGTGCGGCAGCATGAGCCGGTGGTGCGCAACGACCTGCTGATGCTGCTTTCCAATCAGAAGTACGAGGTGCTCGCCACGCAGGCCGGCAAGGACGAGCTGCGCGCGCGCGCCCTCGAGGCCGTGCGCGCGGTGGCCGCGCGCGAGGGGGGCGACCCCGCGAAGCTCGAGGCCGTCTATTTCACGTCCTTCGTGATGCAGTAGGCGACCTCGGATGTCCAACCACCAGATCCTGAACCAGGAAGAGGTCGACGCGCTGCTGGACGGCGTCGACAGCGGCGCGGTCGCGACCGAGGCGAAGCTGCCGCCCGGCGAGGCACGCGACTACGACTTCAGCAGCGAGATGCGCATCGTGCGCGGGCGCATGCCCACGCTCGAAATGATCAACGAGCGTTTCGCGCGGCTGTTCCGCACCAGCATGTACAACATGCTGCGTCGCTCGCCCGACATCACGGTCGGGCCGGTGCAGATGAAGAAATTCGGCGAGTACGTGCACACGCTGCATCTGCCGACGAGCCTCAACCTCGTGCGCGTGGCGCCGCTGCGTGGCACCGGCCTGATCGTGCTCGGCCCGACACTCGTCTTTGCGATGGTCGACAATTTCTTCGGCGGCAACGGCCGCCACGCCAAGATCGAGGGTCGCGACTTCACCGCGACCGAATCGCGCGTGATCCACATGCTGCTGAAGCGCGTGTTCGAGAATCTGCGCGAGGCCTGGGCCAACGTCGCGCCGATCGAGATCGAGTACCTCTCGTCAGAGATGAACCCCCACTTCGCGAACATCGTCAGCCCCACCGAGGTGGTGGTCGTGACGTCGTTCCACGTCGACCTCGAGGGCGGCGGCGGGGACCTGCACGTGACCCTGCCGTATTCGATGATCGAGCCGCTGCGCGACGTGCTCGATTCGGGTATCCAGAGCGATCGCGTCGAGCAGGACGAGCGCTGGCTGTACACGCTGCGCGAAGAGGTGGAAGGCGCCGAAGTGACGCTGACCACGGTGCTGGGCCGCGCGCATCTGTCCCTCGCCGAACTCGTGAACATGAAGCCGGGAGACGTGATCCCGTGTGACTTCTCGGGTCAGGCCACAGTGTTTGCCGAAGACGTGCCGATCTTTCGCGGCGGCTTCGGTGTCTCGCGCGGACAGCTGGCCGTCAAGGTCGAGCAGCTCGTGCGCCTCCGTAATGCCAAAGGAACGACTTGATGAACGCCACTGCCAGCCAGGCCGCCGTACCGGCGGCCGAGTTCGAGAAACTGAACGAGGACGCGGGAGGTGCACGCGAGGTGAACCTCGACGTGATCCTCGACGTGCCCGTGACGCTGTCGATGGAAGTGGGGCGCACCCGCATCCCGATCCGCAACCTGCTGCAGTTGAACCAGGGCTCGGTCGTCGAGCTCGAGCGCGCGGCCGGTGAGTCGCTCGACGTGTTCGTGAACGGCACGCTGATCGCGCACGGCGAGGTGGTGGTGGTGAACGAGAAGTTCGGCATCCGCCTGACCGACGTCGTGAGCCCGGCCGACCGGATCCGCAAGCTCAAATGAGCCTGGCGGCACAAGTTAGCGGGCAGGCCGCCGCGGGTACGCCGTTCGCGGCACCCGCCGCCATGGCTCCGGCGACGACCTCGGGCCTCGCCGGTGCCGGCGAGGTCACGCTTGCGTTGCTCGCCGTGCTGCTCGTGATCTTCGGCTGCGCCTGGTGCGTCAAGCGCCTGCGTAACTTCGCGCGACCGCAGGGTCGCGTGCTCGCAGTCGTCGACGACCTCGCGGTCGGACAGAGGGAACGTGTCGTCCTGCTCGCCTGCGGAGGCGAGCGGCTGCTGGTCGGTGTCGCGGCCGGGCAGGTCAGCCTGCTGCGGGTGGTGCCATCCGCAGCGTTCTCGGGGGCAGAGGACACCGGCCCGGCGGCGACACCGGCGGCGGCATCGGCGCCGGACTTTCGCACAGTCCTGCGCCGCAGCCTGGGACTCGCCCGATGAGAGCATGGCTTGCGATTCTGGCGCTTGCCGCGCCCATGGCGGCCTCGGCGGCAGTGGGTCTCCCTGCCGTGACGATGGAGAACGCACCGGGCGGCGGCCAGACCTGGACCCTGTCGCTGCAGGTGCTCGCCTTCATGACGGCGATCACCTTCCTGCCGGCCATCCTGCTGATGATGACGTCGTTTACGCGCATCGTGATCGTGCTTGCGATCCTGCGCCAGGCGATCGGTGCCGGCCAGGCGCCGCCCAACCAGGTGATCGTCGGCCTGTCGCTGTTCCTGACTCTGTTCGTCATGGCGCCGGTGTTCGACCGCATCAATGTGGAGGCCCTGCAGCCCTACATGGCCGGCTCGCTCGAGATGGGCGAGGCGCTCACGCGTGCGGGCGGTCCGCTGCGCCAGTTCATGCTCGATCAAACGCGCGAGAGTGACATCGCGACCTTCGTGCGCATTTCGGGCGGGCAGGGCTTTGCGAGTCCCGAGGATGTGCCGTTCTCCATTCTCGTGCCCTCATTCGTCACGAGTGAACTGAAGACAGCCTTCCTGATCGGCTTCCTGATCTTCATTCCATTCGTGATCATCGACCTCGTGGTGGCGAGCGTGCTGATGTCGATGGGCATGATGATGCTCTCGCCGGTACTGATCTCGCTGCCCTTCAAGTTGATGCTGTTCGTGCTTGTCGACGGCTGGGCGCTGGTCATGGGCACGCTCGCCGGGAGCTTCTTCCAGTGAGCCCGGAGGACGTGCTCGCGGTCGGGCGCCATGCGCTCGAGATCACGCTGCTGCTCGCCGCGCCGCCGCTTCTCGTCGCACTGGCGGTCGGCCTGCTCGTCGGCATCTTTCAGGCCGCCACGCAGATCAACGAAATGACCCTGTCGTTCATCCCGAAGCTGATCGCCGTGGCGCTGTCGGTGCTGGTGGCGGGCCCGTGGATGCTGAAGCTGATCGTCGCCTACATGCGGGAGCTGTATGAAGGTATCCCGGGGATGCTGGGCTGAGGCGGTCCGATGCTGACATTTACCGCGCCCGACCTGATGACGCTGATCTCGACGTATCTTTATCCGTTCGTGCGCGTCGGCGCCTGCCTGATGGTCGCGCCGGTGTTCGGCGCGAGCTACGTGCCGGGGCGCGTTCGCCTCGTGCTCGCGCTCGCGCTCGCCATGCTGGTGGCGCCGTTCGTGCCTGTGCCCCAGGTCGAGCTGCTGTCGGCCGGGAGCGCGCTGGTCATCGCCCAGCAGATTCTGATCGGGGTGGCACTCGGATTCGCGCTGCAGGTCGTGTTCGACGCCGTGGCGCTCGCCGGGCAGCTGCTCGCCAACAGCGTAGGCCTCTCGTTCGCTTTCAACGTCGATCCGCTGCGCGGCGTCAGCACGCCCGTCGTCGGCCAGTTCTACACCCTGCTCGTCGTGCTGACTTTCCTCGCGCTCGACGGCCACCTGGCGTTGCTCGAGATGCTGACCGGCGGCCTGCGCACGATGCCGGTTGGCCGCACGGGCCTCGGCGCGGACGCCCTGTGGATGCTCGTGCTGTGGACCGGGCAGGTGATCTACGGTGCACTCGCCGTCGCGCTGCCCGGCATGACCGCGATGCTGGTGGTCAACCTCGGCTTCGGCGTCATGAGCCGCGCGGCGCCCACCTTCAACCTGTTCGCGGTCGGCTTTCCGGTCACGCTCGCATTCGGGCTGGTCGTGCTGCTGCTCAGTCTTCCGTCCGTGCAGTCGGGCTTCCTGGCGCTCGCCGGGGACGCCTTCGCCATCCTCGACAGGCTGCAGCGGTAGGGCGCCGGCATGTCGGAGGAGAACGCCCAGGAACGTACCGAACGCGCCACGCCCAAGCGCCTCGAGGAGGCGCGCAAGAAGGGCCAGGTGCCGCGCTCCAAAGAACTGTCGACCTGCGTCGTGCTGCTCGCCGCCTGCGCCGGCCTGCTGCTGCTCGGCGATATGGTGGGACAGTCGCTGGCGGCGGCGCTGCGCCACGGGCTCGACCTCAGCCGCGCGGAGGTCTTCGACGAGTCCGCGCTCGTCGCTTCGCTCCACGCGATGCTGTTCGAAGTGGGGATGACCTGCCTGCCGGTATTTGCCATCATGGCCGTGGCCGCGCTGGCTGCCCCCATGGCCATCGGCGGCTGGAACTTCTCCGGCGAGGCCCTCGCACCGGATCTCAAGCGCCTCAACCCGATTACCGGCTTCGGGCGCATCTTCTCGATGCGCGGCGTCGTCGAGCTCGGCAAGGCCTTCGGCAAATTCGCGCTCGTTGCGCTCGTCGCCGCATGGCTGCTGTGGCGCAGCGCCGACGAGCTCGAGGCGCTGGGCTCGGAACCCCTGCAGGTGGCTATCGGCCATGCCGCGCAACTCGTCGGCGTGACCATGCTGGCGCTCGCCGGCGCGCTGCTCGTGATCGCGGCCATCGATGTGCCCTACCAGCTCTGGCGGCATGCGCAGGACATGAAGATGAGCCGCGAGGAAGTCCGCCGGGAAACGAAGGAATCGGATGGCTCGCCGGAGGTCAAGGGCCGCATCCGCCAGATGCAGCAGGCGCTGGCGAGCGGGCGGATGATGCAGGACGTGCCCACGGCCGACGTCGTGGTCGTGAACCCTACGCACTATGCCGTCGCCCTGCGTTACGACGACGCCCGCTCGCGCGCACCGGTCGTCGTGGCCAAGGGCACGGACCTGATCGCGGCCCGCATCCGCGAGATCGCCGCCGAGCACGACGTACCCATCGTCGAGGCACCACCGCTCGCGCGTGCCCTGCACCGCAGCGTGGAGATCGGCAACGAGATCCCGGTCGCGCTGTACGCCGCGGTCGCGCAGATCCTCACCTATGTCTACCAGCTGCGCGCGAAGTCCAGCCGGTAACCGAACCGACGCAACAGGTACCACATGGCCCAGTCCTCCAAGCTTGCACTGCCTTCGCTGCACACGCTGGTCCGCTCCGGCCTCGGCGTACCGATCGGCCTGTTCGCCATCCTGGCGATGGTGGTCGTGCCGATGCCGCCGCTCGTGCTCGATGTGCTGTTCACGTTCAACATCGCGCTGTCGATCGTGATCGTGATGGCCGTGTTCTACGTCGCCCGTCCGCTCGAATTCGGGGTGTTTCCGACCGTGCTGCTGCTCGCGACACTGCTGCGCCTCGCGCTCAACGTCGCCTCGACCCGCGTCGTGCTGATGCACGGTCACCAGGGCACGGGGGCCGCCGGCCACGTGATCGAGTCCTTCGGCGAATTCGTGATCGGCGGCAACTACGTCGTCGGCATGGTGGTGTTCGTGATCCTGACGATCGTGAACTTCGTGGTCGTCACCAAGGGTGCGGGACGCATCTCCGAAGTCAGCGCGCGCTTCACGCTCGATGCCATGCCGGGCAAGCAGATGGCGATCGACGCGGACCTCAACGCGGGCCTGATCACGCAGGACGAGGCGCGCAGGCGTCGCGGCGAAGTGCGCGCCGAGGCGGATTTCTACGGTTCGATGGACGGCGCCAGCAAGTTCGTGCGCGGCGACGCCACGGCCGGCATCCTGATCCTGATCATCAACATGATCGGCGGGCTCGCGATCGGCACCATGATGCACGACCTGCCGCTCGGAGATGCCGCGCGCACCTATTCGCTGCTGACGATCGGCGATGGCCTCGTCGCGCAACTGCCGGCACTGCTGCTGTCAACGGCGGTCGCGCTGATCGTGACGCGCATGTCGGGCGAACAGGACATGGGTGGCGAGGTGGCGCGCCAGCTCATCGGCAATCCGAAAGCGCTGTGGATCGCCGCGGGCTTGCTGACTGTCATGGGTGTCGTGCCCGGGATGCCGAATAGCGCCTTCCTCGCCATGGCCGGGGCATGTGCCGCCGTGGCGTGGTGGCGCAGTCGTGCCCGCGAGGCCGCACCCCAGGCGGACGCGGTACCGGCGCCGCCGCCGTCGCCGGAGAGCCGCGAGATCACCTGGGATGACGTGCGCCCGGTAGATGCCATTTCGCTCGAAGTCGGCTACCGCCTCGTCCCGCTGGTCGATGCCAGCCGCTCCGGCGACCTGCTTGCGAGGATCCGCGGCGTGCGCCGCAAGCTCTCGCAGGACCTCGGCTTCCTGATCCAGTCGGTGCACATCCGCGACAATCTCGAGCTGTCGCCGAACGCTTACCGCATCAATCTCGCCGGCGTCGCGGTCGGCGAGGGCGTGGTGCACGTCGATCGCGAACTCGCAATCAATCCCGGTCGCGTGTTCGGCACGCTGGCCGGCCTTGCGACCCGTGACCCGGCTTTCGGCATGGAGGCGGTGTGGATCGAGCCCGACAAGCGCGAGCACGCGCAGACCCTGGGCTACACCGTCGTCGACGCCGGCACGGTGATCGCGACGCATCTCTCGCACGTCGTGAGCCAGCACGCCCACGAACTGCTCGGCCATGAGGAAGCGCAGCAGCTGATCAACGGGCTCGCCAGGACGACGCCCAAGCTCGTCGAGGATCTCGTGCCGAAGGTGCTGCCGCTCAGCGTGGTCGTGCGGGTCCTGCAGGGCCTGCTCGCGGAGCGGATTCCGATCCGCAACATGCGCGCGATTGCCGAGGCCCTGTCCGAAGCCGCGTTGCGCACCCAGGATCCGGCCGCGCTGCTCGCGCACGTGCGGATCGCGCTCGGGCGCCAGATCGTGCAGGACATCGCGGGCCCCGTCGAAGAAGTGCCGGTGATCACGATCGAGCCGGAACTGGAACAGCTCTTGCAGGGTTCAGCGCAGGGCGCCGGCAACGTGACGCCCGGCCTCGAGCCCGGTCTCGCCGAACGCCTGCAGCGCCAGGTCGCCGAGGCGGCCAGACGGCTCGAGGGAGCGGGGGAGCCCGCCGTGCTGCTGACGCCGCCGCCACTGCGCGCGACGCTCGCCCGGTTCCTGCGCGCCGGCATTCCGGGCCTGCACGTGCTCGCCTGGAACGAGATTCCCGACAGCCGCCGCGTGCGGCTCGTCACGGCCATCGGGCGCTGAGTGAATTGCTGCAAAGAGAACGAACATGAACATGAGACGTTACGTGGCGAGAGACATGCGCGAATGCCTGCGCCAGATCCGCGAGGCGCAGGGCCCCGACGCCGTCATCCTCTCGACCCGCAAGGTCGAGGGCGGGGTCGAGGTGGTCGCGGCGATCGATTTCGATCTCGCGCCGGCCGATCTTGCAGCCGCTCCGGCGCAGGCGCTCGACACCGCCAGTCTCGTCACCTCGACCGATGAGGCCGAACGCGAGGCTACCGCTGCCCTGGCCGCGCTGGCTGGCCGCAGCGATCCGGCAGCCGGACCCAGTACTGCCGAAATGCAGGCCGAACTGCGCAGCCTGCGGCACCTGCTCGAGAGCCAGCTCGCAACACTCGCATGGAATGACCTGACGCGTCGCGCGCCGGTGCAGGCGGAGGTGCTGAAGGAGCTCACGCAGATCGGCATCGCCAACGATATTGCGGCCTCGATCATCGCCGATCTGCCGCCGCGCCTTGACCTGCAGCGTGCGCAGAACCGCGCGCGGGCCATCCTCACGCACAGGGTGCAGGTGGTGGAGAACGGCTGGCTCGAACGCGGCGGTCGCGTCGCCTTCGTCGGTCCGACCGGCGTCGGCAAGTCCACCGCCATCGCCAAGCTCGCGGCACACTGGGTGCTCGAGCGCGGCGCGCAGGGTATCGCCCTCGTGTCCACCGACGGCGTGCGCTTCGGTGCGCAGGAACAGATCCAGAATCTCGGCCGCCTGCTGGGCGTGCCGGCCCATGTCGTCGATCATCCGCGCGAACTCGAGCAGCTGCTGGCGGGGCTCGCCGACACCCCACTCGTGCTGATCGATACCGCGGGCACCAGCCAGCGGGACCAGCGACTCGCGGCCAAGCTCACCGGCATCGCCGGCGCGCATCCGCGCCTGGAAATGGCGCTGGTGCTGTCCGCGAGCTCGCAGGCAGGCGCGGCCGAAGAGGTGCTCGCGCGATTCGCCGCCGCACCGCTCGCCGCCTGCATCGTGACCAAGCTCGACGAGGCGACCAGTCTCGGCGGCGCGCTGTCGGCGCTGATCCGCGCCCGGCTGCCGATCGCCTACGTGAGCGACGGGCAGCGCATCCCGGAGGACTTGTCACCCGCGCGCGCACACCAGCTCATCGTTCGCGCCGTCACGCTCGCGGAACGCTCCGGCGCGACTGCCGACGAGGATCTGCTGCAGCGCCGGTTCGGAGGCATCGCGCATGTCCTCGCGTAATCCGCGCGGTGCGCGCGCCATGCGTACGCGTCCGGGCCGGCCGGGCCCGGTGCAGGTGATCGCGGTCACCGGTGGCAAGGGCGGTGTCGGCAAGACCAGTGTCTCGGTGAATCTTGCGACCGCGCTCGCCGCGGCCGGCCGCGAGGTGATGCTGTTCGACGGCGACCTCGGACTCGCCAATGTGGACGTCTTCCTCGGCCTCTCGCCCCAGTACACGATGGCGCACGTGCTTGCGGGCGAGCGCACCCTCGATGAGGTGGTGCTCGAGGCGCCGCAGGGCTTCCGGGTGATTCCGGGGGCTTCGGGCATCGCGACCCTCGCCAACCTCGGGGCGGTCGAGCACCTCGGGCTGGTGCAGGGTTTCAGTGCGCTCGCGACCGGCCTCGACACCTTGATCGTCGATACCGCGGCCGGCATCTCGCACGGCGTACTGCAGTTTTCGCAGGCCGCGCAGCAGGTGCTGGTCGTCCTCTGCGACGAGCCCGCCTCGCTGACGGATGCTTATGCGCTCGTCAAGGTCCTGAGTCGCAATCACGGCGTGCGCGGTTTTCGCGTGCTCGCCAACATGGTCCGCCACCGCGGCGACGGCGAGATGATGTTCCGCAACCTCGAGCGCGTGACCGGGCGCTTTCTCGACGTGACGCTCGAATTCGCTGGCGAAATACCCGACGACCCCTGGCTGCGGCGCGCCACCCGTGCACAGCGCACGGTTCTGGAAGCTTACCCCGCCAGTGCCGCCGCCCAGGCATTCAAGAATCTGGCAACCGCGGCCGATAACTGGCCTGTACCGGAGGCGCCGCGGGGCAACGTCGAGTTCTTCATGGAGCGCCTGGTGGTCAACCGCGGTCCGCAGCTGCGGGTAGTGCAGTGAGCAGCGTGCGCGCCTACGCAGCCCCATCGGGGCCCCGCGACGCAGACGCGCTGGTCGAGCGGCATGCCGAGCTGGTGAAGCGCATCGCGTACCACCTGGTGGGACGCCTGCCGGCGTCGGTGGAGGTGGATGACCTGATCCAGGCCGGCATGATCGGCCTGCTGGAGGCCGCGGCGAACTACGTGCCGGACCGCGGCGCGAGTTTCGAGACGTATGCGGGCATCCGCATACGCGGCGCGATGCTCGATGCGCTGCGCAAGCTCGACTGGGCGCCGCGTGCCGTGCATCGGCGCGCGCGCGAAGTCGCCGAGGCGGTGCGGACCGTCGAGGCCGGTATCGGGCGCGAGGCGCGCGACGTGGACATCGCGGCGTGGATGCAGATCCCGCTCGAGGAGTACCACGCGATCGTGCAGGACAGTGCGCTCTGCCAGGTCGCGAGCCTGGATGACGCGACGGCGGCCGCGGTGGCGGATCAGGGCATGGATCCCTTCCGCGACACGGTGGACGACGAATTTCGCACAGCGCTCGCCGCGCAGATTGGCGAGCTGCCGGAGAGAGAGAAACTGGTGATGTCGCTCTACTACGACGACGAATTGAATCTGAAGGAGATCGGCGCGGTGCTCGGCGTGACCGAGTCGCGAGTCTGCCAGCTGCACGGCCAGGCCCTTGCGCGCCTGCGCGCGCGGCTCGCCGAGTGGCGGGACGGACAGGAGGATTGAGGCGGCGATGCGCAGCAAGCTGAAGTTCCTGATCGTCGACGACTACTCCACGATGCGGCGCATCGTGAAGAACCTGCTGCACGATCTTGGTTACCCGAACGTCGCGGAAGCCGATGACGGCCGCACCGCGCTGCCGATGCTGCAGGCCGGCGGCTTCGACTTCGTCGTGACCGACTGGAACATGCCCGACATGCCCGGCCTCGACCTGCTCAAGGCGATCAGGGCGGACGAGAACCTGAAGGGGTTGCCGGTGCTGATGGTGACGGCCGAGGCCAAGCGCGACCAGATCGTCGAGGCAGCGCAGGCCGGCGTGAGCGGCTACGTCATTAAGCCTTTCACGGCCGAAACACTCAAGCAGAAGCTCGACAAGATCCTGGCGCCCCGCGCCGTGGCGGCGAAGTAGCCGATGTCTGCGGTGCGCCCCGACACGGATCGTCATGCCGAGCTGCTCGCGCGCCTGGGCAACGCACTTGCACGCTTCCAGTGCGAGGCGAATCCTCAATGCGCCGCGGCCGATGCGGTGCCCGACGCGCGCCAGCGCCTCGCACATGTCGTGCGTCTCACAGACGATGCGGCCCATCGCACGCTCGATCTGGTCGAGCAGTCCGGGCCGCTCGCCGCGCGCATCGGCCAGGGTGCACGGTCGCTGGCTGTGAGCGCGGCAGATGGCGCCGGCTGCGAGGGAGAAATTGCCGCCTACCTCGCGGCCACGGCGGTGGATGCCGAAACGTTGAGGCGCAACCTGTCGGAGGTACTGCTCGCGCAGTGCTACCAGGACCTCACCGGCCAGATCATCCGCGGTGTCATCAATCTGGTCAGTGAAATCGCCGATGTGCTCGCGGAACTGGCGCACGAGACCGGGCACACCGGCAGCGCACACGCGCCAGCGCTGGCGCACGCGGTCGACGGCAGTGCGCTCAAGGGCCAGCAGGACGTTGATGCCCTGTTTTCGGATCTTGGACTGTAGCGGCGGAGCGGCACGAACACGATGGATGTACTCTCCCTGGTCGGTTTCCTGCTCGCGGTCATCGCGGTGATCGTCGGTTCCATCCTCAAGGGCGCCGGCATCGCGGCGCTCGCCTCGTCGGCGGCCTTCATGATTGTGGTGGTCGGCACGGTGGCCGCGATATTCGTGCAGACCTCTATGCCGGTGCTGAAGCACGCGCTGCGCATCACGGGCTGGGTGTTCCGTCCGCCCCGATTGGAGGCGGGTGCGATGATCGGCAAGATCGTCGAGTGGAGCAACATCGCGCGCAAGCAGGGCCTGCTCGGGCTCGAGCCGATGATAGAGAAGGAAAGTGATCCCTTCCTGCGCAAGGGCCTGCAGCTGGTCGTCGACGGCAGCGAGCCCGATTCCCTGCGCGGCACGATGGAGGTGGAACTGTCCTCGCGCGAACACGCGGACACGGCCGGCGCGAAGGTGTTCGAGGGCATGGGCATCTACTCGCCGACACTCGGCATCATCGGCGCGGTACTCGGCCTGATGGCGGTGATGCAGAATCTGGCCGATCCGAGCAAGCTCGGCCAGGGCATCGCCGCGGCGTTCACCGCCACGATCTACGGCATCGGACTCGCGAATCTGGTTTTCCTGCCGATGGCGGCCAAGCTGAAGAGCGTGATCAGCGCGCAATCGCAGATGCGCGAGATGATCATCGAGGGCCTGATCGGCATCGCGCAGGGTGATAACCCGCGCGCGATCGAGGCCCGGTTGCAGAGCTTCATGCACGGCTGATTGGCGCACCCCATGTCACGCAGGCGTCGCAAGCACGAGGAGCACACCAACCACGAGGCGTGGGCTATCCCCTATGGCGACCTCGTGACCCTGCTGCTCGCGTTCTTCGTCGTCATGTACGCGATCTCGTCGGTCAACGAGGGCAAGTACCGCATCCTGTCCGATTCGCTGGTGGCCGCCTTCAGGGGTACGCCGCGCACGCTCGAGCCGATCCAGGTGGGCGAGAAGCAGGTCGGCTCCGGCGCGGACCTGAAGGTTTCGCTGGTCGAGCAGGGCACCCTGGAGGGCCAGCCGCGGCAGATGCTGGAGGCCGTACCGCTCGAGAATGCGCACCCGCGGCGCAATGGCCTGCGCCGCGACGGAGCGGCGGGCCAGCCGCTGCCCGGCGCGAAGGCGACCGATGAGGCGATGCTGCGCAAGGTGGCCGACGAGGTCGAGCGGGCGATGCAGGATCTGGTCGAGCGCAAGCAGGTGCTGGTGCGTCGCTACGTCGATCGCGTCGAGGTCGAGATCCGGACCGACATCCTGTTTCGCAGCGCATCGGCGGAGTTGTCGCCGCATGCCCAGGCGATCATCGGGCGGCTCTCGGATGCCCTCATCCGCTTCCCGAATCCCGTGCGCGTCGAAGGCCACACCGACAACGTGCCGATCCGTACGCGCGCCTATCCGTCGAACTGGGAACTGTCTGCCGCGCGCGCGGCGACGGTCGTGCACATCATGAGCCAGCGGGGCGTCGAACCGGCCCGCCTCGCGGTGCTCGGCTACGGCGAGTTCCGGCCGGCCAGGCCGAACGATAGCGCGGAGGGTCGCAACATGAACCGTCGCGTGCTGCTGGTCGTGACCGGCGTCGGCGAGAATCCGGAAGCTGCCGCCTCACCGGTCGCCGTCGCCGCGCAACCCGTCAGTCCGTAGAAAGCCACTTCCTCCGCTGATGGCATACTTCCTGCAATGTTTCTGCAGACACTTGCGGGCGCCGGTGAACTGACGCCGGCCCGGAGTGCGAAGGGAGTATCCGGCATGAACGAACTCGATCTGGTGGCCTGGGTGTTGGCCGCGGCCATTGTCGCGCTCGGCGTCGCGGTGGCGGCGCTGGCGATCGGCCATGCGCGCCTGCGCGAGGTTTCCCGCCGCGACGCGCAGCGACTTTTCGAACAGATGGACCTGGCCCTGGGTGAGCTGCGCGAGGTCTCGACATCGCTTTCGGCCTGCCTGCAGGAGCTGGGCGGGTTGCGTGCGCGCAGCACCCCGACGCAGCGCGCCCCTGAGGTTGCGCCAGCGCCGACGCGCAGCTACGACATCGCGCTCCGTCTTGCGCGCAATGGCGCGAGTCGCGAGGAGCTGATGTCGAACTGCGGCATGAGTCGGCACGAGGCCGAGCTCGCCGTCCGTCTGCACGGGCCCGGCGAGCGCCGGCGTCCGCAACGTGCGGGGGCCGCCGCATAGTGTGACGCAGTTCACTCAAGGCGCCCGCCTGCCGGGTCGATATCCGGGCATGGGCGTCAGGCTGCAGAAGTTTCACGATGCCTTCATCGATGAGTGCCTCGAGTCGCTCGACTCGATGGAGGCCGCGCTGCTCGGACTCGTGGTCGGCGCACCGGACGTCGAGGCCGTCAACCGGGTGTTCCGCGTTGCTCACTCCATCAAGGGCGCC
>DAOQXO010000064.1:0-14438 GCA_035342635.1 Steroidobacteraceae bacterium
TACACATCGGTCCAGTTGAGCGGCAGCGGCGCCGATTTCAGGCGGCGCAGCGCGCTCACCTTGAGCCACTCGGAGCCGGTGCGAACGTCGAGCTGGCGCGCGAGGCTGCGGTTCGCCTTGACCCGCGCACTGGCCACCACGACCAGGCGGCTGTCCGCCGGATAGCGCATCAGTTCCGAGGGCGTGCGCACCGCCTGCACGTAGGACGGCGAGGACTGGCGCGCGCGCACCACGGTGCCGACCCCCTGCTGGCGGTCGATCAGCCCGAGGTCGTCGAGCATGCGCAGCGCCTCGCGCACGGTGTGGCGGCTGACCTTGAAGCGCTCGACCAGCTCGAGCTCGCCGGGCAGGGTCTCGCCGACCCTGAGCCTGCCGCGGCTGATATCGCCGATGAGGGCTTCGGCCAGCTGCCGGTAACGGGGCTGGCCGCCGTTGAGTGCTTTTGCCATGGCATCACTGTACAACCGGCGGCGGTTGACAGTCACGGCCCCCAGACCTAGATTTGTCCGGACATTTGCCCGTTTTGCAGGCCTCCCATGTCCCAGACCGCCAAGCAGGTCGGCCCCGGCCGTTACCGCGAGACCTTCGGCCGCTACTACGAGGATTTCGTCGTCGGCGACGTCTATGAACATCGCCCGGGACGCACGATCACCCAGACCGACAACATCTGGTTCACGCTGCTGACGATGAACACGCATCCGCTACATTTCGACGAGGAATACGCCAAGGCGAGCGAATTCGGCCGCTGCATCGTCGCGAGTCCCCTGACCGTGGGGATGCTGGTGGGCATGAGCGTGTCCGACGTGAGCCAGAAGGCGATCGCGAACCTCGGCTGGCGCGAGATCCGCATGACCGCGCCAGTGTTCGCCGGCGACACGCTGTACGCCGAGTCGACCGTGCTCGAGAAGCGCGAGTCGAAGTCGCGCCCTGGCGCCGGCATCGTCACGGTGGGCACCAGGGGTCGCAACCAGGACGGCACGGTCGTGTGCGAATTTGAGCGCACGATCCTCATCGCCAGGCGCGGCCACGGCGTCGAGGAAGGCGGTGACTACTGATGGCGACCCACGACGACGGCGGCATGCTCGAATCGATCGAACGCTGGGTCGAGCGCGAGGTGCGGCCGATCGCGAAGCAGTACGACCACGCGGACGAGTATCCGCACGAACTGGTCGAGCAGATGAAGGAACTGGGCCTCTTCGGCGCGACCATCAGCGAAGAGTATGGCGGCCTCGGCCTGTCGGCCTCGACCTACGCGCAGATCGTCACGGCGATCGCCGCAGTCTGGATGGCGCCGGTCGGCGTCTTCAACTCCCACCTGATAATGGCCGCGTGCGTGCAGCGCCACGGCACCGACGAGCAGAAGCGGCGCTGGCTGCCGCGCTTCGCGAGCGGCGAGCTGCGCGGCGGCATCGGCCTCACGGAGCCGAATGCCGGCACCGACCTCCAGGCGATCCGTACCGTCGCACGCCGTGACGGCGGCGACTACGTGATCGACGGCACGAAGACCTGGATCACGAACGGCATCTACGGCGGCTGTTTCGCCGTGCTGGTCAAGACCGATCCGACCGCCGAACCGCGCCACCGGGGCATGAGCATGTTCCTGTGCGAGAAGGGCCCCGGCTTCACGATCGGCAAGAAGCTCAGGAAGCTCGGCTACAAGGCGGTCGACAGCGCCGAACTGGTGTTCGACGGCTACCGCGTGCCGGCCGACCAGCTGATCGGCGGCGTCGAGGGCAAGGGCTTCCTGCACGCCGTCGGCGGCCTCGGACTCGGCCGCATCAACGTCGCGGCGCGCGGCGCCGGCATCGCGCTCGGCTCGCTGCGCGAAGCACTGCGCTATGCGCAGGAACGCAAGACCTTCGGCAAGCCGATCGCGCAGCACCAGGCGATCCAGCTGAAGCTCGCCGACATGGCAACGCGCGTCGAGGCGGCGAAACTGCTGATCCGCGAGGCCGCGAACAAGTACGATGCGGGCGAGCGCTGCGACCTGGAGGCCGGCATGGCCAAGCTCTTCGCCTCGGAGGCAGGCGTCGAGAACAGCCTCGAGGCGATGCGTATATTCGGCGGCTACAGCTACTCGATCGAATTCGACATCGAGCGCTTCTATCGCGATGCGCCGCTGATGTGCATCGGCGAGGGCACGAACGAAATGCAGCGCATCATCATTGCGCGCCAGCTGCTCGAGAGGAACCCGCTGTGAGCGCCGCAGGCGGGACTGATGCCGCGCGCGCCTCGCTGCCGCTCGCCGGAATTCGCGTACTGACCTTCGAGAACTTCGGCGCAGGCCCCTTCGGCTCGATGTACCTCGCCGACCTTGGTGCAGAGGTCATCAAGATCGAGAACCGCGACCAGGGCGGCGATGCGACACGCGGCATGGGGCCGTTCTTCCTCGGCGAGAACGACAGCCATTTCTTCCAGACCTTCAACCTGAACAAGCGCAGCGTAACGCTGAACCTGAAGACCGAGGCCGGCCAGGCCGTGTTCCGCCGGCTGGTGGCGCGCTCCGATGCGGTGCTGAACAACCTGCGCGGCGACCAGCCCGAGAAGCTGGGCCTCACCTACGCGGCGCTCGCCGATGTCAACCCGCGCATCGTCTGCGCGCACCTGTCCGCCTATGGGCGCGACAACGAGCGCAAGGGGTGGCCGGGCTATGACTACCTGATGCAGGCGGAGGCCGGCTACCTGCACCTCACCGGCGAGCCCGGCTCGCCGCCCGCGCGCATGGGCCTGTCGATCGTTGATTACATGACCGGCATCACCACCGCGGTGGCGTTGCTCGCGAGCCTGCTCGGGGCGATGAAGACGGGCCGCGGCCGCGACATCGACGTCAGCCTGTTCGACGTGGCCCTGCACCAGCTTTCCTACCCCGGCACCTGGTTCATCAACGAGCGCCACCGGACCGAGCGCATGCCGCGCAGCTCGCACCCGTCCGCCACGCCGGTGCAGCTGCTGCGCACGCAGGACGGGTGGATATTCGTCATGTGCATGACGGAAAAGTTCTGGCACGAGCTGCTCGCGGTGCTCGGCGCGCAGGCGCTCGGCCACGATCCGCGCTTCGCGACTATGCAAGCGCGGCGCGAGCATCGTCCCGAGCTGACCGCGGCGCTCGATGCCATATTCGAGACCGATACGACCTCGGCCTGGCTCGCGAGGCTGCAGGGCCGCCTGCCGGCCGCGCCCGTGTACAACATGGAGCAGGCGCTCGACAACCCGTTCGTCGAGCGCATCGGCATGATCCAGGCGACGCCCCACCCGCAGAAACCGGGCTTTCGGGCCCTCGCGAACCCCATCAAGCTCGACGGGCAGCGCCTGCACGGCCGCATCGGCTCGGCGCTCGGCGCCGACACGCGCGACGTGCTGCGCGAGATCGGCTATGAGGACGCCGAAATCGACGCGCTCGCCTCGCAGCGGGTCATCTGAGGGGGCGCCGCCGATGAAGCTCGAGGGCCTGCGCGTCATCGACCTGTCGCTGTTCCTGCCCGGGCCTTACCTCACGCAGACGATGGCGGACCACGGCGCCGAGGTGATCAAGGTGGAGCCGCCCGGCGAGGGCGAACCGAACCGGCATATCGGCGCGGCCGAGGATGGCGTCAGCGTCTTCTTTCGCAACACGCATCGCGGCAAGCGCAGCGTCACCGTCAATCTGAAGGATGCCGCGCAGCGCGAGGCGCTGCTCACGCTCGCCGCCACCGCGGACGTGTTCGTCGAAGCCTTCCGGCCCGGTGTCGTCGACCGGCTCGGCGTCGGCTACGCGCAGGTCGCCGCCCGCAACCCGCGCATCGTCTATTGCTCGATCGCGGCATTCGGCCAGGACGGACCGTACCGCGACATGCCGGCGCACGATCTCGCAACCGAGGCGATGGCCGGCGTCGTGAGCCTCAACCTCGGCGAGGACGGCCAGCCGACGATCCCGCACGTGCCGGCTGCGGACATGGCGGCCTCGATGTTCGCCCTGTCCGGCATCCTGATGGCGCTGCTGCGGCGGGAGCGCACCGGTGTCGGCGACTATCTCGACATCTCGATGCACGATTCGATCCTCGCCTGGACACCGAACGTGACCGGCCAGGTGTTCACGCACAAGCGCCCCCCGGTCGTGAAGCACGAGCGCAGTCTCGGCGGCAGCGCCTTCTACCGCATCTATCGCACGCTCGACGATCGGCACGTGGTGCTCGGCGGGCAAGAGCCGAAGTTCATCCGCAACCTGCTCACCGAGCTCGGCAGGCCGGAGTTCATCGAGTTGTGCGAGCGCGGCCCGGGGCCGCACCAGGCACCGGTGGTGGAGTTCCTGCGCAGCGTGTTCGCGACGCGCACGCAGGCCGCGTGGGTCGACTGGTTTCGCGGCCGGGACGTGTGCTTCGCGCCGGTGAAGAACCTGCGCGAGGCGTTCGACGACAGCCACGCGATTGCGCGCGGCATGCGCCTCGTCGACCCGGCGGGCCGGGAACACATCGGCACGCCGATCAAGTTCAGGAACGAGCCGGGGCAGATCGATTTCACGCTGCCGCGCCAGGGCGAGCACACGGCGTTTTATTCTCTCAGGCCACCAAAGGCACCACGCTGATCACATGCGTATCGCCGGCAGACTCCGGCAGCATGGGCCGGGCATTCGACCGGCAGCGGCATGCCGATCGCACCGCAAGATCAGAATCGGAAGATCGCGGCCAATCCGGTTTCGGTCGGCATGCGCGCCGTAGGCACGATAACCACTTCGCCGCCCCGGCGTAGCACCCATTCACCCAGATCATCGAGCAAATCGTCGACTTGCGTATCGTCCGGCTTGCCGGGCGTAGCCACGCCGGTGGTCGCATCGATGCGACCGGGAAGCTCGCGGTCGGCGTCGAGCAGCAGGGTCGCAACTCGCCCCTGCACCGCGGCACTCGCGACCTCGGCCAGATCGGCGCTGCCATTACGGTTCGCCACCGCGGTGCCAAACGTCTCGACCAAGCGGGCGAGACGATCGAGATAGTGTGGCTGCACCAGCGCCCACGCGCGCGCGCGCAGCTCGTCATTCGACAATGCTTTCGGGTTGACGTCGATGGCATCGCCGAGGAGTTGCGGATTGTCGCTGACCTCGCGAAACAGATGGTGGTGTTCGGGCAGTGCCGCCAGCAGCAGCGGCAAACCGGACGGACGCGAATGTTGCTCGAATACTGCACGATCCACCTGGCGGAAGAACCGCCGGGTATCGGCGTCGATGGCATCGCGTTTCACATCGCTGCGACCATGGCGCCCCATGCCGCCAGACTCGACCCTGCCGTGGGTACGGATGGCGCGGTCGCGTTCGAAATCCCGATCGACGACATCGTCGAGGCTGCGCGGCACCTCCGCCGCCAACGGGATCTCATCCACGCTGTCGCGATTGCCCTCGAACAACCGCGCCTCGTGGCGCTCGAGGCCGAGGATCTGGTAGCGATCGGCCGACTGCATGATCCGCATGAGCGGCTTGGTGTGAAAGCTGTCGGCGACGATCGCCCGCTCGACGACCGTGCGCTGCAGGCTGTAGCAGCGAAAGAAGTCCGGCGCCGCGAGTACCGCGAGCCCGTCGAGGTTGGCGTTCCAGAACGCCGTGTCCCCCGCCAGCGCATGGAATGGAGCAAGCAGGGTTGCGACCTGCCGATCCGGGTAATTCCGTCGCAGCGAGTCGCCGAGCGACTTGACCAGATTGCGAAAACGGATCGGGTCCTGCTGCCTCCCGGGAAACGCGCGATGTGTCGGTTGATAAACGGACAGGCAGGGGCCTGGCCGCTCGGCGAGAATCACGCCCGGATAGTCATTCGCCAGCAGATCCACGGTTGCATTCCTCGCTCGAGAATACATGCGGTGTCAGGCGCGACCTGCACACACGCTTGGCATTGTCGGCCATTCCATGCTTTTTCGAAAGCTGCCGCGCGGCTATGTATTCATCAGCACGGTGGTGTCGTAGCGCTCGAAGCCGTGGATTGCGCGCCGGTACGCGTTCAGCACCAGCTTTTCGGCCACCTTGTCGGTGCGCGGTGACAGCAGCATGCGCAGCACCACCTCATCGGCCGGGCGCGTGCGATCCTCGCCCAGCAGCTGCTCGAGCACGCGCGTCACGCGGTGCACCAGCTCGTTGACGAAACGCAGGTGGGCCGTGTCCGTGACCTGCTCGCTACCCGGCCCGTAGGTGGTGCGCGCCTCCTCGGCGAGCTCGTGCAGGAAGGCGTTCAGGAGCCGTGCCTTGTCCAGCACGCGCAACTCCGTGAAGAACTGGATCTCGGACTGCAGGTTCACGCTGGCCTCGCGCGCGCCTCCTTCAGGCGGGGAAGAAGTCGATGGGCTTGGTGGTGGTGATCGCCTCGACGTCGCGAGCCTCGAAGCGGAAGAGCCGCACGCGCGCCACGATCTTGCGCTCGAGTTCCGGATCGCCGATCTCGCTCGACACCACGCGGCACATCGTCACCTCGCCGGAAGGCGCAATGGTGAATTCCAGCACCATCTTACCCTGCAACTCGGGTTGTTCGCGAAGGGCACGGCTGTAGAGCGCGTAGATCGCGCCCTTGTTGCGGTCGAACACGAGCTCGATCTCCTCGCGGCTGCGCGAGGCCTTGCCGCTCGAGCCCGAGCGGCTGGCGGCATCGGCGCGGCCGCCGACCGGCACGCCGGGCGGCAGCCCCACGCGCGTCGCGTCGTGACCCGTCAGGCTGCCCGCGCCCGCGCCGAAGCCGCGGCTCGAACTGGTCGAGGCGATGCCGCCGCTCGCCGCGCCCACCTTCGAGGTGATCAGCGAGCGCTCGGCACGGCTGTCGGCGCCGACTTCACCGGTGAGGTTGCGGGTCTGCTCGACCGGCACGACAGGCAGGTTCTGCCGGAGGTCCGCGAGCTCGTCATGGAACTGGTTGACCGCCCGCTGCGCCTTCTTGCGCGCTTCCTCGGTCCGATCGACCGGCTGCGGCACGGGCTTCGGGGTGATGGCCGCCACCTTGGTCTCGGGCTTCGGCTCCTCCTTGGGCGCAGGCGGCGGCGGCGGTGGCGGCGGCGGCTGGTAGTCGAGCATGACCTTCGCGAGTCGCTGCGGCACCACCTCCTCCTGCACCGGGCGATCCGGCACGGGCAGGAACGGGATGACGATGGCGCCCAGCGTGACCGTGACGAGCGCCACGATCAGGAACTTGCGCAGGCGCTCGCTCTCCTCGGGATCGATGTCCCAGGGCAGATCGAAAGTCCGGTAGTACGGCCTCAGCGTCACGCGGGCTTGAAGCCGGCCGGGGCCGGCTTCTCCTTTTGCAGCGTGGCGAGCGAAATGCGCCCGTAATCGGCATCCGTGCAGGTTGCCATGACCTTCTTCAGCACCTCGTAGGGGATGGCCTTGTCGCCGAGGATCGTGATCTCGCGCGCGGCGAGTTCCTTCTCGGTCATTGCCCGCCCGACCAGCATCGGCCGCTTGAGCGCGGCCCGCAGCGGCTCGATCAGCGGCGAGTCGGACGCCTGGATCTCGGCGAGCGACGTGACGTGCTCGCCCTGCACGAACAGGTCGGTGGTGGTCACCATCAATACGACGGAGTCCTTCGGCTGCGCCTCGGCGATCGACTGCGGGATCTCTATGCCCTTGGTGTTCTGGATGATCTCGACCTCGGTCGAGTACACCAGCAGGAACATCACCAGCACGGTCAGGATGTCGATCATCGGGATCAGGTTGAGCTCGAGGGCGCCCTTGTGGCGCTCGTGGCTCTTCGCCATGCGGCGTGCGCGGCCCGACATGCTCATGTTCGGCCTCCGCCGGCGGCGGCCTGTGGCGCGTCACCGATCGAAATGTCCGGGAACAGTTCCGCCTGCACGGTCATCCCGTCCTGCGAGACTTCGACTACGCGCACCTTGTCCATCACCTGCACGAGCGTGTCGTACGGGGTGTCGGACTCGAGGAGGATGGTGGCGCTCGTCATCTCGGGAAACCTCGCCTTCACGCGCTGCAGGTAGCCGGTGAGGCCGTCGAAGTCATAGCCCGCCGCGCTGCTTGGCAGTGGCGCGAGCGGCCCGCTGTTGCGGTCGGCGACGATCAGCTCGTCCTTGCGCACGATCACCTCGAGCTGCAGGCCCTGCGGCGGCTCGCGGAAATCGGCGAGCCGGGCCGGAAGGTTCAGCTCGAGGACCACGGTCCGCGAGAACACGGCGGTCATCAGCAGGAAGGTCACGAGCACGATGAAGATGTCGATCATCGGCACGAGCAGCAGCTCGGACGGCCGGCGTCCGCGCCGCTGCAGCTTCCGGGCCTCGTAGGAGGACCTGCGCATGGGCGGCTCCTCGCGCCTAGGCCGCGGCCGGGGCGTCCGGACGACGCTCGGTGATCGAGTTCAGGAACTTGACCGAGGCCATCTCCAGGCTGTCGATCAGCGCGGTCGTGCGCGACTGCAGCCAGGCATGGATGAACAGCAGCGGCACCGCGGTCAGCAGGCCGAAGGCCGTGCAGTTCATCGCCACCGAAATGCTGGCGGACAGCAGGTTCGCCTTCTCCGCCGGATTCACCGTGGCGACGGCCGCGAACGCGTGGATCAGGCCGAACACGGTTCCGAGCAGGCCGAGCAGCGTCGCGAGATTGGCGAAGGTCGCGAGGTAGTGAGTGCGCCGCTCGATCTTCGGCACCACTTCCATCAGGCTCTCTTCCATCGCCTTCTCGATGTCGTCACGGCGGCGCGCCGTCGCAACGCGCGCGAGACCGTAGTTCAGGATCTGGCCGATCGCGGAACTGGATTTCGACGTGAGCTGCACGGCCGCGCGGAAGTCGCCCCGCTGCAGCAACGGGGTGATTTCCGACCACAGCGAGCGATTCTGCCGCCCGACATTCCACAGGTAGATGAAGCGCTCGAGCGCAATCGCGAGCCCGAGCACCAGGACCACGGCGATGGGGATCATCCAATGTCCCCCGCCCTGGAAGAAGCGAACTATCGAACTATAGAGATCCATCGAAGACTCTCCTCGAAAAACGGCAAGCCAAGCATTCCCAAACTGAATGACATAAGTTCAAAAAGCTGCGACCTATTTCTCAGCTTTGTCGGCGCGCTGCGCGGCATCCGGCTGCAGCGCGTCGTAATAACGGTTTTCGCGGCGAAACACGTCACGGTCCACGGGCGCCAGCACCTCGTCGAGCAGGCTGTTGGCCGGCCGACCCATCAGGTCGCCCAAGTCCGACTGCTTCCACGGCACGATGTACAGCACCTTCGGCAATTCGCGATTGCCGGTGATCTGCGTCGTATCGAGTTCGATGCGGTCCATCACGCCGCGCGTGCCTCGCTGGCCGGCCGCGGCGCGCGACACATCGGCGGGCGCAGCGGCGGGAGGCGCTGCCGGGGTGGGCGCCGTGGCGGCAGGGGTCTGCCCGCCGGCGGGCACCGCAGGCCTTGCTGAGGTATCGACCCCCGGTTCGAGGGACTCCGGGGTCGGCAGCGGCTCCTGCGCCCAGGCGCAAGGCATGAGCAACACGCTCACGGTGAGGAGGGGCAGTGTCTTCATGGCTCGGCTCCTGCAACGGGATCGGCATCGGCGGCAGGTGGTGCGCTGCCGGCACGCTGGCGCAGTTCCGCGATCCAGCCGCTGACCGGCTTGTCCTCGCCGGTCAGCTCCCTGTAGCGCTCGAGGTGTGCCAGCGCCGGCGCCGGCTCCTGCAGGTACAGGTCGAGCAGCACCGCGTAGTTGCGGTGCGCCGACGCGAAGCCCTCGCGCGCGGCCAGCGCCTGCTCGTACGCGGCGCGCGCCTGCTCGAACCGGCCCGCCATGCGCAGCGTGAGGCCGAGCTCTGCCGCCGCCTCCGCGCTCGCCGGATTGCGCTCGAGCGCCGCACGGAACGCCGCCTCGGCGTCGTCCAGCCGATTCTGGTTGAGCTGTGCGACACCCAGGTTGAAGAACACGGCCGCGTACTGCGGTACCGCCGCCGACAGCTGGCCGAACTCGAGCGCTGCACCGGCGTTGTCGCCGGCGCGCGCCAGACCCACCGCCCGATCGAAATCGGCCAGGGCCCGCGCCGGCGGCGGCGCCGGCACCGGGGCGGGCGCGGCCGGTGTTTCACCGTCCACCACCACCGGCACGGGCGGCGGCGGCTCGAGCAGGGTCAGCGCATCGACGACGCCCTGCGCCAGCTCGGTCTTGCCATAGCGGCCGGGATTCAGCTGCGCGAGTGCGGCATAGCTCGCCTTCACGCCATCGTTGTAGACGCCCTCGCGCGCCCGCGCGGCATTCGCCTGATGCACGGCGATCGCCTGCTCCTCGAACGGAAACGCCTGCTCCTCGAGCAGCAGATCGTACTGCTCGAGCGCCTCGTCCTCCATGTTCTTCGGACGCTCGGACTCCATCAGGTCGCGCGCGAGCGTGCGGTAGAGCTCCGCCATCTCGAAGGTCGCGCTCGTCGTGACATCGGCGATGCGGTAATCGGCCGCCGACTTGTAGGCCGCGAGGGCGATCTCGAGCGAGCTGCGCTTCTGCGCGAGGCTGTTCTTCAGCGGCGCGACGAGGCGCACGCCCCGGAACGCATCGCGCGCCGGCGCAGCGAGCGCGAGCTGGGCATGGGCGGCGAGAAAGCGGGTGCGATCGCTGCGTTCGGCGCCGGCGCTCGCATCCGCAAGGATGATGGCGCGCTGCCAGGACTGCTGCTTCGCCACGTCGCCGCGCCTGGCCGCGGCGTCGGCCAGCCGCTGGCGCACTTCGATCGCGTCAAGCACCGGAGTCGGGTAATCGGCGACGAACTTCTCGAGCATGGCCTCCGAACGCGCGGAATTGCCCGCTTTCTCGTGCAGGTCCGCGGCCTGCACCACGGCCTCGCGGCGCACCGCCGGATCCTCGCCCGGCGAGGCCGCGATACGCTCGAATTCGGCGGCGGCTTCGCCCGCGCGCCCGGTCTCCGCATAGGCGACCGCGAGGCTGCGCGTGACCTCGGGCTGCAGCTTGTCCTCGGGGAAGTCGCGCCGGAAGGATTCGAGCACCGGGACCGCCCTGCCCCATTCCTTCAGCGTGACCAGTAGCGCGGCGGCATCGTAGGTCGCCGTCGAGCGGATCTGCGAGTCCGGCGCCACGACCGCGACGCGCAGGAACGCGTCGACCGCGCCCGATGCATCACCGGAGGTGCGCCTGGCTTCGGCCTGCCTGTAGACGGAAGCCGCCAGCCGCTCGG
The DNA here is from genome assembly GCA_035342635.1 of Steroidobacteraceae bacterium. Taxonomy (GTDB): domain Bacteria; phylum Pseudomonadota; class Gammaproteobacteria; order Steroidobacterales; family Steroidobacteraceae; genus CADEFQ01. The sequence goes on from DAOQXO010000064.1 coordinate 11,117, forward strand.
TGAGATCGGCGCGCTCCGGGTCGCCGGGCGGGGCCAGCGTGCGCGCATTGACGAAGGCCGCCTCGGCCTTGTCGAAGTACAGCAGGTCGAAGTTCGACTGGCCGATGATCGTCCAGGCGATGCGCTGCTTCGCGGTGTCGACCGGTGGCGCGCGCGCAAGCAGCGTTTCGGCGAGCGTGATGGCCCGTGGCAGGTCGCGCGCCGCGAACACATCCTGCGCGGCGCGCGTCAGCACGCCCGCGCTGTCGGGATGCTCGGGGAACGTGGTCGCGAACCTGACCCCTGAATCCACCGCCAGCGCATGCACCGCGAGCCGGTCGGCGGCAGGCAGCGCCTCCTCGTGCCGCTGGAGGGCGACGAGTGCGGCATAGCCGGCGGCAGCGGACTGCGCACTGCGCGGATAATCGTAGGCCGTGCGCTGGTACTCGCCCGCCGCATCGAGGTACTGGTGGCTCTCGAACAGCGTCTCGGCGAGCAGATAGTTGGTGGCGGCCGAGTCCGGATCGTCCGGGAATGACTCCAGGTAGTCGCGGTACCAGCGCGCCGCCTGCTGATAGTCCTCGACCTTCTTCGAGGCCTGCGCGGTCGCGTGGTGGTACTGCGCGACGTCCTTCAGGTTGGACTTCAGCTCCGCCGTGACCGTGGGGTAGGCGGCGCGATCGCGGCCCAGCCAGAACGGGCCGGCGAAGCGATAGCGCTCGACGAACTCGCGCTTGCCGTCGAGCACGAGGTCGGTGAAGCCGCCCTTCTTGTAGGCCTCGATCGCCTGCATCGACAGGCCCGGCGCGTACTCGTTGTTCGGGTCGCGATTGACGAAGGCGCGATAGGTCGACGCGGCGTCCTGGTAGCGCTCCTTGTCCACGTACAAGTCACCAAGGCGCGAGTACAGCAGGTGTGAATAAGGCGGCGTGCCGCGCCGCGCGATGTGCGCATCGAGCGATTCGGCGCCGTCGAGGTAGGAGAACGTGATCGCCATGACGCGCAGTGTGTCGTCGACGAGTTCCCTGTCGGCGCGCGACAGGCCGTCGAAGCGCCGCTCCCTGCCGCCCTGCCCGACCAGCATGGCGTCGAGCACACCGCCGAACGACTCGAGGCTCTCCTCGTTGCGCGACTGCTTGAACAGCGACCAGCCGTGCTTGTAGAGGCTCTGCTCGAAGTATGGCGACGACTCGCCGAACTTCATGGCCTGGCCATAGGCCGCTTCCGCGCCGCCATAGTCCCTGGCCGAAAACAGCATCTCGCCGCGGCGGAACTGGATCTCGTCCATCTGCGGCGCGGACGGATAGCGACTGACGATATCGTCGAGCGTCGCGAGCGCCTTCTCTGGTTGCCCGGTCGTCTCGTAGGCGCGCGCGAGCTGGTAGAGCACTTGATCGTTGCGCGAATAGTTCGGGTAGGCCTTGAGCAGGGTCGTATACAACACGATCGCCTCGGCGCTCGCCAGGTCGATCGCGTTCACCTCGCTCTGCATGCGCTCGAGTTCGCCGGCCTCGAGATTCAGGTCGCCGAGTCGCCGCAGCGCTTCCGCGCGCAGTTCGGGATCGGTGTTCTGCAGCTCGAGGAAGCGGCGGTAGTTGTCCATCGCGCGCGATGCGCTAGCGGGCACCGCCGCGGATTTCTGCAGGTCGAGCGGACGCGCACGCAGGTCCTTGATGGTGGGCGCGGCCTTCGGCTTCTGCGCGGCCAGGGCAGCCGGGGGCGACGCGACCGCGAGCGCGAGCACGCACAGCGCCGCGAACTGGCGGGCGACGCTCACGGCGGGCCCTCGATGGCGGGCGGCGGCACGACAGGCGCCTGCGGCGCGGGCGCCGGCTCGTTGGCCGCGCGATCGTAGATCGTCGCAAGCGCGAAGCGCGCCTGCACCCGATACGCGGCGAGCCGCGCCTGCTGCGATTCGAGTTCCTGGATCGCGCGCGTCGCGAGGTACTCGTTCTGCCTGTCGCGGGCGCTTTCGAGCCGCGACTGCAGCGCGGCAAGCCGCGCATTCAATGCCGCGATGCGCCCCTCGAACTCGCCGGTGTTGGTCGGCACGTCCTTGCGCGCGCGCTCGACACGCACCCAGCGTCGCTGTGCCTCGCGCAGCGCAGCGTCGAGATCCTTGATCTCGCGCCGCTGCTGGTAGACGCGCGCGCGCATTGCCTCATCGAGCCGCCATGACAGCACGCCCTTGACGAGCCGCAGCTTGTCCTCGAGTGCCTCGAGTTCCGGGCCGGCGACCCCCACGTCGCCATTGGCGAGCGCCTGCTCGATACGCTGGATGCGCGCCCACTGGTCACGCTCGGTGGGCGTACCGAGTGCCGCGGCGTCGTGATTGCGCTCGATCGCATCGAGCTTCGACTCGAGCTCGCCGCGCTCGCGCTCGATGCGGGCGGGTGCGTCCTGCGCGAGCAGCCCATCGGCGCGGGGCAGTCGCTCGGCGTGCGCCTTCTGGCGGGCATCGATCATGTCGTCGAAGGCGACCATGCTTTCCAACCATGCGCCCAGGCGCCGGTTGAGGAACGCGAGGTCGCGGTAGTTCTTCAGGCCTTCCTGGAAATCGTGTCCGGCCAGCACGGCGTAGAGGTAGCGCGACTGCGGGGCGTCCGGCAGGTCGCGCAGCTGCCAGAACCAGCCCTGACGCTCCTCGCTCTCCTGGGCGAGCAGCTCATCGAGCAACCGGGTCGAACGGATGCTCGCGATCGCGCCGTCGAGCGACTCGCCCTCGCGGTCGAACTCGCGCATCGCGGTTTCGTAGTAGTCGGCGGCCTGAGCATTCGCGCCGAGCTTGCCGTAGGCGTACGGCACCGCAAGGAAGGACTCCTGCACCGCGGCGTCGAGCAGGTTGCGATCGCGCAGTTCGAGCCATGGCGCGAGCGCGCCCTCGAAATCACCGAGCGCCGCGCTCGCCCAACCGGCGCCGAGCAGCGCCTTGTTCGATTGCGGGCCGGCAAGGCGCACGCGCTCGAGCGCGAGCTTCGCGTTCGCCGGCTGATCGGCCTGCAGATAAGCGAAGCCCAGCGCGAGATTCGCCTTGTCCTTGAGCGCGAGCATCTCGGGCGAAACGGCCGCCATGGTGCCGACACCGGTGAGGTAGCGGTCGGCGTCGGCCAGCTGGCCCTTGCGGACCATGGCGACCCCCAGATTGAAGCGCGCGTAGGCCACCCAGTCGGGGCTGCCCTGGACGGCGTCGAGCAGCGCGACTGCCTCGTCGTAGCGCCCGCCGTGCATCATCAGATTGGCGAGCAGGTGCGTCTTCTCGGCCTCGAGGTCCGGGGGCAGCGTGCCCGTGACGCTGCGCAGCGCCCGTTCGGCCTTGTCGTCGTAACCGCGTGCGTACCAGACC
>DAOQXO010000065.1:0-4937 GCA_035342635.1 Steroidobacteraceae bacterium
AACTACCTCACCTCACTCCACTCGTCAGTAGGTTCTGCCGCCCAGACTCCTAGGGCCCGGCGCCGGCGGCGCCCGGCAGCAGCACCGCGGCGCCTCGCAGCTCACCGCGCCGCAAGCGACCGAGCGCGTCGTTCGCCTGCTCGAGGGCAAACGGTTCGATCGCCGGCCGCAGATCGATCCCCGCGGCAACGCGCATGAATGCGCGACCATCTTCGCGCGTGAGGTTCGCCACCGAGCAGACCGTGCGCTCGCCCCACAGCAGCGAATAGGGAAAGGCCGGAATGTCGCTCATGTGGATGCCGGCGCAGACGACCCGCCCGCCCTTGCGCACGGCCGCGAGCGCTGCCGGCACGAGTGAGCCGACCGGCGCGAAGATGATGGCAGCATCGAGCGGCTCGGGCGGCGCTTCGTTCGAGCCGCTGGCCCAGACTGCGCCGAGCTCGCGGGCGAAGCGCTGCGCATCGAGGTCGCCGGGCCGCGTCAGCGCAAAGACGCGCCGGCCTTCTGCGCACGCCACCTGGCCGAGCAGGTGCGCGGCCGCACCGAATCCGTACAGCCCGAGGTTCGCGCCGCCGCCAGCCGCGCGATACGCGCGATAGCCAATGAGGCCGGCGCACAGCAGCGGCGCGGCATGTGCATCGTCATAGCGGTCGGGCAGCTCGAGGCAGAAGCGCGCATCGGCGATCGCGTGCCGGGCGAAGCCGCCATCGACGGTGCAGCCAGTGAACTGTGCGCGCTCGCACAGGTTTTCCAGCCCGGCCTCGCAGTAGCTGCAACTGCCGCAGGCCGACGCCAGCCACGGCACACCGACGCGATCGCCGCCGCGAAACCCCTCGACCGCCGCGCCTGCATCGACGATGCGCCCGACGATCTCGTGCCCCGGCGTCACTGGCAGGACGGCCTGAGTCAACTCGCCGTCGAGCAGATGCAGATCGGTGCGGCACACGCCGCAGGCGCTCACTTCGATCAGCACCTCATGGGGCCGCAGCGGCGCGAGCGGCGCCTGTAGCAGCCGCAACGCGGCACCCGGTGCATCGAGTCGCATCGCCCGGGTGGCCGTTTGCCTCATGTCCTGCTCGATTACGCGCGGGCGAGCGCCTGGTCGATATCGGCGATCAGGTCATCGATGTGCTCGATGCCGATCGAGAGCCTGACCATGTCCTCGCTGACACCCGCCTTCGCGAGTTCGTCCGGCGAGAGCTGACGATGGGTGGTCGAGGCCGGATGGCACGCGAGCGATTTCGCGTCACTGATATTGACGAGGCGTGTGAAGAGCTCGAGCGCGTCCTGGAATCGCTCGCCACCCGCCCGGCCACTGCGCAGGCCGAAAGTCAGGATGCCGGGGGCCTTGCCGGAGAGGTATTTCTTCACGAGAGCGTGGTCCGGATGCGAGGCGAGGCCCGCGTAGCGGACCCAACCCACTTTCTCGTGGCCCGCGAGATGCGTTGCCACCGCCAGCGCATTCTCGCTGATGCGATCGATGCGCAGCCCGAGTGTCTCGATACCCTGCAGCAGCAGGAACGCGTTGAACGGGGAGATCGCCGCGCCCGTATTGCGCAGCGGCACGACGCGCGCGCGACCGATGTACGCGGCCGGCCCCAGCGCCTCGGTGTAGACGACGCCGTGATAGCTCACATCGGGCTCGTTCAGGCGCCGGAAGCGCTGCTTGTGCTCGGCCCACGGAAACTTCCCGGAATCGACGATCGCGCCGCCGACGCTCGTGCCGTGGCCGCCCATGCCCTTGGTCAGCGAGTGCACGATGATGTCGGCGCCGTGCTCGAACGGCCGGCACAGGTGCGGCGTCGGCACCGTGTTGTCGACGATCAGCGGCAGTCCATGGGCATGCGCGATCTTCGCGAGCTGCTCGAAATCGGTCACGTTGCCGAGCGGATTGCCGACCGACTCGCAGAAGATCGCCTTGGTGCGCGCATCGATCAGTGGTTCGAACGCGTTCGGCTCGCGGTAGTCGGCGAAGCGCACCTCGATGCCGTATTGCGGCAGCGTGTGCGCGAACAGGTTGTAGGTGCCGCCATACAGCGTGCTCGCCGCGACGATATTGTCGCCGGCCTCGGCGATCGTCATGATCGCATAGGTGACCGCGGCCTGCCCGGAGGCGAGCGCGAGTGCGCCGATGCCCCCTTCCAGCGCGGCGACGCGCTGCTCGAGCACCGCCTGCGTCGGATTCATGATCCGCGTATAGATGTTGCCTTCGACCTTGAGGTCGAACAGGTCGGCGCCGTGCTGCGTGTCGTCGAACGCATACGCCACGGTCTGGTAGATCGGCACGGCAACGGCGCGCGTCGTCGGGTCGGGCGAGTAACCGCCGTGTACCGCAATCGTCTCTCTCTTCCAGCTGGTTTTCATGGTCGCTGATCAGTCTCCGCGGTCGGAACGCCGGTCCATCGAGCGTACCCGATGACAGGGAATGGTGCGCATAAGTGAAATCCCTGCCCGCGGCACGGGGCTCCCGGATCGCCGCCTGCACGATGACGATCCGGCCGCCCGGGGGCACGATGCGTGCCCGGCTCGTGCAAGTCGCGTCGTCAAAGGCATCGAGTACGTTGTCGATCGCTCGGCGGACACGCACGCGCAGGTGCCGCTAGAATATTGGCGCTCAAAGAACGAGGTGCCCGTGAAACCGATCCGCCATGCCCCCGTACTGGTGCGCGCACTGCTCGGTGCGTTGCTGTCCTGCACCGGCGCAACTGCCGCCGGTGCCGACGCGCCCTGGATCGAAGGCCGGCACTACGTGCTGCTCGACCCGCCGGTGCCCACGCAGGTTCCGCCCGGCAAGGTCGAGGTCGTCGAGGTGTTCTCGTTCGGCTGCCCGGCCTGCAACCAGTTCGAGCCGATCATGCAGCAGGTCAAGGCAGGGCTGCCGCCCGAGGCCGAGGTCGTGTACGTGCCAGCCTCGTGGAATGCCGCGGAGTCCTGGCCGCTCTTCCAGCGCGCATTCCACGTCGCGCAGGTCCTCGGCATCGAGGCGCAGGTCCACGGACCCATGTACGCGGCCATCTGGGAAACCGGCGAACTCGCGGTGGTCGATCCGCTGACCCACCGGCTCAAGGTGCCGCGGCCGACCATCGGGCTCGTCGCCCGCTTCTTCGCGCGCACGGCCGGCGTGACGCAGCAGGCCGTACTCGACGCCGCCAGGTCCATCGAGGTCGACATGAAAATGATGGAGTCGGACCGGCTCGTCCAAGCCTACGCGGTCGAGGGCACGCCGACACTGGTCGTCGCGGGCAAGTACCGGGTCGTCAATTCGAGCGTACGCAGCGTGGAGGAACTGGCCGCGCTGGTGCGCTTCCTCGTCGAACGCAACAGAGAGTCAGTTGCACTGGCCCCGAGCCTGGGCCGCAGCTGTGCTACCCAGAACTGCGCGGCGCGTGCGTCGCGCGCCATAATAGGCGGTTCAGCCACGGAGTCCCCGTATGCCCCAGAATGAGACTTACAATGACCAGGTCGTACGCCTGTTCCTGCTCGCCGCGGCCGTCTGGGGTGTCATCGGCATGTCGATCGGCGTGTTCGTCGCCGCACAACTCGCCTGGCCCGCACTCAATTTCGAAACGTCCTGGCTCACCTTCAGCCGCCTGCGACCCGATCACACCTTCGGCGTGATCTTCGCCTTCGGCGGCTCGGCGCTGATGGGTACCTGCTACTACGTCGCACAGCGCACCGGGCACACGCGCCTCGCCCTGCCACGCCTCGCCAACTTCACTTTCTGGAGCTGGCAGCTTGTCTGCATCCTGGCGATGGTCACGATGCCGCTCGGCATCACCCAGAGCAAGGAATATGCCGAGCCCGAATGGCTGATCGACCTGCTGGTGGCGGTCGTCTGGGTCAGCTTCGGCGTGGTGTTCTTCGCCACGCTCGCGCGCCGGCGCATCAAGCACATCTACGTGGCCAACTGGTACTACGGCGCGTTCATCATTGCCGTCGCCCTGCTGCACATCGTCAACAACATCGTGCTGCCGATCTCGCTGACCAAGTCCTATCCGGTGTACTCGGGCACCGTCGATGCAATGGTGCAGTGGTGGTACGGGCACAATGCCGTCGCATTTTTCCTGACCGCCGGCTTCCTCGGAATGATGTACTACTTCGTTCCACGCCAGGCGCAGCAGCCCCTGTGGAGCTACCGCTTCTCGATCGTCAATTTCTGGGCGCTGATCTCGGTCTACATGTGGGCCGGATCGCACCACCTGATGTACACGGCCCTGCCCGACTGGGTGCAGTCGGTCGGCATGGCGTTCTCGATCGTGCTGCTGATGCCGAGCTGGGGCTCGGCGGCGAACGGTCTGCTGACCTTCAACGGCGCCTGGCGGCGGGTCGCATCTGATCCCGCCGCGAAATTCATGGTGATCGCGCTGGTGTTCTACGCGGCCGCAACCACCGAGGGCTCGCTGATGGCCGTCAAGACCGTCAATTCCCTCTCCCACTACACCGACTGGACCGTGGCGCACGTGCACTCCGGCGCGATCGGCTGGGTGGCGATGATCACGATCGGTTCGCTCTACGCGATGGCGCCGCGCGCGCTCGGCCGACCGGCCATGCATTCGAAGCGTGGCATGGAGTGGCACTTCTGGCTGCATGTCACCGGACTCGTGATGTACGTCGCCTCGATGTGGACCGCGGGGGTGACCGAGGGCCTGATGTGGCGCGCAACCGATGCGAACGGGGTCCTGATCTATCCGTTCATCGACAGCCTGATGGCCGTGCGACCGTTCTACCTGATCCGCTTCTTCGGCGGATTGTTGATCGTGGCCGGCATGGTAGTCATGGCCTGGAACCTGTGGCACACCGCCGCCCACGCCCGGGCCCACCTCATCAAGCCGATACCGGTGCCGATTCCGGAGCCGGAACCGCAGCAGACGCCGGCGCCCGTGCCGGCCCGGGCCTGAGGAGCGCATCATGGCCAAAGGCTACAAGTACTTCGAAGC
>DAOQXO010000065.1:4947-14237 GCA_035342635.1 Steroidobacteraceae bacterium
CGCGCACGTAGATGTCCTTGCCGGCAAGACGCAGCGCATCGGAGGGTTTCACGTTTTCGGCCGCTATCATGGTGTCGATCGGCGGCCTCGCCGAGATCACCCCGCTGTTCGTCGAGGCGCACCGCATCACCGCGGCCGAAAACGTGAAACCCTACGATGCGCTGCGTCTTGCCGGCAAGGACATCTACGTGCGCGAGGGCTGCTATGTCTGCCACACGCAGATGATCCGTTCGCTGCGAGCCGAGACCCAGCGCTACGGGGCGTACTCGGTGTCGAGCGAATCGGTCTACGACCGTCCGCACCAGTGGGGATCCAAGCGCACCGGGCCCGATCTCGCGCGGCTCGGCGGCAAGTACTCCGACGAGTGGCAGCGCCTGCACCTGCTGGACCCGCGCTCGGTCGTGCCCCAGTCCAACATGCCGGGCTATCCGTGGCTCGCCGACGAGCCGATCGACAGCGACGACATCGTGGCGCGCATGCGCGGACTGAAGCGCCTCGGCGACCCGTACACGGACGACGACATTGCGGCGGCACCGGCGGCGCTCGAGGGCAAGACCGCGATGGATGCACTGATCGCCTACCTGCAGGGTCTCGGCTTGCCGCCGCAGACAGCGGAAGAGCCGACATGAGTCCTCTCTGGGGACAGGTGGCCGGCATCGTGACCGTGATGATGATGGTGATCTTCATCAGCATATGGGCCTGGGTGTGGCACGCGGGTCACAAGCAGAAGTACGACGCGCTCGCGCGCCTGCCGATGTCGGATTCCGGGGAGGACTCATGAGCACGTTCTGGTCGCTGTGGGTGATGGCCCTGGTGGTATTCAACCTCGGCGTCACGCTGTTCCTGTACTACTGGGCGCAGAAGGTCGAAATCCCGACGCTGGAAGACGGCACGACGGGCCACGTCTGGGCGCATGGCGCGCTGCGCGAGAGCGTACGCAAGCTGCCGGGCTGGTGGGTCGTCGCGTCGGCGGGCCTGTTCGCCTGCTCGTTCATCTACCTGCTGCTGTACCCGGGATTCGGCGCGTGGACGGGTCTGCTCGGCTGGACCCAGATCGACCAGCATGCGACGCAAGTCGCGCTGAACGAGGCCAACGTGGCCGAACTGAAGGGCCGCTTCGCGCAGTTGTCGCCGGAACAGCTTGCGGCGAACCCGCTCGCGCAGCAGATCGGCGGGCGACTGTTCATCGACAACTGCGCCGCCTGCCATCAACGCGATGCACGCGGCAACCATCTGCTAGGCGCACCGAACCTCGTCGACGGCGACTGGACATGGGGCGGCGACGACGCCTCGATCACCACCAGCATCCTCGAAGGGCGCCAGGGCCTGATGCCGCCACTCGGCACGCTGGGCGCGGACACGGTCACCGATATCGCGCACTACGTGCTCAGCCTGTCGGGCGCGCCGCACGATTCCGCCAGGGCCACGACCGGCGAAGCCGGGTTTGCGTTGTGCTCCGCCTGCCACGGCAGTGACGGCAAGGGCAACCCGATCATGGGCGCACCGAACCTCACCGATTCGATCTGGACCTGGAGCAACGGCGATCTCGCGGCTATCGAGCGCGTCATCACCAATGGCCTGCATGGCGTGATGCCGGCGTGGAAGGCGCGACTCAACCAGGACGACACGCGCGTGATCATCGCCTGGCTGCGATCGCAGTCGGGCGATCGACTGGCACGGCGGTGACCCACGACGGCGCAATCTGGTACCGCCAGCCGATCCTGTGGCTCGGCGGCGCGCTGTTCGCCGCGGTCGTCGCAGGCTGCATCGCGTTGGTCGTGCTCGGCGCCCGCTATGATGACGAGGCGCTGTCCACGCAAGGGGCCACGGTCCTGAAGATGCCGGCCGGGCGCGCCGACCCACCGCCCGACCCCGAGGTTCCGCAATGAACGCCGCGGCGCGCGGGTGCTGGCACTGCGGCGAACCGCTGCCAGACACCGATGCGCCACAGGCACGCGTTGCGGGACAGCTTCATCCGGTGTGCTGCCACGGCTGCCGTGCCGCGGCGGAGTGGATCGACCAGCTGGGACTCGCCGACTATTACCGCCTGCGCAGCGCGCCTGCGCCGCGCGCGGCATCCGCTGACGATATGCCTTCGAACCAGGCGTGGTCGCGACCCGCGCTCGAGCGGCACGTCGTGCGTGACCTCGCCGGCGGCCGCAGCGAAGCGGTGGTGCTGATCGAGGGCCTGCGCTGCGCGGCCTGCGTGTGGTTGATCGAGCGCGCCCTCGCCGCGCTGCCTGGCCTCGTCACCGTGCAGGTGAACGCCACCGCCCGGCGCGCGCGCATCGTGTGGGAACGGGAACGGGGCTCGCTGGCCGCGATACTCGACACCCTGGAGCGCACGGGCTACCGGCCACTGCCGCTCGATGCGGCGGCGCTCGACGATGTGCGCCAGCGCGAGCAGCGTACCGCGCTCAAGCAGCTGGTCGTGGCCGGATTCGGCGCCATGCAGGCGATGATGTACGCGAGCGGCCTGTACTTCGGCGCCTTCGAAGGCATCGACCCGGCCGCGCGCGAACTGCTGCGCTGGCTCGGCCTGCTCGCCTGCACGCCGGTGGTGTTCTATTCGGCCCGCCCTTTCTTTGCGGGCGCCGTGCGCACGCTGCGCGCCCGGCGCCTCGGCGTGGACGTGCCCGTCGCGATCGCCATCGCGCTGATCTATGCCGCGAGCATCTACGAGGCCTACCGTGGCACCGGCGAGGTGTACTTCGACTCGGTCAGCATGTTCGTGCTCTTCCTGCTGTTCGGCCGCTACCTCGAGATGCGCGCGCGCCACCGCGCCGGCGACCTGACCGACGCGCTCGCCCGGCTGACTCCGACCTATGCCGACCGCATCGACGCCAGCGGCAAGCTCGAGCGCATCGGCGCGATCGAACTCGTGCGCGGCGACCGCGTGCATGTCGATACGGGCAGCGGCATCCCGGCCGACGGCGTGCTCGAATCCGCCCGCTGCCGCGTCGACGAATCGCTCGTCTCGGGTGAGTCCGCGGCCGTTGCCAGACAGCGCGGCGAGCCGCTCGTCGCCGGCAGCATGCTGCTCGACGGACCGATCGTGATGCGCGTCGAGCGCGTCGGCGCCGACACGGTGCTCTCCGGCATCGTCGCGCTGGTCACCCGGGCCGCCACCGAGCGGCCGCGCCTCGCCGCGGCGGGCGAGCGCGCCGCCGCCGGTTTCGTCGCGCGCGTACTGACCCTTGCGGCGCTCACCGCGACGATCTGGAGCTTGGTCGATCCGTCGCGCGCATTCACCGCCACACTCGCCGTGCTGGTGGTTTCCTGCCCGTGCGCCTTCGCGCTCGCGGTACCCGCGGCGATCACGCGCTCGCTCGGTGTACTCGCGCGGCGCGGCGTGCTCGTCGTGCGCCCGGATGCGATCGAAAACCTGGCGCGCGCGACCCACATCGTGTTCGACAAGACCGGCACGCTCACCGAACCGACCCTGCGGCTCGAGAGCATCGAGGCGCACGCGGGCATCGATCGCGACGCCGCGCTGCGGCTCGCGGCAGCGCTGGCGCGCGGCAGTCGCCACCCGGTGGCGCGGGCGATCGCGGCCGGCGTCGCCGCCGACATCGACCTGCCCGAGGTGCGGGCGCAACGTACCGAGGCGGGTGGCGGCCTCGAAGGCATCGTCGACGGGCGTCGCCTGCGGCTCGGCCGTGCCGATTTCGCGCTGGCGCGCGAGGCCGCGCCGGAACTCGCGGACGCCGTCGTGCTTGCGGTCGACGAGGGACCGATCGCGGCGTTCCGGCTTGCCGAGCGCCTGCGCCCCGATGCGCGCGCGGCGATCGATGCGCTGGTGGCCGCTGGGCTCACTGCCGAGATCGCGAGCGGCGACGGCGACACAAAGGTCGCGGCCGTCGCCCACCGCCTCGGCATCGCGCAATGGCGCGCGCGCCAGCGTCCCGACGAAAAGCTGGCACGCCTCGCCGAGTTGCGTGCCGCAGGAGCGCGCGTCGCCGCGGTGGGCGATGGCATCAACGACGCGCCGGTGCTGGCCGGTGCCGACGTGTCGATCGCGCTCGCCGGGGGCGCCGAACTCGCGCAGGCCACGAGCGACATCGTGCTGTCCGGCGGACGCCTCGGGATGCTGCCGCAGGCGCGCGTCATTGCCCGCAGTACGCTGCGCATCCTCAGGCAGAACCAGCGCTGGGCGATGATCTACAACCTCTCGGTCGTGCCGCTCGGCGCGCTCGGATTCATTCCGCCGTGGCTCGCGGCGATCGGAATGTCGATGAGTTCGCTCGTCGTCGTGCTGAATGCGCTGCGCATCGGGCGCGAGCCGGCGTCGCGTGCGGTCGCGGCCATCGCGCCGGTGCCGGCAGCCACATGAACATACTCGTCGTCATGATCCCGCTGTCGATACTGCTGCTGGTCGGTGCCGGCATCGCCTTCTTCTGGGCCGTCGACCACGACCAGTTCGACGATTTCGACACACCGCGCCTGCTGCCTCTGCTCGACGACCCCGATGCGCGGGTCGACGCGTCGCCCGGGGAGGCGCCGCCCGCGGACCCGCCCGCGCCATGAGCGACCCGATCACGCTCGGCGCGGCAATGCTGCTCGGCCTCATCGCCGGCGGTCATTGCATCCTGATGTGCGGCGGCATCACGGCCGCGCTCGGCATCGGCACCGCTGAGCGCGCGGACGGTCGGCCGCGTCTCGACCTGCTCGCCGGCTACCAGCTCGGCCGTATCTCCTCCTATGCGCTCGCTGGCCTGGTATTTGGCGGCGCGCTGGGCGTGATCGTCGACTGGCTCGACATCGAAGCGGTGCGGCATGCGCTGCGCGTCCTCGCGGGCGTAGCGCTGCTCGCCGGCGCACTGGTCGCATTCGGCAGCCTGCGCGATCCGGGCACCGGACTTGGCCGGCGCCTGTGGCCGAAGCTCGCGCCGCTCGGCCGCCGGCTGCTGCCGGTCACGAACCTGCCGCGCGCGGCCGCTTTCGGCATGATCTGGGGCTGGATGCCCTGCGGCATCCTCTACACGATGTTGATGATCGCGGGTCTGCAACTCGACGCGTGGCGCTCGCCGTCGACGATGGTCGCCTTCGGCCTCGGCACCGCACCGGCGATGTTCGCCACCGCGCTCGGCGCGCAGCGCTTCGCCGGCTTCGCGGCGCGGCCCGCGGCCCGGCGCGTGGCGTGCTTAGCGCTGCTCGCCTCAGCCGCGCTCACCTTCGCGGGCCCGTGGATTGCGCATTATGCGCCCGGGATCGCGCACTGGCTGCCGTTCGACTGCGGCGTCACAGGCAGCAGCTCACCCTGATCGGCCAGTCGGGGCCCGCCGGGGCCGTGCGCGGGCCTCTAGCGCCTTGCCGCGGAAGCCACTATCTCCTCAAACTCGGGCAATGCGTCCGCGAAGTAATGCAGTGCCGTACCATCGAGCGACATCGCAAAGAGCTTGCCGTCGATGATTGCAAGTTTCGAGCGGCCAAGCCGCTTCACCTCATCTGCAACAACGTAGGAAAAGTCGACCTGCACGGCGGGTTGCCCGAGAAAGACGACTGGCCGCACATCCGTCGTCTCGTACACTGCCGCTCCGACCCTAATTCGGTAGTACGACTCGATCATCGAGACCAGGTCCTGGGGTGTCATGTCTGCGCGGAACGGAGGCACCTGACGGTCGTCCTTCGCCTTCTGCTTGGCAATCGCCTCACCGGGCACCAGTCCGCCAATGAATGTAATCGACTCGAGCAATGGTCCATTGTGTGTCCAGTTCTCCTGGCGCGGAATGGTCTGTGGCCCGTTCGGCACCCTGTTCCAGGCCGACTTCGGCTCAACGACCATTGCTCCCTTCGACACAGCCACGCGGCCCGGCGACACCAGCGTGTAGGTAGGCACACAGGCGGCTAGTGTGAAGCACGTAAGGACCCGCGCGAAAGCCTTGATGGTAGTCATTCTCATCCCTTCATTGCACCAGCGTGAAGCGCACCATCGCCGCATCTACGGCATCCGGCTTCAGTTCCAGATAGTGGGCAAGTGCGCGCCGGCCGTCGTCGGCATGGCCCGACTGGATTTGCGCATAGCCATGCGCACGCCACGCCTCGGGCGGCGCGTCAGTAAAGGCTACGGCCGCGAGATACGCCGCCGTCGCGCGCGCCACGTCATCAACACCGCCGCGCAGACGATACGCCTCGCCCTCGAAGAATCTGAGAGTGCCGGTCCAACCGTCCACCGCGAGGCTTTCAAGCAGATAGAGGCTCGCGCCGGGATCGTTGAGCTTAATCTGCTCCTCGAGTAGCGAGAAGCGGATCGGAGCCGCTAGCGCCAGCCATTCAGCGCGGCGGTCCTCGAACTCCCGCGAGTCATGCACGCGCGAGGCGATGTCGTCAGCCGAGGCCGCAAGGTCCTCCATCCGCTCCTGCGATGGCGGATGTGTCGAATACTCCGAGGCTGAATGGTCCCGGTAGCGCTTCTTCCGCGCTACCGCACTCGCCTTGCGCTCGGCGATGATCTGCGCCCAGACCGCCGCGGCGGCACCGGGCATATAGCCACACTCCGCCAGCAGCTTGAGACCGTAGGCATCGGCTTCGCTCTCCTGGCCACGACTGAACGTATAGACGGAGAGGACCAACATCGTGTTGATACTGTTTGCGAGGTCGAACCAGTTGCTGCCAGTCGCCCCTGTGGCGCCGGCTGCTGCGAGCCCGACAATGGCGGCTGCAGCGCTCTTACGCTTCAGGTCGCGGTGTCGCTCCAACGAATGCCGCCGCAGGTAGTGACCGCATTCGTGCCCAAGCACCGCGGCGAGCTGCGCCTCGTTGCGCATGCGTGCGAGAAGTCCGGTGTGCACAAGCATCATGCCATTCGGAAACATCGAGGCATTAAACTCGGCGTCGCGCACGACATACGTCCGGATGCCGAAGTCCCGCTCACCGAGTAGACGATTGGTGATGGCATGCACATAGGACTGCACCGTCGGGTCCTGCAGCAGCAGATTCGACGACGCCAGCTCATACTCGAACTCCTCGCACTGCTGCCAGAGACCACGTTCATCCGCGTCGGCGGGCACATATCCTGGATGCACGAGCGGCGCGAGGCTCATCGGGTTGACGCGCGCGGATGCCGGCCAGCCGGCCACGACCAACCCACAACCGCAGAGCCCTTGTGTCAGGACGTCCCGCCGCCTCAGGAAACCGGCCACGCTTTCCGCTCAGCCGGCTGGTTTGCCAACAGGTGCGCCGGGCTTCATGTCGCCCAACAGCGCCTTCACCAACTTGTCCGCGCCTTCGGCAGTGCGAATATCGCCGACCGACGAGGCGAGTGTGTTGAACCACACGACCTGCCCGGTCTTGAGGTCGACCAAGGATGCGAACGCGGACTGTTGGCCGCCGGTCGCCATAACGCATACGCCGACCGCGCAACTCAGGAATCCCGCGACCTGCAGCGCAACTCTACCGGCCGACGAAAAACTGTCCTGTGCATGCAGGAATAAGGCGTAGTCGAACCGAGTCGCCCTGCCGAACTCGACGGCCTGCTCACCGAGCGTCCAGTCGAAGCGGTTCTTCTTAGTAGGAAGCGCGAGACCCAGGTACTTGTGCAGGGTGATCGAGGCGCCTACCGCCTCGTGCAGCCGGACGAGATCCGTGACTTCCGCCACATCCCATCCGCTCTCCTCCCGCGTTGCCGCAATCATCGCGTTTCCGCCGCGGGCCGCGTGCATCGCACGCAGGGACTGCAGGACATTCGCTGTGGCCTGATCAGTCCAGTCCTCGCGCTGCTCGACCACCCCTCCGGCCGTGAGGAGACCGACGGAAATGTCGGGCTGCATGACGATCAGGCGGTAGTCGCCCTGCGGCGGTGTGAAGCTGGTATCCGCGACCTGCCGGGTTGTCGTGCAGGCAGTGACTGACATGACCGCCGCCGCGACCACCAGGATCCGTCTTGTATTCATTATAAGCCCCCCAAGCCATCATAACTGGCCGCATGCCAACAGCCCAGCGTCTCCTGCCTCGCCAGGATTGCGCCACCCTGCCGACAGTCGTAGCGTTGGCGTATCCGTCCAGCCATCGAGGATTGCACCCATGGCGACAACGATGCCCGTCCCCGCCGCGAAGGCGCCGACGGCCGAGTACCGCGCGCTCGCGCAACTGCTCGAACCTGCCGACGTCGCGCTCGGCGGCACGCGGCCCTGGGACATCACCGTACACGATCCGCGTATGCCCGCACGCGTGCTCGCGCAGGGCGCGCTCGGCGCGGGCGAGTCCTACATGGACGGCTGGTGGGACTGCGAGCGGCTGGACGAAATGCTGACCCGCGTGCTTTGCCTGGGAGTCGACCGGCGCCTGCGCTCGATGCGCGTGCTGGCGACCGCGCTGCTCGCGAGACTGCGCAATCCGCAGAGCCCGCGACGGGCTTACATCGTTGGCCGCTCGCACTACGACATCGGCGACGACCTCTACGAGCGCATGCTCGATGCACGCATGATCTACAGCTGCGCCTGGTGGCTGCGCGCAGCGAACCTCGATGAAGCGCAGGAGCACAAGCTCGATCTCGTGTGCCGCAAGCTCGGCCTCGAGCCCGGCATGCAGGTGCTCGACATCGGCTGCGGCTGGGGCGGCGCGGCGCTGTTCGCCGCCGAGCGCTATGGCGTCACGGTGACCGGCATCACGGTGTCGGAACACCAGGCTGCAGCCGCGCGCCTGCGCTGCAGTGACCTGCCGGTCGAGATCCGCCTGGACGACTACCGCCGGCTCACCGGCCGCTACGACCGCATCTGGTCGCTCGGCATGTTCGAGCATGTCGGTGCGCGCAACTACCGCACCTATTTCGACAAGGTGCGCGAACTGCTCGCGCCCGATGGTCTCTTCCTGCTGCACACGATCGGCTCGAACCGCTCGGTGACCGTCACCGATCCGTGGATCGAGAAGTACATCTTTCCGAACTCGATGCTGCCCTCGATCGCCCAGATCGGGCAGGCCGCCGAGCCCCGCTGGGTGCTCGAGGACTGGCATGGCTTCGGCCCCGACTATGACCGCACCCTGCTCGAGTGGCATCGCCGCTTCGAAGCCGGCTGGTCGCAGATCGCGGCGAAATACGGCGAGCGTTTCCGCCGCATGTGGAGATTCTGGTTGCTGAGTTCCGCCGCTTCGTTCCGAGCGCGCCGGGCCCAGCTCTGGCAGTTCGTGTACTCGCCATCGGGCAGGCCGGGCGGTTACCAGGCGGTGCGCTGATGGCCGTCGCGGCCCCGTTCGTGCAGACCGCGCCAGCCACACCGCGCGCTTGGTCGGACGACTGGCTGTTGCGCAGCGTGCTGCGCCATCGCCTGCCACCGGAGGTGCTGCTGGCGATC
>DAOQXO010000066.1:0-14190 GCA_035342635.1 Steroidobacteraceae bacterium
CGCGCCGCCAGCGGGCGTCGAAGCCGGTGATCGGGAACTCGTGGAACATCACGAGATCCTTCGGGCCGAGCCAGCCGTTGGCCGCGTCGATCAGCCCGAGCATGTGCTCGAGGTTGGCGGCGAGCGTCGCGTCGCGGTTCTTCACGTCGACCGCGCGCACACGCGACTGCACGACGCAGATCGAGATCTCGTCGCGCTCGAGCGGGACGACGGGGTAGGCGGCGGGCTGGTTCATCGCACACCACCTCCCGCCGCGGCGATCACCGGTCGTCGCCCTCCGGCTTGCCGCTGCCGCCAGCTGCTGGCGCGACAGCTCGGCCTTGACGTTCGCCGGCGTGCGGATCGCGAGCCAGCCGGCGATCGCGAGCCCGACCGTGAACAGGGTCATTTCCAGCGCGTAGTCCCATGGCTTCTCCCAGAACTCGGTGAAGAGGTGCCAGCGGCCCGCGATCTCCACCGCGTTCCACGCGATGATCGCGGTCGGGATGCCATAGCGGACCGCGGTGGTCACTTTCCAGAATTTCATCAGGCGCAGGAACAGGTAACCCGCCCAGATGATCATCAGGAAGAAGATCACGTAAGTCACAGGGTGGTGGTCGCCGAGGATGCTCTCGTCGTAGATGAACAGCAGCATCAGGTAGCAGAACCACAGCACGTAGATCGTCTCGAGCGAGGTGATCGCGGCGAAATTGCGCTCCTGTGCGTGGTTCGGCTTGCCGGTCTTCAGGTGCGCGTAACGCTGGATCCACAGGAACATGTTGCACTTCGTCTCTTTGTTCATGAGGAAGTAGGCGAGCGTCGCGCCCAACAGGCCGACCGAGGACATCATCACGAGGTATTCGCCCTTGGTCTGGATCTCCCCTGAGACCCTCGGGTCCATCAGATCCGGCACACCCAGCGTCTGGGCCGACCAGACGAACGAGAACTCGATCCAGCCGGTCCACAGCAGCGTGCCGGCCCAGAAGCCGTACCAGGTCGAGGCGACCTCGTTGCGGTTGCGCATGCCGACCAGCAGCAGTGCCGCGCCGGCGAGGCCGACGAGGAACGCCGCGAGGATCACGTGGTTCTCGCCGAAGATGTCCTCCATGACGATCATCACCGTGTGTCCGAGCGCCTGCACCACGAATACGACGATGAAGGCCAGCAGGCCGACGAACGGTGGCCGGTAGAGCCACGACTTGAGCTTGCTCGTCGGAGCGGTGGTGGATTGCGCGACGCTCATGTTCTCGTATCTCCTGATGTGTGGCGACCTGACCTTCGGACACGCGGGGCGTGCCGTCAATAGACACGGTCTGCAGGCCACCAGTGTATGGACAAGCGCGGGCGCGTGGTGTCAACGGAACGTCAACGGCGGGTCGCCGGGGCGCAAGCCCCAACGGGCCGTCGGTCGGGCGTGCGGCTCAGCTGACCTGCGCCGGCGGCAGGTGAACTGTGAGCGTGAGCCCGCCGCCGTCGCGGGGCAGGGCAGCCACGTCGCCGCCATGCAGCCTGAACACGCGGCGCGCGATCGCCAGGCCGAGTCCGCCGTCGGTCGATCCGCTGTCGTCGGCCGATGAGTCGCGGTCGGCACCTGCTGCGCGTGGCACCCTGAACCAGGGCTCGAAGATGCGCTCAATGTATTCCGCGGGCACTCCCTCGCCGCGATCGCGCACCTCGATGCCGATCGCATCGCCCGTCACGGCGGCGATCTCGACCTCGCTGCCCGGCGGGGCGTGACGGATCGCGTTGCGTACGAGATTGTCAAACGCGCTGCGCAGCAGCGCAGGGTCGCCGACGACGACCTGGCCGGGCGCGGCGCTCAGCCGCAGCGCCACACCGCGCCCGGCGGCGATCAGCTCGCCGTCGCGCGCGATGTCGCGCAGCAGTTCGTCTATCCGCACCAGGCGGCGGGCCATCGAGGTGGCGTCGCCGAGCCACGAATACCGCAGGATGTCGCCGATCAGTGCGTCCATGCGCCGGATCTCGCGCTCGATGCGTTCGCGATCGGCCGGCGCGAGCCCGCCGTGGTGCGCGGCGAGCACGGTAGCGGCCTGCAGTCGCGTGAGCGGCGAGCGCAATTCATGTGAGACGTCGCGCAGCAGGTGTTCGCGATGCTCGAGCAGCCGGGCAAGCCGGTCCGCCATCGCATTGAAGTCGGTCGCGAGCGCGCCGAGCTCGTCGCGGCGCGACGCGATGCGCGTCGGTACGCGCGCCTCGATGCGGCCGGAAGCGAGCCCGCGAACGGCAAGCTGCAGCTCGCTGATCGGTCGCGTCAGGGCACGCACGACCAGCCAGGCGGCGGCCGCGATCACCAGCAGTGCCAGGGCGAGCAGCGCGAGCGTCGTCCTGCTGCTGCCCCACGGGCCCACGTTGCGCGGCATCACGAACAAGGACAGCACTTCGCCGTTTGCACCGACGAGCTGCGGGGCCAGCACCGTGGGGCGATAGTTGTCAGGATGCGGATCCGGGCCGTGTGCGGCGATCGCGCGCATCATGCGCGCCGACCAGCCGGGCAGTTCGCGTCCGAGCAGCTCGGTGCCGTCCGGCGCCACGACATAGACAGTCACGTCGCCGGGGATGCCTGCTGCGCCGCCTGTGAGCCAGCGGCGCAGTGCGTCGTGCCCGCCTCGCGTGAACACATCGGCCGCCTGCTGCCCGAGCGGACTTTGCCGCGCGTGCACGTAGCCTTCGAGTTCGCGCGAGACGAGCAGGGCGAGCGTCACGATCGCGAGCGCGATGAACAGCACGATCGCTGCGGCGACCGTGAGGAACAGCCGCCAGTAGAGCGGCGAGCCCGGCGCGCGGATCACGGCGTGCCCGCCATGACGTCGAGCACGTAGCCGTGGCCGCGCACGCCGTGCAGGCGCGGATTGTCGACCTGCGCGTCGGCGAGCTTGCGACGCAGCCGACTCATGATCGTATCGATGCTGCGATCGTATGGTTCGAGCGGGCGCTGCATGGCGAATTCGGTGAGCTCGGCGCGCGAGAGCACTTCGCCCTGGCGGCGCATCAGCACTTCGAGCACGCGCAGCTCCGCCGGGGTCACCGCCAGCAACCGCTCGCCGGCCCACAGCTCGAAACGCTTCAGGTCGAGCCGCAGCGTGCCGGCCGAGAGCTCATCCTGCGCCGCCCGCGTCGTACTGCCGCGACCCGGTGCGCGCTTCAGGATCGCGCGGATGCGCGCAACCAGCTCGAGCGGATTGAACGGTTTGCCGAGGTAGTCGTCGGCGCCGCGGGTCAGGCCCGCGATACGCTCGGATTCCGCGCCGCGCGCGGTCAGCATGATGACCGGGACGTCGGAATTCTCGCGCAGACGAGTCAGCACATCGAAGCCGCTGATGCCCGGCAGCATGACGTCGAGCACCACGAGATCGGGTGGCCGGGCGCGGATCGCCGTCAGCGCCGTCTCGCCACGCGCGACGCCATCGACCTCGAAGCCGTGCAGCCGCAGGATCTCGGCGAGCATTGCGGCGAGGCCGGCGTCGTCGTCGACGAGCAGGATCCGGGGGGAGGCGGATGGCGGCATGATGGGAGCAGAGAATACGGCACGCGGCCGGGTCCGGACAGCCACCGGCCGGCTTCGCGATTGCGCCTGATTTTCCCGCCGCGTGACAGTAAACTACGCGCCGAGCCCGCGGAGCGGCTGCAACGGATCCGCGGGATGCGCAACTCCCGCGGAGTGCGCGATTTCACCCCAGACCCCCGGCGCTGCGATGATCGAAACCCCCTATTACCTCGTCGACAAGGCGAAGCTGCTGCGCAATCTGCGGATGATCCAGCAGGTCCGCGAGCGTTCCGGCGCGCGCGTGCTGCTCGCGCTCAAGTGCTTCGCCACCTGGTCGGTGTTCGACCTGATGCGCGAGTACATGGACGGCACGACCTCGTCCTCGCTGTACGAGCTGCGGCTCGGCCGCGAGAAGTTCGGCGGCGAGACGCACGCTTACTGCGTCGCCTGGGCCGACGCCGAGATCGACGAGGTGGTGACGTATGCCGACAAGATCATTTTCAATTCGGCGGGCCAGCTCGAGCGCTTCGCGGCGCGCACCGCTGGCCTGCCGCGCGGCCTGCGGGTCAATCCGCAGGTGAGCAGTTCGAGCTTCGACCTCGCGGATCCGGCGCGGCCGTTCAGCCGCCTCGGCGAGAGCGATCCGGCGCGGATCGAGGCCGCGCTGCCGATGATCTCGGGCTTCATGATCCACAACAACTGCGAGAATGCCGACTTCGGCCTCTTCGACCGGTTGCTCGCGCAGATCGAGTCGCGTTTCGCAGCGCTGCTCGAACGCGTCGAGTGGGTCAGCCTCGGTGGCGGGATCCACTTCACCGGCGAGGGTTATCCGCTCGAGGCGTTCTGCGAGCGCCTGCGCGCTTTCGCCGCCCGCTACGGCGTGCAGGTCTACCTCGAGCCCGGCGAGGCGGCCGTCACCGGCAGTACGACCCTCGAGGTGAGCGTCCTCGATACGCTCTACAACGGCAAGCACCTGGCGATCGTCGACAGTTCGATCGAGGCGCACATGCTCGATCTGCTGATCTACCGCGAGAGCGCGCGGATGGAGCCGGACGCGGGCCCGCACAGCTACATGATCTGCGGCAAGTCCTGCCTCGCCGGCGACATTTTCGGCGAGTTCCGCTTCCCGCAGCCGCTCGCGGTCGGCGATCGCCTGTCGATCCTCGATGCTGCCGGCTATACGATGGTGAAGAAGAACTGGTTCAACGGCGTGCGCATGCCGGCCATCGCGGTGCGCGAGCTCGACGGCCGCGTGAACGTGCGGCGCGAATTCA
Organism: Steroidobacteraceae bacterium; assembly: GCA_035342635.1. Taxonomy (GTDB): domain Bacteria; phylum Pseudomonadota; class Gammaproteobacteria; order Steroidobacterales; family Steroidobacteraceae; genus CADEFQ01. The sequence goes on from DAOQXO010000066.1 coordinate 4,759, forward strand.
CCTACGAGGATTTCGCGGCGAGCCTCTCCTGAGGCTTGCCTCCAACCGGTGGTACCACAGGAGGTTCACACACGAAATGAAGAGCAACGTGCTGATCATCGGCGCCGGCGGCGTCGCCCAGGTGGTCGCGCACAAGTGCGCGCAGAACAATCGGCTGCTGGGCGACATCCACATCGCCTCGCGGACCGTTTCGAAGTGCCAGGCCATCATCGATTCGGTGCGCGCGAAGCGCAGCCTGCAGGTGGACGGCGTCCTCGAGGCGCATGCGGTTGACGCGATGGACATCGAGGCGGTGAGCGCGCTGATCCGCAGCACGGGCAGCCGGATCGTGATCAATGTCGGCGCGTCGTTCGTCAACATGTCGGTGCTGTCGGCCTGCATCGCGACCGGCGCGGCCTACATCGACACTGCGATCCATGAGGATCCGCTGAAGATCTGCGAGACGCCGCCCTGGTACGGCAACTACGAATGGCGCCGCCGCGAGGCCTGCGAGCAGGCGGGTATCACGGCGATCCTCGGCGCCGGCTTCGATCCCGGCGTGGTCAATGCGTATGCGGCGCTCGCGCGCGACGAGTATTTCGACCGGATCGATTCGATCGACATCATCGACATCAACGCCGGCAGCCACGGGCGCTGGTTCGCGACCAACTTCGACCCGGAGATCAATTTCCGCGAGTTCACCGGCCAGGTCTGGTCGTGGCAGAACGGCGAGTGGACCTCGAACCGCATGTTCGAGGTGAAGAAGGTCTGGGACCTGCCCGTGGTCGGCGAAAGCACCGCCTACCTGACCGGCCACGACGAGATCCACTCGCTGTCGCGCAATCTCGATGTGCCGCACATCCGCTTCTGGATGGGCTTCGGTGATCGCTACATCACCGTGTTCACCGTGCTCAAGAACCTCGGGCTGCTGTCCGAGCAGCCGGTGACGACCGCTGAAGGCCAGCAGGTCGTGCCGCTGAAGGTGGTCAAGGCCGTACTGCCCGATCCGTCGTCGCTCGCGCCAGACTACACGGGCAAGACCTGCATCGGTGACCTGGTGCGGGGCGTGAAGGAGGGCAAGGAGCGCGAAGTGTTCATCTACAACATCTCGGACCACGAGGCGAGCTTCGCCGAGGTGGGCAGCCAGGCCATCTCCTATACCGCGGGCGTGCCGGCAGCCGCAGCGGCGATCCTGATCGCCCAGGGCACCTGGGACGTGAAGAAGATGGTCAACGTCGAGGAGCTGCCGCCACGGCCGTTCCTCGGACTGCTCGGGCGGATGGGCCTGCCGACGCGGATCCGGGACGAGCAGGGCGATCGCGCCCTGGACTTCGCCGCATAGGTCGGGGCGCCGGGCGCGTCCTCGCGCGCCCGGCGCTCAGAGCTTGTGCGTCGAGAGCAGCAGGCTCGTCTCGGTGCTCGAGATGCCTTCGATGAGGCGGATCCGCGCGAGCACGCGGTCGAAGGCCTCGAGGCTCTCGGCGCGCAGTTCGGCCACGATGTCCCAGCGGCCATTGGTCGAATACAGGGCGCTCACGGCCGGATCGCCGCGCAGCGCCCTGATCACCGACTCCGTGCGGTTGCCTTCGACGAGCACTGTCATCAGCGCGCGGATGTGCTGCTCCTCGACCTGCGGCTTCAGGCGCAGCGTGTAGCCCACGATGACGCCGCTTTCCTCGAGCCGCGTGAGGCGATTTCGTACGGTGCCGCGCGCCACGCGCAGCGCTTTCGCGAGCGAGGCGATCGAGGCGCGCGCGTCGACGCGCAGCAGTGCGATCAGCTTGCGGTCGATGTCGTCCATGGGGCCTCCCAGGTGCCTCCTGCCAGTATAGTCAAAATGGCAAGCAGTCCTGACAAAATGCGCAGGAATGCTGTCTAAATGGGCGGTTTTCTGGCTTTTCAATGGCGGCCCCATCATCAACACTGCTCCTGGCGCATCCGCGGAGGGGTTCAATGGTCGATGACAAGGGTATCGGGCGCATCCAGGCAGCAGGGACGACCGCGGCGCTGATCGGCGTGCCGACCGACGTCGGCGCGAGCGCGCGGGGTGCTTCGATGGGACCGGAGGCGCTGCGCGTCGCGGGCCTGCGCGAAGCGATAGTTCGCCGTGGCATGCGGGTGGTCGATCGCGGCAACCTGGGCGGGCCGGCCAATCCCTGTCTGCCACCGGAACAGGGCTACCGGCACCTGCGCGAGGTCGTGGAGTGGAATCGACGCGTGCACGAGGCGGTGTACGCGGAACTTGCCGCGCGGCGCCTGCCGATCGTGCTCGGCGGCGATCATTGCCTCGGTATCGGTTCGATCAGCGCAGTCGCACGTCATTGCCGCGAGGCGGGCCGCAAGCTGCGCGTGCTCTGGCTCGATGCGCATACCGACTTCAATACCGCCGCACTCTCGCCGAGCGGCAATCTGCACGGCATGCCGCTCGCCTGCCTGTGCGGCTTCGGCCCGCCGGAGCTGATCGGGATCGGCGGCGCGGTGCCCGCGATCCGCCCGGAGTGGCTGCGTCTCGTCGGCATCCGCAGCGTCGACGCCGGCGAGGCCCGCTTCGTGGACCAGCAGGCGCTCGAGGTCTTCGACATGCGCTGCATCGACGAGATCGGCATGCGCGAGGCCATGGAGCTTGCGCTCGCCGGCATCGACGCGGAGACGCACCTGCACGTGAGTTTCGACGTCGACTTCCTCGACCCGCAGATCGCTCCCGGTGTCGTCACCACGGTGCAGGGTGGGCCGTCATGGCGCGAAGCGCAGCTCTGCATGGAGATGATCGCCGACACCGGCCGGCTCGGCTCGCTCGACGTCGTGGAGCTCAATCCGGCGCTCGACGTGCGCAACCAGACGGCGGCGGTCGCCGTCGAGTTGATCGAGTCGCTGTTCGGCAAGTCGACACTGATGCGGCGTTCGCCGGTGGTCGGCGATCATTCCAGGCGGAATGTCACCCGCACGTGCGTTGCGTGATGGTGCCGACGTCGCCGAGCTGCGCGTTCAGCCGATCGTCGCGATAGGCCACGGCCACAGCCGCGGCCGGCAAAGCGATCGTGACCGGCAGGATTCGCGCCGCGAACATGTCGCCAAGCCGGCTCCTTCACGCTAAGGTGCGAGCCTGCAATCCACACGGAGATCGATATGAGTCATTCGTTGCGGGCAGTCCCGGTCGCCCGCGCAGGTGTGTTCGCGGTGCTGGCGATCAGCGCGTGCGGGGAGCGCCCAGCGGAGGTCGAGGCGCCCGCCGCCGAGGCGCCCGCCGCCGAGGCGAGCGTCACGTCCATGGAACCCGAAACGGTGCGCGAGGTGCTCTACCGCTGCAACAGCGGCAGGGAGGTCGCTGCCCGATACATGGCTGGCGGAGGCAAGCCGTCGCGCGTCGAACTGCTGTTCGACGGTGCCGCCTACGAGTTGCACGCGGTGCCCGCCGCGGAGGGCGCGCTCTATGCCACCGACGATGGCCGCACGTCCGGCCGCGGCCTCAACTGGCACAACAAGGGCGCCGAGGCCGCATTGACCGAGACGATGGCGGGCGAGCCACCCGGCACCGGTGTGCCCGTCGACTCCTGCCATGAACAGCCGGAGAGCCATGCCGAAGTCGAGTGATGCCGCGCCGCCGTCGAATGCCGCGCAGATGCAATCGCCATCCTATCGTCTGGCCGCGCTCGACCAGGATTTCATCCTGGGGGACTCGATGCGCGGCGCGCGCTTCATGCTCGAGTATGCGAAGGCCGAGGAGACGCTGCGCCGCTGGCGGATCCAGTCCACCATCGTCGTGTTCGGCAGTGCCCGTGCACAGGAGAACGGCGCGGGGCAGTTGGGGCAATGGTACGCCGAGGCGCGCCGCTTCGGCCGCATCGCCTCCGAGCGCGGCGGCGCCCTGACGAGCAACAGCGCGGAGCGCCAGAACGTGATCGCCACGGGCGGCGGACCCGGGATCATGGCCGCGGCCAACCGCGGTGCGAGCGAGGTCGGTGCGCCGTCGATCGGCTTCAACATCACGCTGCCGAAGGAGCAGGAGCCGAATCCCTACTCGACGCCCGAGCTGACCTTCCGCTTCCATTATTTCGCCATGCGCAAGATGCACCTGGCGATGCGCGCCAGCGCGCTGGTCGTGTTTCCGGGCGGCTTCGGCACGCTCGACGAGCTGTTCGAAATCCTGACTCTGCAGCAGACGCACAAGGCGCCGAAGATCCCGACCGTGCTGGTCAGCCGCGACTACTGGACCTCCGTGGTCGACTTCGACACGCTGGTGGGACACGGCATGATCGATGCCGCCGACCTGGCGCTGTTTTCGTATGCGGCCGATGCCGAGGAGGCGTGGACGCGGTTGGCCCGGTAACATGGCGCGGTGGCCCACTTCCTGATCGCCTTCCCGGCGCTGTTCTCGATCATCAACCCCGTCGGTGGCAGCTTCGTCTTCCTGTCGCTGACCCGGCACTATCCACCGCAGGTGCGCGCGCAACTCGCGCGCTGGGTCGCGATCTACGCCTTCGCGATCATCATCGGCTCGGTGTATATCGGCGCCTATGTGCTCGGTTTCTTCGGCATCTCGATACCCGTCCTGCGGGTCGCCGGCGGCATCGTGATCGCAACGGCGGGCTGGCGCGTGCTGAACGCGCCGGATGACGCCCCGCCGAAAGGGGAGAGCGCCGCCGGGGACAGCGCGTCGGCGCTCGCCGAGCGCGAGACCGTGCGCCGCATGGCGTTCTTTCCGCTCGCGATGCCGCTCACCACGGGGCCGGGCACGATCTCCGTAGCCGTGTCGCTGGGCGCGACCCGGCCGCGGGAGTTCGCGCAGCTGGTCAACTTCGTCTGGCAGGTCGCGCTCGCCGCGCTGTGCATGTCGGCGGCAATCTACCTGCTGTTCCGCTATTCCGATCGCGTGTTGCGCGCCCTCGGGCCGACCGGCTCGGTGATCATCCAGCGTCTGTCGGCGTTCCTGCTGTTCTGCATCGGCGTGCAGGTGTTCTGGAGCGGAGTGAGCGAGCTGCTCGCGCAGCAGGCGGCGTTGTAGTCAGGCGGCGTCCGACTTGCGCGGCTTGCGGGCCTCGCCGTAGGCCCGCGCGAAGGCCTCGACGAACACGTGCGGCAGCTGGTTTGCCGGCATCTCGGTGATGTTTCGGTAGAAATCGGCGTACAGATCCCAGTACTGGCCGCGCTGCACGCTGCCCGCCTTGCCTTTCTTCAGTGCCCGCTCGAAACGGCCCTCGAGCTCGGCGGGGTCGAGGCGATCGATGAATTCGATGAACGCCGCGCGCAGTGCGGCGCCGGCGGCCTTTTCGTGGTTGCGAGTGTCCTCGAAGCGGTCGCGCAACCATTGCACGGCATCGATGCGCCGGCTGTCATGGCTCGCGAGCATGCTCGTCACCAGCTCGTCGACTGCGCCCCGGTCGAGCGGGAAGGGCTCGTCGGCCGCGGAGGCGGGCAGGTCGATGCGGTAGTTATTGCGCATCTCGTGATGGTGTCGGCTCAGGTCCTTGAGGCCGAGCAGGGCCTCGCGGAACATCTGGCCGGCGAGGTGGAGCATGCGTGTCTGCGCGTCGGCCGGCAGGCGATCGGGATCGATGCCGGCGCCGCGGCAGAAGGCGGCGAGCCCGGTCTGCACGTCGTACAACGCTGCGGGCTGCGCCTGCTCCTGGGCCCGCGCGGCCCGCGCGAGCCGCTCCATGCGCCGCGCCACGACATCGGCCTGGCGTTCGATGCCGGAGTCGCGCGCCGGGTCGAACGGCGTCTTCACGGCCTGGCCAAATGCGTTCACCGCGCGGAAGCTGTCGCTCGGCGAGACATCCATCGACAGCAGGGATGCCATGTTGATCGATGCGCCGATGTCGCCGTGTGTCGCGACCGGGTCCGGCCGGCCGGCGCCTAGCACGTCCAGCGCGACGACGGCGCTCTCGTCCGGGGGGAAGTCGGTCGCCGCATCGATCGCCACCAGCAACTCGTATTCGCCGATGCGCACAATGTCGCCATTGGCAAGCGTGTGCGTGCCGTGCTTGCCGATCGGCCTGTCCTGGTCGTTGACGAAGGCACCGTTCGTCGACAGGTCCTCGAGCAACCACTTGCCATTGCGAAAGTGCACGCGTGCGTGGCAACTCGAGACGTAGCGCATCGGATCGGGCAGTACCCAGTCGTTGTCGGCCGCGCGGCCGATGGTGCCGCCCCCGACGCCGAACACGATCGTCCCTCGCCCCCCGAGGGAACGTCGCTGTGAACTGACGACTCGCAGCCTTAGCGCCATGCGGGATACGACACGGAATATAATGGGCAACTGTAAGTTAACAAGCGGCCCCCCCGTCCCGATGGCAGCCAGTCACATTTTCAAGATCATGTTCGTGAACCAGGGCAAGGTCTATGAAATCTACGCACGCAAGGTCCACCACGGGAATCTCTTTGGATTCATAGAGATAGAAGAACTTGTTTTCGGCGAACGGAGCTCCGTGGTGGTCGATCCGGGCGAGGAGCGGGTCAAGGGCGAGTTCGAGGGGGTCAAGCGCACCTGGCTGCCGCTGCATTCGGTGCTGCGCATCGACGAGGTGAAGAAGCAGGGCGTCAGCAAGATCACCGCTTTCGAGGGCGGCAACGTGGCGCAGTTTCCCGGGCCGATCTACACACCGCCTCCGGGCAGCGAGGGACCTCGCAAGTAGGTCGCTCGCACGATGCTTGTACTCAAGGGCGCTCCCGCACTTTCACCGTTTCGACTCGCGAAGCTGCTCGGGCGCCTGCGTTCGCTCGCCCCGTCGGCGAGCGCAATCGATGCGCATTTCATCCACATCGTCGATGTCGCCCGCCCGCTGGAAGCGGCCGAGCGCGGTCTGCTCGACTCGCTGCTGACCTACGGGCCGCGCATCGTGGCGGCCGCGGCCGGCGGCCCGGGCGTGCGCCGGCTTATCGTCGTACCGCGCCCGGGCACCGTGTCGCCGTGGGCGAGCAAGGCGACCGACATCGCGCGGGTCTGCGGCCTCGATGCCGTAAGGCGCATCGAGCGCGGCATCGAGTACCGCATCGCCGGCGTCGGCGGGCTCGATGCCGAAGCGCTGCGGCGGCTCGCGGCGGTGCTCTTCGATCGCATGACCGAGGCGGTATTCGTCGACGAGACGGAACTCGCGGCGCTGTTCGTCCACCCGGAGCCGGGCGTCGTGCGTACCGTGCCGCGCGCCGGTGGCCGCGCGGCGCTCGACGATGCGAACCGCGAACTCGGGCTTGCGCTGTCGGATGACGAGATCGACTACCTGGTCGAGGCCTTCGAGCGCCTCGGCCGCGATGCGACCGACGTCGAACTGATGATGTTCGCGCAGGCGAATTCCGAGCACTGCCGCCACAAGATCTTCAATGCCGACTGGATCATCGACGGCGCGCCGCAGGCGAAATCGCTGTTCGCGATGATCCGCAACACGCACGCGCGCGCGCCGCGCGGCGTGCTCTCCGCGTACCGGGACAATGCCGCGGTCATCGAGGGCAGCATCGGCGCGCGCTGGTTCGCCGACCCTCGCGGTGGTGTCTACCGCAGCAGCGTCGAGTCCATCGATATCCTGATGAAGGTCGAGACTCACAATCATCCGACTGCGATCTCGCCGTTTCCGGGCGCCGCGACCGGCGCTGGCGGGGAGATTCGCGACGAAGGCGCGACCGGCCTCGGCGCGAAGCCGAAGGCGGGACTCGCCGGCTTCTCGGTGTCGCACCTGCGACTGCCCGGTCTGCCACAGCCCTGGGAAGATGCGTTTGGCAAGCCGGACCGCATCGCATCGGCCCTCGACATCATGCTCGAGGGCCCGATCGGCGCGGCGGCCTTCAACAACGAATTCGGCCGCCCGAACATCTGCGGCTATTTCCGCAACTTCGAGTTGCGTGGTGCGGGCGATCCCGCGAGCCGTGTGCGTGGCTACCACAAGCCGATCATGATCGCGGGCGGGGTCGGCAACGTGCGCCGCGACCACGTCGAGAAGGGCGAAGTGCCGGTCGGCGCGAAAATCGTGGTGCTCGGTGGTCCGGCGATGCTGATCGGGCTCGGCGGCGGCGCGGCATCGTCGGTCGGCAGCGGTGCGTCGAGCGCCGCGCTCGATTTCGCCTCGGTGCAGCGGGGCAACCCGGAAATGCAGCGCCGTGCGCAGGAAGTGATCGACCGCTGCTGGGCGATGGGCGCGGCGAATCCGATCCTGCTGATCCACGATGTCGGCGCCGGCGGCCTCTCGAACGCCGTGCCCGAGGTCGTCGCACACAGCCGGCGCGGTGCGCGTATCGAACTGCGGGACGTGCCGAACGACGAGCCCGGCATGACCCCGATGGAAATCTGGTGCAACGAGGCGCAGGAGCGCTACGTGCTCACCATCGCCGCGAGCGACCTCGGCCTGTTCGATGCGCTCTGCGCGCGCGAGCGCGCACCCTACGCGGTGATCGGCGACATCGATGCGAGCGGCCGCCTCGTGGTGCACGACCGCCTGCATGGCAACGACGTCGTCGACATGCCGATCGATGTGCTGCTCGGCAAGCCGCCGCGAATGACGCGTGACGTGCGCACGATCACGCCGCGGCGCGCGCCGCTCGCCGCGGCCACGCACGTGACCCACGCGGCCGCGCTGCGCGAGGCGGCACTGCGCGTGCTGCAGTTCCCGGCGGTCGCCGACAAGGGCTTCCTGATCACCATCGGCGATCGCACCGTGGGCGGCATGGTGAGCCGTGACCAGATGGTCGGCCCGTGGCAGGTGCCGGTCGCGGATGTCGCCGTCACGCTCGCCGATTACGAGGGTGTCGCGGGCGAGGCCATGGCGATGGGCGAGCGCACGCCGGTTGCGGTGCTCGATGCGCCGGCCTCCGGGCGCCTCGCGGTCACCGAGGCCGTCCTCAATATCCTCGCCGCCGATGTGGCGTCGCTCGGCGACATTCGCCTGTCGGCCAACTGGATGGCCGCGTGCGGCGAGCCCGGCGAGGACGCGGCGCTCTACGCCACGGTACGCGCGATCGGCGAGGAACTGTGCCCGGCGCTCGGTATCGCGATACCGGTCGGCAAGGACTCGCTGTCGATGAAGACCGCGTGGCGCGATGCCGCGAGCGGCGGGGAGTGCGCCGTCGTCGCGCCGGTGTCGCTGATCGTGTCGGCGTTTGCGCCGGTCGCCGACGTGCGCCGCACGCTGACTCCCGAGCTGCGGCGCGGCCTCGATACGCGACTCGTGCACATCGCACTGAATGGCACGCGCCGCCGGCTCGGGGGCTCGATCTTCGCGCAGGTGCACGGCGAACTCGGCGACGACTGCCCGGACCTCGACTCCGCCCCGCGGCTCGCGGATTTTGCCGCAGCGCTGCGTGCGCTGCGCGAAGGCGGCCACGTGCTCGCCTACCACGACGTGTCTGACGGCGGGCTGTTCACGACCCTGGTCGAGATGGCGTTCGCCGGGCATTGCGGCCTCGACATCGAATTGCCGGCGATGATCGCCACGGCGGCGGAGCAGTTGTTCGCAGAGGAGCCCGGCG
>DAOQXO010000067.1:0-13838 GCA_035342635.1 Steroidobacteraceae bacterium
CGGCTCTGCGCCGCGCTGGCGGGCGCGCCGTATCGCCGCGCGCCGCTGGGCGGCACCGCTGGCCGCGGCCGCCGGGGCCTCGGTCGCACTGGCCTTCGCGCCCTTCGGCCTCTGGCCGTTCGCGATAATCGGCCCGGCGGTGCTCATCGCGATGTGGGACGGGGCCGCGCCGCGCCGCGCCGCCGTGCTCGGCTTCTGGTTCAACGCCGGTACCTTCGCGGCCGGCACTTACTGGCTCTATATCAGCATCCACGTCTTCGGCGGCGCACCGCTGTGGATCGCGGTACTGCTGATGCTGGGCTTGGTCGCGATCATGGGCCTGTACCACGCCGCGCTGGGGTTTGCGGTCGCACGCTGGCTGCCGGCGCGCGGCGCCTGGCGCTGGCTCGCCGGTCTGCCGGCCGCGTGGTTGCTGGTCGAGTGGCTGCGCGGCTGGCTGTTCTCCGGCTTCTCTTGGCTGTCGCTCGGCTATGCGCAGACCGATACCTGGCTCGCGCGTCTCGCGCCGGTCGGCGGCGTCTACGCCGTGTCGGCGGCCACGCTCGTCTCGGCGGGTGCGCTCGTGATGCTCGCGCGCGCCCGCGGCGTGCGCCCGCGCGGCCTCGCCGTGGCGGCGCTCGTGCTGCCATGGCTGCTCGCGCTCGCGCTGGATCGCGACTGGACGCGCCCGAGCGGCGCGCCGGTGCGCGTCGCGGTGCTGCAGGGCGCGATCCCGCAGGACATGAAGTGGCTCGAGGACAACCTCGATACGACGCTCGAGCTGTACGCGCAGCTCACGCGCGAGGCGATCGGCGATCCGCTCATCGTCATGCCGGAGTCGGCGCTGCCCGACCTCGTCAACAACCTGCTGCCCTTCCTCGGAACCCTCTATGAGGAGGCGAGCGCGCGGGGTTCGTCGCTGGTGCTCGGCGTGGTACGCGCCGGCGACGAGCGCGACCAGTACTTCAACTCGGTCGTGTCGCTCAGTGGCGAAGGCGTCGGCTGGTACGACAAGCACCATCTGGTGCCGTTCGCGGAATTCTTTCCGGTGCCGCAGTTCGTGCGCAGCTGGCTGCGCCTGATGAGCCTGCCGTATTCGGATTTCACGCGCGGCCCGGCCGTGCAGCCGCCGCTGCGCGCCGCGGGGCTGTCGCTCGCGGCCGGCATCTGCTACGAGGACGCTTACGGCAGCACGCTCGCGCGATCGCTCGCGCAGGCCGACACGCTCGTCAACGTGACCAACGACGCGTGGTTCGGGCGCTCGTCCGCGCGCTTCCAGCACTTCCAGATCGCGCGCATGCGCGCGATCGAGTCCGGGCGCTATCTCATCCGCGCCGCGAACGATGGCATCACCGCCGTCATCGGTCCGCGCGGGGCCGTGGTGGCGCAGGCGCCCGAGTACACTGCCACAGTGCTGCGCGCCAGCGTCACGCCGCACGGCGGCCTGCCGCCCTACGCGCGGGTGGGCAATTTCGCCATCGTCCTGCTCGCGGCCGCCGCGCTCGCGGCCGCGCTGCTTGCCGGTAAGGGGTCCCAGGCATGAACGGAACTGAAACGGTGCTCCGAAGGTCTACCTTCCTCGTCACCACCATATCGGACATTCAACGAATGGCATCACAGCCCCTTGCCCGGCGGATTGCCGCCGTGGCCCTTTTGAGCGGCGCGCTCGCCGCCTGTTCGCCCCAGTCATCGACCGCGGCATCGGCCGCGCAGTCCGCGTCGGGCGCACCCGCGAGCGTGGCGGCCGCCCCGCCGGCCGAGCGCACCGCGCCGCTCGTGCAGGGACTGCCGGACTTTGCGCCGCTGGTCGAGGCGTACGGCCCGGCCGTCGTCAACGTGAGCGTGGTGAGCCGGCGCGAGTCGCGCGGCGGCTTCCAGGGTCCGCCGGGCATGTCGCCCGACGATCCGTTCTACGAGTTTTTCCGCCGCTTCGGCATTCCGACGCCGCGCGGTGAGCTGCCGCCCGCCCGCGGCGAGGGCTCAGGCTTCATCGTCTCGCCGGACGGTTACATCCTCACCAACGCCCATGTGGTCGATGGCGCGAGCGAGGTGACCGTCCGCCTGACCGATCGCCGCGAGTTCACGGCCAAGGTGATCGGCAGCGACAAGCGCACCGACATCGCCGTGCTCAAGATTGAGGCGGACGGGCTGCCGACCGTCAAGATCGGCGACCCGAGCCGGCTGCGCGCCGGCGAATGGGTGATTGCGATCGGCTCGCCGTTCGGATTCGAGAACAGCGTGACCGCGGGCATCGTCAGCGGCGTGTCGCGTTCGCTGCCGTCCGACAACTACGTGCCATTCATCCAGACCGACGCGGCCGTGAATCCGGGCAACTCGGGCGGCCCGCTGTTCAATCTCGCCGGCGAGGTCGTCGGCATCAATTCGCAGATCTACAGCCGCACCGGCGGCTACATGGGCGTGTCGTTCGCGATCCCGATCGACGTGGCGACCAGCGTGCGCGACCAGTTGATCAGCACCGGGCGCGTGAGCCGCGGTCGCATTGGTGTCACGGTGCAGGAAGTGAACGCGCAGTTCGCCGAGTCCTTCGGCCTCGACCGGCCGCGCGGTGCGCTGGTCGGTTCGGTGGAGGCGGGCGGCCCGGGCGACAAGGGCGGGCTCAAGCCCGGCGACGTGATCCTCGCGGTCGACGGCACGCCGATCGAGCGCTCGGCGCAGCTGCCCGGCGTCATCGCGAGCATCAAGCCCGGCAGCGAGGCGAAGCTCGAGGTGTGGCGCGACAAGCGCAGCCGCAAGCTCACGGTGAAAGTGGCCGAGCTCGACGAGCCGGTGCAGCGGGTCTCGATGGGCGATGCCGATCCAACCGACAACTACTCGAAGCTCGGGCTCGCGGTACGCGCCCTCGACGCGCGCGAGAAGGCGATGACCGGCGGCAGCGGTTCGCTGGTGATCGAGGGCGTGGAGGGGCCGGCCGCCTTCGCCGGCCTGCAGCGCGGCGACATTATCCTTGGCGTGAACGGCCAGTCGGTCGACTCGGTGAGCGAACTGCAGGCCGCGGTGCGCAAGGCCGGCAAGGCCGTGGCGCTGCGCATCCAGCGGGGCGAAACCGAGATCTTCGTACCGGTGCGGGTCGAGTAGGCGGCGGCGCGGCCGCCGCGGGAACCGCCGCGCGCAGCCGGCCGCGGTCGCGCGTGCTATCCTGCCCGTTCCGATGGACGAACGTTACGATCCGGCTCGCGTCGAGCGCGCCGCGCAGGACTATTGGAACTCGCGGCGGGTGTTCGCGGCGCGCGAAGGCGCCCGCGGCGAGAAGTACTACTGCCTGTCGATGTTCCCGTACCCGTCGGGGCGGCTGCACATGGGCCATGTGCGCAACTACACGATCGGCGACGTGCTGGCGCGCTTCATGTACATGCGCGGCCGCAATGTCCTGCAGCCCATGGGCTGGGATGCGTTCGGCCTGCCGGCCGAAAACGCCGCGATGGCGAACGGCGTGCCGCCGGCGAAATGGACCCGCGAGAACATCGCGTACATGAAGCGCCAGCTCCAGTCGCTCGGTTTCGCGATCGACTGGGAGCGCGAGGTCGCGACCTGCGATCCGGCTTACTACCGCTGGAACCAGTGGCTGTTCCTGCGGATGCTCGAGAAGGGCATCGCCTACAAGAAGACGGGTGTCGTCAACTGGGATCCGGTCGACCAGACCGTGCTCGCGAACGAGCAGGTCATCGACGGGCGCGGCTGGCGCACGGGCGCGCCGATCGAGAAGCGCGAGATCCCGATGTACTACCTCAACATCACGGCCTACGCCGATGAGTTGCTCGGCGCGCTCGATGGCCTCGACGGCTGGCCCGATCGCGTGAGGACGATGCAGGCCAACTGGATCGGCAAGAGCGTGGGCTGCGAGATCGCATTCCCGTATGCCGACGACACGAGCGCGCTGATGGGCAGTGCCGGCGCGCTCAAGGTGTTCACGACCCGCGCCGACACGTTGTTCGGCGCGACCTTCATGGCGATCGCCGCCGAGCACCCGATCGCGCTCGCGGCGGCCGGGCGCGATGCGAAGCTCGCTGCGTTCGTCGACGAATGCCGTCGCGGCAGCACCATGGAAGCCGACGTCGCCACCCAGGAAAAGAAGGGCCTGCCGACCGGCCTGCACGTATGTCACCCGTTCACCGGCGAGCGCGTCGGTATCTGGATCGCGAACTATGTGCTGATGGGTTATGGCGAGGGCGCCGTCATGGGCGTACCGGCGCACGACGAGCGCGACTTCGAGTTCGCCGGCCGGCACGGCATTCCGGTGGTCACGGTCGTGAGGTCGACGCGCGGCGCCTACGACGAGGTCGTCGCGCCGTGGATCGATGCCTACGGCGAGCCGGGCATCACGGTCGCTTCCGGCGAATTCACCGGGCTCGAGTCCGATGCCGCGGTCGATGCGATCGCGGCAAAACTCGAGGAACGCGGGCTCGGCGCGAAGCGCGTGCAGTACCGGCTGCGTGACTGGGGCATTTCGCGCCAGCGCTACTGGGGCTGCCCGATTCCGCTGATCCACTGCCCCGCCTGCGGCGACGTACCGGTGCCCGACGCGGACCTGCCCGTGGTGCTGCCCGAGCACCTGGTGCCGGATGGCAGCGGCAATCCGCTCGCCCGGACGCCGGAGTTCGTCAATTGCAGCTGCCCGAAGTGCGGTGGGCCGGCCAGGCGCGAGACGGACACGATGGACACGTTCGTCGACTCCTCATGGTATTTCCTGCGCTTCGCCAGCGCCGGGAACGACCAGGCGATGGTCGATGCGCGTGCCGAGTACTGGCTGCCCGTCGACCAGTACATCGGGGGCATCGAGCACGCGATCCTGCACCTGCTGTACTCGCGCTTCTGGACCCGCGTCATGCGCGACCTCGGGCTGGTCAGGATCGACGAGCCGTTCGCCCGCCTGCTGACGCAAGGCATGGTGCTGAACCACATCTACTACCGCCAGGAGGCCGGCGCGCGCCGCAGCTACTTCAATCCGGCGGACGTCGAGATGCGGGGCGGGCAGGCCGTGCTGCTCGCCGATGGCCAGCCGGTCGTGCACGATGGCCTCGGCACGATGTCGAAGTCGAAGGGCAATGGCGTCGACCCGCAGCAGCTCGTCGAGGAGTTCGGCGCCGACACCGCGCGTCTTTTCATGATGTTCACGGCTCCTCCGGAGCAGTCGCTCGAGTGGAGCGACGAGGGCGTGCAGGGCGCATTCCGGTTCATCCGCCGCCTCTGGAAGGCGGTGCACGACCTGGTGTCGCAGGGGCCGCTGCCCGACGCCGACTTCGCGGTGCTCACTGCCCCGCAGCGCGCGCTGCGCCGGCTGACCCACCAGACGCTCGCCAAGGTCACCGACGACATCGGTCGCCGCCATACGTTCAACACGGCGATTGCCGCGGCCATGGAACTGCTGAATGGCGCGACGCGCATCGATACCAGCGAGGCCGCGGGCCGGGCGGTCGCGCGCGAGGCGCTCGAAGTGATCGTGCTCTCGCTCTCGCCGATCATCCCGCACGTGACGCACGTGCTGTGGCATGCGCTCGGCCATGAGCGCGCGCTGATCGAGGAGCCATGGCCCCAGCCCGATCCCGCCGCGCTCGCGCGCGACGAGGTCGAGCTCGTCGTGCAGGTAAACGGCAGGCTGCGCGGCAGGATCACCGTGGCCGCGGAGGCCTCCGACGAGGTGGTGCGCGCGGCAGCGCTCGCCGAGGAGAATGCGCGCAAGTTCATCAACGATGCGCCCGTGCACAAGGTGATCGTCGTGCCCGGCAAGCTCGTCAACATCGTGGTGTAGGCGGTGCGACGTGCCATCGCGGTGGTCTCGGTCGCGCTCGCCGCAGCGGCGTTGTCGACCGCGTGCGGCCTGCGGCTGCAGGGGCGCGAGGCGACGCCCCAGGCCTTCGCGAGCGCGCACGTCGAGGCCCCGGACCAGCAGAGCGATTTCGTGCAGGCGCTCACGCGCTCGCTGATGGCGAGCGGCGTGCGCGTCGAGCGCGACGCGGCGCGTGCCGAAGCGGTGATCCGCATCTCGCGCGACCAGGTGCGCGAGCATGTGCTGTCGGTCTCGGCACGCAACATCCCGCGCGAATACGAGCTGACCTACGGGGTCGAGTTCAGCGTGCGCAGGGGCGAAGAAGAGCTGCTCGCGCCGCAGGTCGCCGAACTCACGCGTGACTTCACGTTCGATGAAACGATCCTGCTCGCCAAGGAGCGCGAGCAGCGCATGCTCGAGGAAGCGCTGGCCCGCGATCTGGCGGCGATCGTGATGCGCCAGCTCGCCGCGCTCTGAGCCGGTGCCCGTCTCCGCCGCGGTACTGCGCGTCAACGGCACCGACCGGGTCGCGCTCGGTCTGCTGCTCGCGCGTTTCGGCATGGACCTGCGCCTCGTCGCCCACGGCGAGGTCATCCCGGGCTCCTACTGGGGCGAGAGCGAAGCCGGACTGATCGGCGATCGCCTGTACGCGCGCCTCGATACCCCGCTGCATTCGGTGCTGCACGAGGCCGCCCACTATGTCTGCATGACGCCGGAGCGGCGCACGGGCCTCGATCGCGACGCCGGTGGCGACGACGCCGAGGAATGCGCCGTGTGCTACCTGCAGGTGCTGCTCGCCGATGCGCTGCCCGGCGTCGGCCGGGAGCGGCTCTGCGACGACATGGATGCCTGGGGCTACAGCTTTCGCGAAGGCCCGACGCGCGCCTGGCTCGCGGGTGACGCGCGCGATGCGCGCGAATGGCTGCTGGCCCGCGACCTGATCGATCGGGATGACCGGCCGACCTGGCGGCTGCGCTTCAGCGATCCGCGAAGCGGTCCGTCGCCCTGACGAGCTCGTGGATGTTGCCCGGCTCGAACGCGGAATGGCCCGCGTCGGGCACCACGCGGAAGTCGGCCTCGGGCCACGCGCGATGCAGGTCCCATGCGCTCTTCATCGGGCACACGACGTCGTAGCGGCCGTGCACGATCACCGCGGCAATGTGGCGGATCTTCGGCACGTCGTCGAGCAGCTGTGTGGGCGAACGCAGGAAGCCGCGGTTGACGAAATAGTGGCATTCGATGCGTGCGAAAGTCTCGGCGTAGGCGTCTTCCTCGAACTTCTTCACTTCGCCCGGATCGAAGAGCAGGTGGCTGGTGGCGCCTTCCCAGATCGACCAGCTGCGTGCCGCGCTCGCGCGCACCTGCGCATCATCGCTCGTCAGGCGGCGGTAGTACGCGTCCATCATTTCGCTGCGTTCGGCGGGCGGGATCGCGGCGGCGAACTCGGCATACAGTTCGGGGAACAGCGCGCCCGCGCCATCGGGATGGCCGTAGAACCACTCGAGCTCCCACGGTCGCAGCAGGAAGATGCCGCGCAGCACGAGTTCGGTGACCTGGCCGGGATGCGCCTGCGCATAGGCGAGGGCGAGCGTGGAACCCCATGAGCCGCCGAAAACCTGCCAGCGCTCGATGCCGAGGTGTTCGCGCAGGCGCTCGATGTCGTTCACCAGGTGCCAGGTGGTGTTGTCCTCGAGGTTCGCGCGCGGACGGCTCTTGCCGCAGCCTCGCTGGTCGAACAGCACGATCCGATAGCGCTTCGGGTTGAAGAAGCGGCGCATCTTCGGGTCGGTGCCGCCGCCGGGCCCGCCGTGCAGGAATACGACCGGCTTGCCGCGCGGATTGCCGCTTTCCTCGAAATAGAGCGTGTGGGTCGGCGAGACCGCGAGGCGCCCGGTGCGGTAGGCCTCGATCGGGGGATACAGCTCGCGCAAGGCGCCGGGTGCGGGCTTCGGTCCGCCGCGTGTGCCGGCGGCGCGCTTGTCGGTAGCGCGCTTTTTCGGCGCCGCGGGCCGTCTCGCCAGGGCGGGTTTGCGCTTTGCCGCAGTCTTCTTCCGCTTTGCCATGCCTTTGCCCTCAGGAGCCCGGCGAGACCATCGAGCCGAGTGGTGCGCCGCCGAGCAGATGCAGGTGGAGGTGGTACACCTCCTGTCCGCCGTGCCGATTGCAGTTGATGATGAGCCGGTAGCCGTCCTCGGCGATGCCTTCGCGCCGCGCGAGATCGCGCGCGACCGTGAACATGTGACCGATGAGAGTCTCGTCCTCGTCGGCGATGTCATTGGCGGTGGGAATCGGCTTCGACGGAACGATGAGGATGTGCACCGGTGCGCGCGGGTGGATGTCGCGAAATGCCGTGACCCGCTCATCCTGGTGCAGGATGGTGGCGGGCAGCTCGCCAGCGATGATCCGTTCGAACAGGGTCGGCATTGCGTGCGCTCCTCGTCGCGCCGGGTGGATGCACAGCGGCATTCTGACATACAGGGCCGGTCTGGCGGCGGCCGGCCTCAGAATTCGTAGCGCAGGCCCGCCGCCAGCGAGCGTCCCGGCAGCGGCGCGTAGTCCCGGATGGGCGAGGACGCGCGGCGCGCCTCCTCGTCGGCGAGATTGCTGCCTTTCAGGAACGCGACGATCTCGCCGCCGCCCACGGGCTGGTGCCAGGACACGTCGGCGTCGATCATCGTGTAGCCGTTCGTCGGCAGCTCGTTCGTCGCGACATCGTCCTGGTCCGCATACCTGAAGATCGACAGGCCCGCTTGCCACACGCCGCGCTCGAAGCCGAGCTCGGCGCCGAAGCGCCAGGGCGGCATCAGCGGCAGGTTGCCGCCGCGATCGGGCTTGCCACGGACATAGTCGGTCGCAAGGCGCAGCGTGAGGGCCGCAGCATCGCGCGCGACGAGCGGCAAGGTCACCTCGGCCTCCAGGCCGTGGAAGCTCGAATCCTCCTGGACATAATCGACGACGGGGAACAGCTCGCCTTCCTCGGGGTCCTCGAAGAACTCCCCGGTCGGGCGCGCATGGATGTAGCCATCGTAACGGCTGTAGAAGGCACCCAGCGTGAACTGCACGGCGCCGGCGTACTTGCGCAGTGTCAGGTCGGTGGTCAGCGCCGCCTCTTCGCCGATCGCAGAGTCGCCCCGCTCGTAGCGGCCGAGCGCCACGTGCACGCCGTCGGCATACAGCTCGGTGGCGCCGGGATGACGGGTGGCACGGGTGAAGTTCAGTGCCACCGAGTACTCCGGGGCGAACTTCCAGCGCAATCCCGCGGACCCACTCACGCCGTCGCCCGAGTAGTCGGGCAGGCCGGCCTCCCGCTCAGCCTCGATGCGCTGGTCCTCGTAGCGCAGCGCGAGTTCGACGGTCAATGGCCCGACCGGTCGCTCCTCGAACACGAACAACCCGACGTTACGCATCGAGTTGCCGGGCACGAACGCTTCCTCGCCGAGCGCGCGGAAATCGAGCTCGCGATACTGCATGCCGAAGGTTCCGCGCCAGCCGCCGAGCACGGCATGGTCGAACGACAGCCGCGCCTCGCCGGAGTCCTGGGCGAAGGTCGTGCCTGCCTCGCCGTCCGGTTCGAACTCCTGGTGAAAATACTCGCTGTGTGCCGCGCGCAGGCGCATCGAATCAATGCCCGTGAACGGATCGTCGAGCCCACCGCTCAGGTCGTAGCGCTCCTGCGTCATGTCGATGCGTACGCTCGAACCGTCGGCCCCGGATTCCGGCCCGGGTGTGCCGTAATTCGCGTCGGTGCGGCTCGCCGCCACGCCGAGGAAGCCGCGGGAGGCGAGGTAGCTCACGCCGAGTGCGCCGCCGTCGCTGTCGCCGTCGCTGCCGTAGAGGGTGCCGTGCGGGTTGACGGGATCCGTCTCGCCCTGGGCGGCGAGTTGCTCCGCGAGGCGCTGCGAGAGCGCGTTGCCCGGTATGTCGATGTCATCGCTCGTGCGCCGATATCCGTCCGCGTGCAGCACGAAGTCCCCGGCCCGCACGTCGAGCCTGCCGGCGCCGGAAGTTTCCGAAGCGGCCGAATTGCCGCGCAGTTCGACGGCGCCCTGCAGGGCCTGCGCCAGCGGCTTCTCGGCGAAACGGCTCGTCACGACGTTCACGACGCCACCCACCGCGGCATTGCCGTGCAGGAGCGTCCCGGGTCCCTTGATCACTTCGATGCTGCGCGCAACCAGTGGATCGATCGAGACGGCGTGGTCCTCGCTGAGCGCCGAGACATCCTGCGTGCCGAGGCCGTCCTCGAGCATCGACACACGCTCGCCGCCGAGGCCGCGGATCACCGGGCGGCTCGCGACCGGCCCGAACCACGTGCCGGTGACGCCCGCCTGCTTCGCGAGCGTCTCGCCGAGACTCTGGCCGAGTTCGCGGTGGAGCGCATCGCCGCCAAGCACGATGACGGGCTGGGCGGTTTCGAGGACGCCCTGGCGCAGGGCGGACGCCGTCACCACGACTTCCTCGAGCGCGGGTGGCGCCGCGAGCGTGGCCGGGATGACGGGAATGAGCAACACGGCTGCGCAGTGCAGCCCGCGGATACGGGAAAGGAAAAGCATGAGGGCTCCTGAAGGCGAACGAGCGCACCCGCGACGGGGCGGGCGAGTGTCAGCGCGTTACAGGAGCAGGCGGGCCGCGAGGTCGGTGGGCCTGGGCGAACGGCTGCGGCGCGATGCCGAGTTCGGGCACGGGCGCCACGAGGCCGAGGGGCTGCAGCGTCGGCTGCGTGGTCGCGAGCGGGGCGGGATTGCCGGCGCCCGTATTGAATCCATGGCACAGGTCGCACTGGCGGACCTCGTGACGGTCCGTCTGCGCCGCATCGTGCAGGTGCGCTGCCCGCACGCCAGCCGCGCCGAGCATGCATGCGGCAAGCAGCAGCAGCAGTAGCGGATGGCGGGCGATGCGGCGCATTTCGGCGGCTATCTTAGCCCGATCTGGCGGATAATCGGAGCGTGACACGGATTCCTGAATGAAGTTGTCCCCCGACGCCCTGGGCGGGCATCTCGCACGCGGCCTCGCACCGGCCTACCTGCTGTGCGGCGATGAGCCGCTGCTGGTGGGCGAGGCGGCGGATGCCGTGCGCGCCAGGGCGCGTGCAGCGGGATTCACCGATCGCGTCGTGCATTTCATCGAGCGCGGCAGCAGCTGGGCGGATGTGCGCGCCGAGGCGGACAGCCTGTCGCTGTTCGCCTCGCGGCGGATCCTCGAACTGCGCATGCCGACGGGCAAGCCCGGTGCGAGCGGCAGTGCGACCATCGTCGATCTCGTCGAGCGGCAGGATCCCGACACCCTGTTGCTGATACTCACCGAGCGGCTCGACCGCGATGCGCAGGGCGCGAGTTGGGTCCGCGCGATCGATGCCCACGGCGTGGTGCTGACCGCCTGGCCGATCGGGCGCGACAAGCTGCCGGCCTGGCTCGAGGCGCGCGCGCGGCGCGCGGGCCTGCAGCTCGAGCCCGAGGCGCTCGCCCTGCTGGCCGACCGGACCGAGGGCAACCTGCTTGCGGCCCGGCAGGAGATCGACCGGCTCGCGCTTGGCACGCGCCATGGCAGGGTGGGCGTCGCCGAGCTCACCGCCAGCGTCGGCGACAGCGCGCGCTTCGACGTGTTCGCGCTCGGCGCCGCCGCGCGCGCGGGCAATGCCGCGCGCACGCTGCGAATCGTCGCCGGGTTGCGCGCCGAAGGCGTCGAGGCGCCACTCGTGCTCTGGTCGCTGCTGCGCGAGGCGCGGCAGCTGCTGCGTGACGGCGGGCGCTTCACGCGTCGCGACGCGCCGCGCCTGATCGGGCGCGCAAGGCGGGTCGATCGCGCGATCAAGGGCCGGCTGCAGTCGGATGCCTGGGACGAGCTTGCGCTCCTCGCGGCGGAACTCTGCGGACGCACACCACTGACCGGAAGCTATTGATGCAACCCATTGGCATATTCGGCGGCACCTTCGATCCGATCCATTACGGCCACCTGCGCACCGCGTTCGAGCTCTGGCAGGCGCTCAGGCTGAAGGAGGTGCGCTTCATGCCGACCGGCGATCCGCCGCATCGTGATGCGCCGCTCGCGGACGCCGCGCTGCGCCTGGCGATGGTGCGCGTCGCCATCGCGGACCAGCCGGCGTTTGTCGTCGACGATCGCGAGACCCGGCGCGAGGGCCTGTCCTATTCGGTCGACACGCTCGCCGAACTGCGCCGGGAGTACCCGGACCGCTCGCTGTGCCTGCTGCTTGGCATGGATGCCTTCCTCGGCCTGCCGACCTGGCATCGCTGGCGCGAACTGCCCGATCTCGCCCACATCGTCGTCGCGCACCGCCCGGGCTGGAAGGCGCCGACCACCGGTCCGCTCGGCGAGCTGATGGTCGATCGCGGCACCGGCTCGGTGCGCGACCTGCACAGTGCCACGGCCGGGCGCATCTACGTCCACGCCGTCACGCAACTCGAGATCTCCTCGACAGAGTTGCGCGACCTGATCGTCGACGGCCGGGACCCGCGTTATCTCGTCCCTGACGCGGTGCGTGACATGCTGCGCGAATCGGGGTGCTATGCTCGCAACAGCCGCTGACACAGGGGAGGCCATCGCAGGCACATGATCACTGCCAGACGCTCGCGTCCTGCCGCATCGCGCGCGACGCCGCTCGAGAGACTCGTCACCACTGCGCTCGACGACATGAAGGCAGTGAATGTGAAAGTCCTCGACGTCCGCGGACTCACTGACATCGCCGATACCTTCGTCATCGCGTCGGGAAATTCCGACCGCCACGTCCGATCCATCGCCGACCGGGTCATCCAGAGCGCAAAGGCCGCGGGCTTTCCCACCCACGGCCTCGAAGGGGCGCGCGACAGCGAATGGGTGCTCGTCGACCTGAACGACGTGATCGTGCATGTGATGCTGCCGCGCACGCGCGAGTTCTACGGGCTCGAGCGCCTGTGGGAAGGCGAGGCTGACAGCGCGCCCGCCGCAAGGCCCAAGCGGCAGGCGAGGGCGAAAACGAAATCGAAGTCCGGCTCCGCACCCGCCGCCCGTCCGAAGGCCCGCGCGCGGGCGAAGTCCGCCGCCCGCACGCACTGAATCGGCGGGCGGTCCGGATGCGGGTGCGTATCATCGCCGTCGGCACCCGCATGCCGGCGTGGGTCACCGCAGGCTGCGACGAATACCTCAAGCGCCTGCGGCCGGCGCTGCGGGTCGAACTCGTCGAGATCCCGGCGGGTCGGCGTCCGGCCGGCGCGCCCCCGACGCGTGCAGTGGAAGAGGAAGCGCGCAAGCTCCTCGCGGCCCTTGGCGCCGATGAGCATGTCGTCGCGCTCGACGAGCGCGGCCAGGAATTCTCGACGCTCGAACTCGCGCGCTGGCTCGGTGGGCGCATGCGCGACGGCGCGGATCTCGCGATGCTGATCGGCGGCGCCGATGGCTTCGCGCCGCGGGTGCGGGCGCGTGCCAACCTCAGCTGGTCGCTGTCCCGGCTCACGCTGCCGCACGCTCTCGTGCGCGTGGTGCTCGCCGAGCAGCTGTATCGCGCGCATACCGTGCTCGCCGGCCACCCGTACCACCGCGCATGACGGCCGGCGCACCCGTGCTGTGCCTCGCCTCGGCCTCGCCGCGGCGGCGCGAACTGCTGCACCAGATCGGGGTATCGCACCACGTGCTCGTGACCGATGTCGACGAGTCCCCGCGGGCGGGCGAGTCGCCGGCCGATTACGTCGCCCGCGTGGCGCTCGGCAAGGCGCGCGCGGCCTGGCGGGACCCGCAGGCGCGCCGGCACCTGCCGGTGCTGGCGGCCGATACGACCGTGGTGCTGGATGGGCGCATGCTCGGCAAGCCCGCGACGCGCGCGGACTGCGTCGCGATGCTGCAGGACCTCTCAGGACGCACGCACGAGGTGCTCACGGCGATCACGCTGCTGGCTGGCTCCGCCGAGGCGCCGGTCGTCAGGGCCCGCGTGAGCCGCTCGGAGGTGCGCTTTCGCGGCATCGATGCGCCCGAGGCCGGCCGTTACTGGGACACCGGCGAGCCGCGCGACAAGGCCGGCGGCTACGCGATCCAGGGGCGTGGCGCGGTATTCGTCGCCGGCCTCGCGGGCAGCTATTCTGGCGTCATG
>DAOQXO010000068.1:0-13827 GCA_035342635.1 Steroidobacteraceae bacterium
CGCGGCTTGATCTGCTTGAAGCCGGGCAGCGGCGCGGCGCACGGCCGCGATTCGAGCGTGATCGTATCGCCGACGGGTGCGCCGTCGATGTCCTTGATGCCCGCGACGACGAAGCCGACGTCGCCCGCCAGCAGGTCGCGCGAACCCACCGACTTCGGCGTGAACCGCCCGAGCTTGTCGACCTCGAAGCTGCGGCCCGTCGACATCACGCGGATCTTCTCGCCGACCGCGACCCGGCCGTTCATCACGCGCACCAGCGAGACGACGCCGACATAATTGTCGAACCACGAATCGATGATCAGCGCCTGCAGCGGAGCCTCCGGGTCGCCCTTCGGCGGCGGGATGCGCCGGATGATCGTCTCGAGCAGGCGGTCGACGCCCTCGCCCGTCTTGGCGCTGACGAGTTCGGCATCCCCGGCCGGGATGCCGATGATCTCCTCGATCTCGCGGATCACCTTGTCCGGGTCCGCGGACGGCAGGTCGATCTTGTTGATGACCGGCACCACCTCGACGCCCTGCTCGATGGCCGTGTAGCAGTTCGCCACGCTCTGCGCCTCGACACCCTGCGTGGCATCGACGACCAGCAGCGCGCCATCGCACGCGGCCAGCGAGCGTGACACTTCGTACGAGAAATCGACGTGCCCCGGGGTGTCGATCAGGTTCAGCTGGTAGCGCTCACCGTCCTGTGCCTTGTAGTACAGGGTCGCGCTCTGCGCCTTGATCGTGATGCCGCGCTCGCGCTCGAGCGCCATCGAATCGAGGACCTGGTGCTGCATTTCGCGGTCGGACAGGCCGCCGCAGAGCTGGATCAGGCGGTCTGCGAGCGTCGACTTGCCATGATCGACGTGGGCGATGATGCTGAAGTTCCGGGTGAGCTTCAATCTTGTTGGCAAACTGCGGAACTCCTGATGGACTCGAAAGCCGCCCACAGCCCATGAACCGGGAACCCGGGAGGCGGCTCGCGGGCAAAGCACTGAGCCAGTAATGATACCTCAGCGCCGCCGGGAGGCGGCGGACTATCGCGGACGGGCCCGCAGGTGGCGGCGCAGCTCCGCCTCATCGAGCTTGCCGAAACAGACGAGCACCCCGTCGAGCAGCAGCACGGGAATCTTCAGCCCGAAGCGCCGCCGCAGCACCGGATCGGAATCGACGTCCACGACCGTGAGCGGTGGCAGTTCGAGCTCGGCGGCGAGCGCCTCGAGTTCCGCGTGCATGTCATCGCACAGGCCGCAGTCGGCGCGCGAGACCAGTTGCAGTGTCGACAAGGTCAGCGTTTCGGCTGCGCGCCGAGCGACAGCCCGGGGGCCGGCGGTTTTCCCGCAACCGGGTTCTTGTCGTCCGCCTGCAGGGAACTGGCGATCACGCGTACGGTCTCGGGCGGCACCTCGCCGACGGCCGTCACCTGGTGGCCGCTCACCGTGGTCGAGAACGCGGACGAGGAGCCGACACGCGCCGGACCGCTCATCGGTGCCTTGCCCGGGGCGGTGCTCTCGACGAACACCGACACCGACGCGAGGCCATCGGAGAACACGAGATGCTCGACCGGGCCGGCGGCGCCGGGCATCGACTGCGCCGAGCGCAGCGTCATGCGAAAGCCCGGCGGCAGGCGCATCGCGCGCCACACGACCGAGCTGCCGGACTGGGCCAGCCGCGGGTCCTGCGCGTCCTGGCGCAGCCACTTGAAGCCGGCGGTATCGACCTGGGGCTCGAATTCCGAGTCGGCGATTTCCCGCGGCAGCGACAGGTTCGCGAACTGGATCTGCTCGATCACCCTGCCGCGCGCGTCGCACAACTGGGTCTTGAGCGGCATCGTGGTCGCCTCGTCGATCCATAGCCGGTAGCCGTAACGGAAGTCGTCCTTCGGCAGCACCGCGATGACGCGGGTATCGCGCCCCATCAGCCGCGCACGCTCCACATGCTTCAGCTCGTAATAGCCCTCGGTCGTCTCGTCGAAACGCGGCAGGTTGCCGAGCAGTGTCGTGTTCTCGGGGCGGCGTTCGACCAGCACGGTGCGCTTGTCCGGCAGGTAACACACCAGTTCGGTGCCGGTACGCACGAATTCGCGCCCCGAGCCGTCGAGCGACACCAGACGCTCCATCACATTGCCGCCCTGCACGCGGTGGATGATGCGCATCGTCTCGACGCGCCCGCCGTGCACGTGGAAGAACACGCCGTCGTAATTGCGGGCGGTGAGTGCATCGTTCATCCGCGCGAGCCACTCGCGCGCATCGTCCGCGGCGCTGGCGGTCGCTGCCGCGCCCGAGGCGAGCAGCAGGTACAGGAATACGCGAACCGGGGACCTAACGCTCATCGACGACTTCGATCACATCGAGGGACGGGGCGGGGGCCGCGCCGGACTCCTGCTCGGTCGCCACCAGCGCCGACAGCAGGTTGCGGCGCGACAGTGGCATGGACACTTCGCTGTGCGCGACGACATAGTTGGCGAGCTGCGCGGGCGGCACGAAATTGACGGTCTCGCGCGTCGCGGGCACCACATAGCTTTCCGGCTCGGTGCTCGCGCCCGGCCCCAGCACCACGGTCGTCTGGGGTACGGTGTCGGTTGCGGCGACCACCGGTACCGGTGCCGACAGGCCCGGGTCGCGGCCGCGCAGGCCCACCACCGCGATGCCGGCCACCACTGCAGCCGCGACGAAGCCCGCGGCGGGGCGCATCCACTGCCTGGCGCCCCGGGGCGTCGGCACGCCCTGTACCGCGCTGCCCTCTCCAAAGCTCAGCTCGGCAGAAACGGCCTGGCGCACGCGACTCGCCACCCGCAGGTCGAGCGGCTCGCCGGCCTCGTGGCGGATCGCCGCGCCGACCAGCGCAAAACGCTCCCACTGGCCGCGCAGTACATCGTCACGAGTGAGGCGCCGGGCCATCAGTTCGCACTCGCCGGCCGGCAACTCGCCGTCGAACATGGCCGACAGCTGGCTTGCCCTCTGCTCCTCGTTCATCCGATCTCCTCAGCGCGGCCGAGCCCGCCTTCGAATACTTCGCGCAGACGGCGATCGATCGCCTCGCGTGCCCGGAAAATCCTGGATCGCACCGTTCCCACCGGACAATCCATGGTGGTGGCGATCTCCTCGTATGACAGCCCGTCGAGCTCGCGCAGCACGATCGCCGTGCGCAAGTCTTCAGGCAATTGTTCTATCGCAGAGTTCACTGTCTGGCGGATTTCTTCCGTCAGCACGAGTCCCTCCGGCGTATCGGGGTCGCGCAGGCGCCCCTGGACCTCCCAGGAACTGTCGCTGTCCTGCAGGTCGAGGTCGTATTCGATGGGGCTGCGATCGCGCGAGGCGACGGCATTCTTCGCCGTATTGATGGCGATGCGGTAGAGCCAGGTATAGAAGGCGCTGTCGCCACGGAACTGCGGCAGGGCCCGATAGGCCTTGATGAAAGCCTCCTGCGCGATGTCTTCGGCCTCTGCCGGAATGCGAACGTAACGCATCACCAGTTTGACGACTTTATGCTGGTACTTGAGCACCAGCAGGTCGAACGCCCCCTTGTCACCGCGCTGCACGCGGCGGACAAGCGAGAGATCGCTCTCGTCGGCGCCGACACCTGTACTCACGTCCTGCTGACCGTCCGGGTTGTGGCACCGCGACCACATAGACCCTTGATACGACGAAAAGTTCTGCCGTGGCGTATGCCCCGGCCCGACTCGCGATGTGCCATGACCTGGGCGGCATTCTAGCAGTTCGGTTGGGGCCGCCCGCCGGCGGGCCGGCTGAGCCGCAGGCGTGACATCAGCCGCCGATCGACGACGCAGGCGCGCCGGCGACCCCGGGCCGTATCGATAATGAGCCAGAGCGCGGGGCCGACCGCCAGGCTGTGCGGACTCGGCCAGGCAGCAAGGGCGCCGGGCTCCAGGTGCCAGGGGCCTCGCCCGCGAGGCTCGATGCGCCCCGGGGAACCCCGCGAGACGAGCATGACGGCCCCGCGCAGGCCCGGCAGGCCGCACGCCCACACGGCCGCCGCGGCGAGCAGGCGCCAGCGCAGCGGCAGGCCCCGGCAGGCGAGGCAGCCGCTGCTGGCGATGGCAAGCCAGGCGCATACGAATGCGACGAGCGCCGGCGACGGGCGCAGCTCAAATACCGCGCTGGCGGATCCGGCTGGCGAGTTGTGCGATCCGGGGCTCTGGAGGCTCGACACCTCCGATGAGATACGCCGCGAGCTGCGGGTCGGGCAACTCGAGCAGGTCGGCGAACGCAGCCTGTTCGGCGCTTGACGCACCCGGGAAGTCGTCGGCGAGGTACCGCTCGAGCAGCAGGTCGAGTTCCTTCATGCCGCGGCGGCAGCGCCAGCGCAGGCGTGCCGCTGCGGCCCCGGCAGTCATCTCAATGCCGGCGTTCGGCGATCAGCTGCTTGATCGCGCCGATCGCCTTGGCGGGGTTCAGGTCCTTCGGGCAGGCCTCGGTGCAGTTCATGATCGTGTGGCAGCGATAGAGGCGGAACGGGTCCTCGAGTTCGGACAGGCGCTCGCCCGTCGCCTCGTCGCGGCTGTCGATGATCCACCGATAGGCCGCGAGCAGCGCGGCGGGACCGAGGTAGCGGTCGGAATTCCACCAGTAGCTCGGGCATGAGGTCGAACAGCAGGCACAGAGAATGCAGGCCGAGGGGCGGTCGATCTTCTCCTGCTCGGCTTTCGACTGCAGGCGCTCGCGATCCGGCGGCGCCGGCGTGCGCGTCTGCAGCCATGGCTTCACCGCGGCGTACTGCGCATAGAAGTTGCTGAGGTCCGGCACCAGGTCCTTCACGACCGGCATGTGCGGCAGCGGATAGATCGCCACGTCGCCCTTGATCTCGTCGCAGGCCTTGGTGCATGCGAGCGTGTTCAGGCCGTCGATGTTCATCGCGCAGCTGCCGCAGATGCCCTCGCGGCAGGAGCGGCGGAAGGTCAGCGTGCTGTCGATCTCGTTCTTGATCTTGATCAACGCATCGAGAACCATCGGGCCGCAGGCGGCCATGTCGATCTCGTAGGTATCGAGGCGCGGCGTCTCGCCCGAATCCGGGTCGAAGCGATAGATGCGGAAGACGCGCACGTCCCTGGCCCCGGCCGGTGCCTTGTACACCTTGCCGTCACGACGGACTTTCGAGTTCTCGGGCAGACGGAACACCGACATCAGGGATTCCTCACGTTGCGCATCAATAGACCCTTGGCTTGGGCGGTACCGGCTCGACGTCGCCCGTGAGCGTCGTCAGATGCACCTTGCGGTAGTCGATCCTCGGGCGTCCCTGTCCATCGATGAAGATCAGCGAATGCTTGAGCCACTCGACATCGTTGCGCTCCGGATAATCCTCGCGCGCGTGAGCGCCGCGGCTCTCCTTGCGATTCTCGGCCGAATTGATCGTGGCAAGCGCGAGACCGAGCAGGTTATCGAGTTCGAGTGTCTCGATGAGATCGGTGTTCCAGATGAGCGATCGGTCGCCCACCCGCACATCGGCGAACGAGGCGTGGGTGCGGGCGAGATTCTCGCAGCCCTGCCGCAGCGACTCGGCGGTGCGGAACACCGCGGCATCGGCCTGCATGATCCGCTGCATCTCGAGGCGGATCTCGGCGGTCGGACGCGAGCCGCTGGCGTGGCGCAGGCGATCGAGGCGCGAAACCGCAAAATCCCCGGCGTCCTTCGGCAGCGCGCGCTGGCGCTCGCCGGGCTTGAGTTGGCTCGCGATGTGGCGCGCCGCCTCGCGACCGAAGATCACGATGTCGAGCAGCGAATTCGAGCCGAGCCGGTTCGCACCATGCACCGACACGCAGGCCGCCTCGCCGATCGCATACAGCCCCGGCACGACCGCATCGGTATCGCTGCCGCGCACCGTGACGACCTGACCGTGGTAATTGCAGGGAATCCCGCCCATGTTGTAGTGCGCCGTCGGCAGCACCGGGATCGGCTCCTTGGTCACGTCGACTCCGGCGAAGATCCGCGCCGTGTCGGCTATGCCCGGCAGGCGTTCGTGGATGACTTCGGGCCCGAGGTGCTCGAGGTGCAGGTGGATGTGGTCGGCGCGCTCGCCGACGCCGCGGCCCTCGCGGATCTCGATCGTCATCGAACGGCTGACCACGTCGCGTGACGCGAGGTCGCGCGCGTTCGGCGCATAGCGCTCCATGAAGCGCTCGCCCTTGGAATTGGTGAGGAACCCGCCCTCGCCTCGCACGCCTTCCGTGATCAGGCAACCGGCGCCATAGATGCCGGTCGGATGGAACTGGACGAATTCCATGTCCTGCAGCGGCAGCCCGGCGCGCAGCGCAATGCCACCGCCGTCGCCGGTGCAGGTGTGCGCCGAGGTGCAGCTGAAGTAGGTACGCCCGTAACCGCCGGTGGCGAGGATGACCACATGCGCCCGGTAACGATGCAGGCGCCCGGTGGCCAGGTCTAGCGCGACGACGCCGCGGCAGGCGCCGTTCTCCATGATCAGGTCGATTGCGAAGTACTCGACGTGGAACTGCGCCTGGTGGCGTATCGACTGCTGGTAGAGGGTGTGCAGCATCGCGTGGCCCGTGCGGTCGGCCGCCGCGGCGGTGCGCTGCGCGGTGCCCTTGCCGTAGTGGGTCGTCATGCCGCCGAACGGGCGCTGGTAGATGCGCCCGTCCTCGGTGCGCGAGAACGGCACACCGTAATGCTCGAGCTCGATGACCGCGGCCGGCGCCTCCTTGCACATCAGCTCGATCGCGTCCTGGTCGCCCAGCCAGTCGGAGCCCTTGATGGTGTCGTAGAAATGGAAGCGCCAGTCGTCCTCGCCCATGTTGCCGAGCGCCGCGCTGATGCCGCCCTGGGCGGCCACCGTGTGGCTGCGGGTCGGAAACACCTTGGTGATGCAGACCGTGCTGAGGCCCGCTTCCGCGAGGCCGAGCGTGGCGCGCAGGCCCGCGCCGCCGGCGCCGACCACGACGACGTCATAGGTGTGATCGATGAATTCGTAATCGCTCATCCGATGCTCCGCACTGCAATGCGCACGATCGCGAGCACGCCCGCCATTGCGAGCAGCGCGTGGGCAAAGCCCGCCACGAGCAGCAGCAGCGGTTTGGCGTACCTGCCATGCACGTAGTCTTCGATCACGACCTGCAGGCCGAGATGCGAGTGCCAGCTAACGGCGAGCAGCAGTGCAGCCAGCAGTACGGGGTTGAAGCCCCGCCCGATCCACAGCTCTATCGCCGCATGATCGGCAAGCGGCAGGGCAGTCAGCGACACGATCAACCAGATCGCGAGCGGCATGACGGCCACGGCGGTCATACGTTGCACGGTCCAGTGGCCCGCGCCCTCGTGCGCCGAACCGAGACCGAGGAAACGGCCAAGTGGCGTGCGCAGGCTCACGATGCGGCCCCGCGTGCCGCAAACAGCAGCCATGCCAGCACGGCGAACAGCACGAGCGCGGCGACCACTGTCACGCGAAAACTGCGCCTCGCCTCAGGCTTCTCGTAGCCGAAGCCGAGATCCCAGGCGAGATGGCGCACGCCGTTGAAAAGGTGGTAGCAGAAGGCCAGCAACCAGCCGGCCAGCAGGATCCGGAAGAAGACGCTGGAGAGCAGCGCGACGGCCGCCGCGTAGGCCTCCGCGCCGCTGGCCGCCGCCACCAGCCAGCCGACCAGCACGAGCAGGCCGATCGACATCGCGACGCCGGTGACGCGATGCGTGAAGGATCCGATCATCGTGTACTGGAAGCGGTACACGGAGACGTGCGGCGATATAGGCCGTGAGCGCATGCAAACTCCCCGGATCAGAAATCGGTACAGCGACCGTTGCGTTCCCAGTCACCAAAACGTGTCGGCTCGGGACCCGACGCCCCGCCGATCTCCTGCGGCAGCTCGGCGGGCTGAGGCGGTGAGTCGGAGGTGGTTGTTGTGTCCGGCACGACCGGCTGCTGCATGGCAGGCAATTCTGCCAGAATCCGCCTCTTCTCTCCACACGCAGCCACGCCACGGACAATCGCCGGTGAGCACGCCGAACATGCTATGCGATCTCGACGACCTCGGCGTGCTGTCGGTCCATGGAGCGGATGCCATCGGCTTCCTGCAGGGCCAGCTCTCGCAGGATGTGACGCGGCTCGACGCTCGCCACGCGCGCTACGCAGGCCTGCACACGCCGCAGGGGCGCGTGATCGCCATCCTGCAACTGCTGCCGGGCGAGGCCGGTGCGGTCCACTGCATCGCGCCGCGCGAGCTCATCGCGCCGGTCGCCGCCACCCTGCGCCGCTATGTCCTGCGCGCGAAAGTCAGGCTCGACGATGACAGCGACTCGCTGTACGTGACCGGCGTGGTCGACGGCGGCACGCGCGCGTTGCGCATCGGCACCAGCCGCGCCGGCGCGACCGCCACGCTCACCCGCGACGCCTGGCGCGCGCTCGACATCGAGGCGGGACTGCCCCAGGTGTACGCCGCCACCAGCGGCGAGTTCGTCGCGCAGATGCTGAACCTCGATTGCGTCGGCGGCATCGCGTTCGACAAGGGCTGTTACACCGGCCAAGAGATCATCGCGCGCGCGCACTACCGCGGCCGCGTGAAGCGCCGCATGCAGCGCTTTCGCACGCGCGCCGCGCCCGCCATCGTGCTCGGCCCCGGCGTCGCTGCAAGCCTGACGGACGCGCGGGCGTGCCAGATCGTCGATGCGGTCACGCTCGCGGATGGTTGGGTCGAGTTCCTCGCCGTCGCGCCGCTTGTCGCGCCTGAAACCGCGCTCGAGACCACTCCCGGGGAGTCGGCCGCGCGGCTCGACGCCGAAGCCCTGCCGCTGCCTTACGGACTGCCCGACTGAAGATCGACGAGTTCGATCTGCCCGGCCCCGATCGGCTCGCCGAGAAAGGCGCTGCCGACGCGCGCAAAGCGCTCGGGACCGTCGGTCGCGAGCAGCGTGAGGCGCCCTTCGCCAGGCTGCGCGTCCGTCGCCGCGTGGTGCACGAGTTGGTCGAGCTCCTGCAGCCGCGCGCGCACCGCCGCAGCCGTGGTCGCCGCCGAATCGACGATCGCGACGCCCTCCCCGACCGCCGCGCGGATCGGTTCGATCAGCATCGGGAAGTGGGTGCAGCCGAGCACCATCGCATCGGGCCGCTCGGACTCGCGTCGCTCGAACAGATCGGCGAGGTAGCGATGTGCGGCCTCGCGCGCCACCGCGCCACTCGTCCATCCCTCTTCTGCGAGCGCAACGAAGACCTGGCAGGCGAGCGACGTGACGCGCGCATCGGGGCGCCGCGCAAGAATTGCCGTTTCGTAGGCACCGCCGCGCACCGTGCCATCGGTGGCAATGACCGCGATGCGGCCGCTGCGCGATGCGGCGCATACGGCGGACGCGCCCGGCTCGATCACGCCGACGATCGGCAGTTCGCCGAAGGCCGCGCGCATCGCCGGCAGCGATACCGCCGAGGCGGTGTTGCAGGCGACCACGAGGCATTTGATCGAACGCGCGACCAGCACTCGTGACGCCTGCAGCGCATAGCGCATCACCGTGTCGCCGCTCTTGGTGCCATAGGGCAGCCGCGCGGTATCGCCCAGGTATATGAAGTCCTCCAGCGGCAGCGCCGCGCGCAATGCGCGCAGCACGGTGAGGCCGCCGACACCGGAGTCGAATACGCCGATCGGCGCCGTGCGGCGCTTGGCCACGTGGGCAGGCACTCAGGTTTCCGGGCGCATGTGCGGGAACAGCAGCACGTCGCGGATCGACGCCGAGTCGGTGAAGAACATCACGAGCCGGTCGATGCCGATGCCGAGGCCCGCAGTCGGCGGCATTGCGTACTCGAGCGCGCGCACGTAGTCGGCGTCGTAGAACATCGCCTCCTCGTCGCCCGCTTCCTTGCGCAACGCCTGGGCGCGAAAGCGCGCGGCCTGCTCCTCGGGATCGTTCAGCTCGGAGAAACCATTCGCAAGCTCGCGGCCGGCGAGGAAGAACTCGAAGCGATCGGTGATGAAAGGATCCGCATCGCTCGCGCGCGACAGCGGCGACACCTCCGCCGGATAGGCGTAGACGAAAGTCGGATCGACATAGGTGTGCTCGGCGGTCTTCTCGAAGATCTCGATCTGCAGCTTGCCGGCGCCATCGTGCTTGCCGACCGGGATGCCGAGCCGCTCGCAGCAGCGACGCAGGTAGGTCACGTCGCGCAGCGACAGCGGGTCGATATCGGGATTGTGCTCGATGATCGCCTGCTCGATCGTCACGCGCCGGAATGGCTGGTCGAGGTCGTAGGCGCGGCCCTGGTAGTTGATCCGCCGCGTGCCGGCGACCGCATCGGCCAGGCCGCGCAGCATGCGCTCGACCAGCTCCATCAGGTCGCGGTAGTCCGCATAGGCCCAGTAGAGCTCGAGCATCGTGAACTCGGGGTTGTGCTGGGTCGACAGGCCCTCGTTCCTGAAATTGCGGTTGATCTCATAGACCCGCTCGAAGCCGCCGACCACCAGGCGCTTCAGGTACAGTTCCGGCGCGATCCTCAGGTACATGTCGATGTCGAGCGCGTTGTGATGGGTCACGAACGGTCGCGCCGCCGCGCCGCCGGGAATCGGCTGCATCATCGGCGTTTCGACTTCCATGAAGTCCATCGCGTCGAGGAACGAGCGCAGGTAGCGGATGATCGCGATACGCTGCACGAACACCGCGCGGCTCTCGTCGTTGACGATCAGGTCGACATAACGCTGGCGGTAGCGCGTCTCGGTATCGACGAGGCCGTGCCATTTGTCGGGCAGCGGCCGCAGCGACTTCGCGAGCAGGCGCACGGCACTCGCGCGCACCGACAGCTCGCCCGTCCTGGTGCGAAAGAGCTGCCCCTCGGCGCCGAGGATGTCGCCAACGTCCCAGCCCTTCCACGCCTCGTAGCTTGCGCCGAGCGCATCGCGCTGCAGGAACACCTGGATGCGCCCGGTGCGGTCGGCGAGCTTCGCGAAGCTCGCCTTGCCCATCACCCGCTTCGCCATCAGGCGTCCGCCGACGCGCACGGTCACCGGGTTCGCTTCCAGCCATTCGGCGTTCTTGTCGCCATAGGCGGCCTCGATCTGCGCGGCGAGCGCGTCGCGCCGGAAATCGTTCGGATAGGCGGGCCCCGCCTCACGCAGCGCCGCGAGCTTTGCGCGCCGCTCGGCGATCAGCCTGTTCTCGTCACCGGTGTCGTCGATCGTCACGCTGCTACAGCCCCGCCTTGAGTGATGCTTCCATGAACTGGTCGAGATCGCCGTCGAGCACCGACTGGGTGTTGCCGACCTCGACATTGGTGCGCAGGTCCTTGATGCGCGACTGGTCGAGCACATAGGAGCGTATCTGGTTGCCCCAGCTTACGTCCGACTTCGAATCCTCGAGCACCTTGGCCGCCGCGTTGCGCTTGTTGACCTCGAGCTCGTAGAGCTTGGCCTTCAGCATCTTCATGGCGGTCGAGCGGTTCTTGTGCTGGCTGCGCTCGTTCTGGCAGGCGACGACGATACCGCTCGGGATGTGGCGCAGGCGCACCGCCGATTCGGTCTTGTTGACGTGCTGGCCACCGGCCCCGCTCGAGCGGAACACGTCCATTTCGATGTCGGCCGGATTCACCTCGATGTCGATATCCTCGTCCACCTCGGGGGATACGAACACACTCGCGAACGAAGTATGGCGCCGGTTGCCCGAGTCGAACGGCGATTTGCGCACCAGGCGGTGCACGCCCGTCTCGGTGCGCAGCCAGCCGTAGGCGTACTCGCCGCGCACTTCGAGGGTGGCATTCTTGACGCCCGCCACTTCGCCGGGGTTCGAGTCGATGACTTCGCACTCGAAACCACGCGCCGCGGCCCAGCGGATGTACATGCGCATCAGCATCTGCGCCCAGTCCTGCGCCTCGGTGCCGCCGGCGCCGGCCTGGATGTCGATGTAGGCGTTGTTCGAGTCCATCTCGCCACGGAACATGCGCTTGAACTCGAGCTTGCGGACCTCGGCCTCGAGCGCACTGCACTCGTGTTCGATGTCGCGGGCGGCGCTCTCGTCGGACTCGGCCTCGGCCAGCTCGAGGAGCTCGCCGGCGTCACTGATGGCATGACTCGTGCGGTCGAGCTGTTCGATGTCGGCGCCGAGCCTCGCGCGTTCCTTGCCGAGCTGCTGCGCGCGCTCGGGATTCGACCAGACCTCGGGGTCCTCGAGTTCGCGGCTTACTTCTTCGAGACGCTCGACCTTGGCGTCGTATTCAAAGAAACCCCCGTAACGAATTCGCACGCGCCTCGAGGTCCTTGAGCGTGCGCTTCAGCTGGCTGACTTCCATCGTGGAATTTTATCAGGCGGGCAGCACGTGGTCGACCAGCAACTGCAGTCGCCGCTCGCCCTGGTAGAAGTTCACGTCGAGACGATAGACGAGGCGCACCTCGCCGCTGGGCGGGCCGGCCGCGTCGCCATCGAGCAGGTTGAAGGCGATGGCGTCGAAGCGGCGCGCCGCGCCCGCCAGCTCGACCCACATCTTCACGTGTTTCTCGCCGACGATGCGCGTGCGGGCAATCGAGAAGTAACCGTCGAACACGGGTTCCGGAAACGCCGCGCCCCACGGGCCGCCCGCGCGGACGGCCTCGGCCGTGGCGAGGCAGATGTCGTCGGCCGCGAGCTCACCGTCCGTGTCGAGCCGATCGGCGTCGGCATGCGCACCGAGCCAGCGCGCGACCTCGGCATCGAACTCGGCGGCGAAGGTATCGAGCTTGTCGCGCTCGAGGGTCAGGCCGGCCGCCATGGCGTGCCCGCCGAAGCGCACGATCAGCTGCGGGTGGCGCGCCGCGACGTTCTCGAGCACGTCGCGCACGTGCACGCCCGGCACCGAGCGCGCCGAGCCGCGCAGCGTGCCGTCGCCACCGTCGGCGAATGCGATGACCGGCCGGCGCACGCGCTCCTTGACGCGACTCGCCACGAGTCCGACTACGCCCTGGTGCCAGCGCGGCTCGTAGAGGCATACCCCCCATCGCTGGCGCGCGCTCTCGGCGGCCAGCGGCCCGAGGTGACGGACCGCGGCGAGCGCGTCGGCCTGCATGCGTGCCTCGATCACACGCCGCTCGGTGTTCAACTGGTCGAGGCGTGCAGCGAGTGCGCGCGCCTGCGCCTCGCCATCCGCGAGCAGGCAGCGGATGCCGATCGACATATCGTCGAGCCGGCCGGCGGCATTGAGCCGCGGCGCGATCGCGAACCCGAGGTCGCTCGCGGTGAGCTCGGCGCGTTCGCGCTGCGCGATCTCGAGCAGCGCGCGGATGCCCGGCACGCAGCGCCCGGCGCGTATGCGCGCGAGACCCTGCGCCACCAGCACGCGATTGTTGAAATCGAGCGGCACGACGTCGGCCACCGTGCCGAGTGCCACGAGATCGAGCCATTCGGCCGGCCCGGGCGCGCCGGGCGCGACGAGCCCCCGCGCATCGAGCGCGCGCTTGAGCGCCACCATCACGTAGAACGCCACGCCGACTCCGGCGAGCGCGCGGCTGCCGAAGCGGCTGCCGGCGAGATTGGGATTGACGAGCACATTGGCCGCGGGCAGTTCGGCGCCGGGCAGGTGATGGTCGGTGACGAGCACATCGATGCCGCGCTCGCGCGCCGCCGCAACGCCGGCGATGCTCGCGACGCCGTTGTCGACCGTGACGATCAGCGTGGGGCCCCGTTCGGCGCCGAGCGCCACGATCTCCGGCGTGAGGCCGTAGCCGAACTCGAAGCGGTTCGGCACGAGGAAGTCGACGTCCGCGAATCCCCAGGCGCGCAGCGCCCGCACGATCAGCGCCGAACTCGTCGCGCCGTCGGCATCGAAGTCGCCGACCACGAGCACCTTGCGCCCTGCTTCCCGGTGGGCGAGCAGCAGTTCTACGGCGGCATCCACGTTCTCGAGCGAACCCACGAACTGGATCCGGACCGGGTACTCTTCCAGGAA
>DAOQXO010000069.1:0-13793 GCA_035342635.1 Steroidobacteraceae bacterium
CATCGGTCTGCAGGCGCACCTTGTGGCGCAGGTCCATCTGCCGCAAGGTCTGGTGCGTCTCGGCGAGGCCGAGCTCCCAGGGCGTGCCGGCGTAGTGGATCGAGGAAATCGGGCTCGCGCCGGTGCCGCCGTCGTGGCCGGACACCGTGATCAGGTCGGCATAGGCCTTGGCGACGCCGGCCGCCACGGTGCCGACCCCGGGCTCGGCGACGAGCTTCACGGACACGAGCGCTGCGGGATTGACCTGCTTCAGGTCGAAGATCAGCTGCGCGAGGTCCTCGATCGAATAGATGTCGTGGTGCGGCGGCGGCGAGATCAACCCGACGCCGGGGCGCGCGAAGCGCAGATGCGCGATCATCTCGTTGACCTTGTGGCCGGGCAGCTGGCCGCCCTCGCCGGGCTTGGCGCCCTGCGCAACCTTGATCTGCAGCACCTCGGCACTGACGAGATAGGCGGGAGTCACGCCGAAGCGCCCCGAGGCGATCTGCTTGATCTTCGAGTTCTTCTCGCTGCCGTAGCGCGCGGGGTCCTCGCCGCCTTCGCCCGAATTCGAGCGCGCGCCGAGCCGGTTCATCGCGATCGCCAGCGCCTCGTGCGCTTCGGGCGAGAGCGCGCCGAGCGACATCCCGGCGCTGTCGAAGCGCTTGATGATCGTATCGATCGGCTCGACGGCGTCGATCGCGATCGGCGCCGCGCCGCCCTTGAGGCGCAGCAGGTCGCGGAAGGCCGAGACCGGCCGCTCGTTCACGAGGCGCGCGAATTCACGGTACCGCGCGTACTCGCCCGTCATCACGGCCGCCTGCAGCGTCGCGATCACGTCGGGGTTGTACATGTGGTACTCGCCGCCGTGCACGTACTTGTGCAGGCCGCCGGGCGCGATCGGCTCGCGCGGATTCCACGCGCGCGCCGCGAGCTGGGCTGCGTCACGCGCGAGATCGTCGAAGTCGGCGCCCTGCACGCGGCTCTCGGTGCCACGGAAACACAGGTCGACCACCTTGTCCGCGAGCCCGACGATCTCGAACAGCTGCGAGCTGCGATAGCTCGCGATGGTGGTGATGCCCATCTTGGACATCACCTTGTAGAGGCCCTTGCGAATGCCGGCGCGGTAGCGCCTGCCGATCTCGAGGCGTTCCTCGGCGTCGAGCTTCAGGCGACCCTTGCGCATCATGTCGAACAGCGTCTGGTAGGCCATGAACGGATACACGGCGGTCGCGCCATAGCCGATCAGGCAGGCGAAATGATGCGGATCGCGTGCCGTGCCGGTCTCGACCAGCAGATTGCACTTCGAACGCAGGCCCGTGCGCACGAGCCGGTGGTGCACCGCGCCGGTCGCGAGCAGCGCGTGGATCGGCAACTTGCCGCGCACCAGGTAGCGGTCGGACAGCAGCAGCACCAGCGTGTCGTCGCGGACCGCCCGCTCCGCCTCGTCGCAGATGCGTTCGATCGCGGCCTCGAGCGATTCCTCCTGCGGGTACTGCAGGTCGATGAACTGGTGCGTGACGCCGAAATCGGTGAGGCCAAGGATCTGCCGCAGCTTGCGCTGCGAGAGGATCGGCGAGCCGAGCACGATCTGCCGGGCATGTTCGGGCGACGGCGCGAAGATGTTGCACTCCGGCCCGATCTGCGTCTGCAGCGACATCACGATCGCTTCGCGCAGCGGATCGATCGGTGGATTTGTCACCTGCGCGAACTGCTGGCGGAAATAATCGTAGAGCGAACGGACCTGGTGCGAGAGCACCGGCATGGGCGTGTCGTCGCCCATCGAACCGACGGCCTCGCTCTCGTCGGCCGCGAGCACGCGGATGATTTCGTCGCGCTCCTCGGCCGTGATGTTGAACATCTTCTGGTACAGGCCGAGTGTGTCGCGGTCCATCGGCTCGGCGGCGAGCCTGGGGTCGATCAGGTCGGTCTCGAGATAACGCACGCCCCGCTTGAGCCAGGTCTTGTACGGGTGACGGGTCTTCAGGATCTGGTCGATGTCGCGCGTCGACAGCAGCTTGCCGCTGTGCAGGTCGAGCGCGATCATGTCGCCCGGGCCGAGTTTGCCCTTCGCCACGATGTCCGCCGGCCGGTAGTCCCACACGCCGGTCTCGGAAGCGACGGTCAGGTGGCGGTTCTTCGTGATCACGTAACGCGCCGGGCGCAGACCGTTGCGATCGAGCAGGCAGGCGGCATACCGCCCGTCAGTGGTGACGATACCCGCAGGGCCGTCCCATGGCTCCATGTGGGTCGCGTAGTACTCGTAGAACGCGCGCAGGTCGGAGTCGATCGAATCGAGCGTCTGCCACGCCGGCGGCACCAGCATGCGCATGGCGTGCAGCACGTCGAGGCCACCCATCAGGAACACCTCGAGCATGTTGTCGAGGCTCTGCGAGTCCGAGCCGGTGAGCGAGACGAGTGGCTGGATGTCGTCGAGGCTCGGCAGCAGCGGCGAGCGAAACAGCGGACCGCGTGCCACCGCCCAGTTGCGGTTGCCCTGGATCGTGTTGATCTCGCCGTTGTGCGCGAGCAGCCGGAACGGATGCGCGAGCCGCCACTGCGGCAGCGTGTTGGTCGAGAAGCGCTGGTGGAAGACCGCCACCGACGACTCGAGTCGGGTATCGGACAGGTCGGGATAGAACTCCGTGAGATGCTGGGGCATCACCATGCCCTTGTAGACGAGCGTCGAGGCCGAGAGGCTCGGCACATAGAACACCGGATCCGATGCCTCGAGCGCCTTCTCGGCACGCCGCCGCGCGAGGAACAGCCGGCGGTTGAACGACGCCTCGTCGGTATCGGGTATGCGGCAGTTGACGAACAGCTGCTCGATGCGCGGCAGCGTCTTCAGCGCCTCCTCGCCGCAGGCGCGCGAGTCGGTGGGCAGCACCCGCCAGCCGGCGACCTCGAGTCCTTCGCGCGTGAGCTGCGCCTCGAGCTCGGCTCTCGCCGCGCCCGCCTTCTCCGGCCGGGGATCCAGGAAGACATTGCCCGCCGCGAAGCGGCGGCTGAGCTTGAGGCCCGCCTCGGTCGCGACGGTGCGCAGGAATTTCTCGGGTTTCTTGAGCAGCAGGCCGCAGCCGTCGCCCGTCTTGCCGTCGGCGGCGATGGCGCCGCGATGGGTCAGGCGTGCGAGGGAAAGGATTGCCGTCTCGATCAGCCAATGGCTTGGCTGGTCGTCGAGACTGGCGATCAGCCCAAAGCCGCAGCTGTCGCGCTCGTAGCTGTCACGATATAGCCCGCGTCCGGATGCGGTCATGTTCTTGGCCTCTGGATCAACACTGGCGCGGCGGGCACACCGCCCCCGCGCCGCAGGCCAATGCCTGCAACGGTAAATTTTTCAAAAGGTTATCGTGGACCGCCAACCGGACCCGAGGCCAGGGATATATCCCGGGAGCGACGCCGTGCAACACCTTGAACTACTATGGTTTCCATCATACCGGCAGTGACCGTGCGGTCAATGTCGGCATGCGCTGAAAACCTGAGGAATGACCATGGGGTTCAAGCATCCAGGATCGGCATTGCTGCTCGCGGGAGTGCTCGTCGCCTGTGGAGGTGGCGGGGACGGCTCGATCGGCGGCGGTGGCGGCGGTGGTGGTGGAGGCGGTGGGGGCGGTGGGGGCACCGGCTTCACGCCCGGGTTCTTTCCGGCCTCCTCGACCTACGAGTCCCGCTGCGCAAACCCGCGCAGCGGCAATGATCCGGTGAGTGGAGACCCGTGGCCCGATCGGCTCGGCACCGCCCTCGACGAGAAGAACTGGCTGCGCTCGTGGACCCATGAGCTGTATCTCTGGTACCGCGAGGTTCCCGATCTCAACCCGGCCGGCTACGGCGTGCTCGAATACTTCGATCTGCTCAAGACGGATGCCCTCACGCCCTCGGGCCGCCCCAAGGACCAGTTCCACTTCACCTACCTGACGAGCGAGTGGCAGCAACTGTCGGAATCGGGCGTATCCGCGGGATACGGCCTGCAATGGGCGCTGCTGAGCGCCACTCCGCCGCGCCAGCTGGTCGTCGCCTACATCGAGCCGGACGGCACCTCGCCTGCAACCATGGCGGGCCTCGCGCGCGGCGCGCAGGTACTCGCGATCGATGGCATCGACCTCGTGAACACCAATGTCGACAGCGAGATCGACGCGCTGAACGAGGCGATCTACCCCTCCGACACGGGCCTCTCGCACAGTTTCACGGTCCAGGATATCGGTGGCGGACCGCAGCGCACCGTGTCGATGACCTCGACCGTCGTGACGGCGGCCCCCGTGCAGAACGTGCGCACCATCGCAACGCCGAACGGTCTGGTCGGCTACCTGCTGTTCAACGACCACATCGCGACCGCCGAGCTGGCCCTGGTCGATGCGATCACGACGCTGCGCAACCAGGGCATCGTCGACCTCGTGCTCGACGTGCGCTACAACGGCGGCGGCTACCTCGATATCGCGAGCGAGCTCGCCTACATGATCGCCGGCGGCGCGCAGACGCAGGGCCGCACCTTCGAGCTACTGCAGTTCAACGACCAGCATCCGACGCGTGACCCGGTGACCGGTCGGACGATCGCGCCGATGCCCTTTCATACGGTCGCGCAGGACTTCAGCGTCGCGGGCGGCACTCCGCTGCCCGCCCTCGATCTGCCGCGCGTCTTCGTACTCACCGGTCCCGGCACCTGCTCGGCGAGCGAGGCGATCATCAACAGCCTGCGCGGCGTCGATGTCATGGTCGTGCAGATCGGCTCGACGACCTGCGGCAAGCCCTACGGTTTCTATCCCTGGGACAACTGCGGCACGACGTATTTCTCGATCCAGTTCCGCGGCGTCAATGCGAAGAACTTCGGCGACTACGCCGACGGTTTCTCACCGGAGAACACGGTGGGCACCGTGGGCGTGCCGTTGCCCGGCTGCTCGGTCGCGGACGATTTCAATCATGCGCTGGGCGATCCCGCCGAAGCGCGCCTCTCTACCGCACTGCACTTCCGGCAGACGGGCCTGTGCGGCGTGCCGCCGAGCGGCATGGCACAGGCGCAGGTGGGTGCGTTGCCGCTCAAGGACGGGGTCACGCGCAAGTCGCCCTGGCTCGAGAACCGCATCCTGCGGCGCTGACGGGCGCGCGCAACTGCGGTTGCATCGTGACCTGCGCGCGCGTAACGTTCGCGCCGCGATGAGCAAGCGCAAAGCGTCCGCTGCCAGCCAACCTGGTCCCCGCCTGCACAAGGTCAGCCAGTACCTGGAGAGGAACTTCCCCGACTTCTTCGCGGAAACGCGATTCCAGGTCGGCGACGACGATTACTTCCTCTATGCGCGCTTCGGACAGTACCTCGCGCGATCCATCGAGCAGCGCCGCGTGCCCCGCGAGAAGATCGAGCGCGGCTTCACCGTGCTCAACAAGATGGCCCGCATCTCGGCCCGCGATCCGGGCGTGCGCCGCATGCTGATCTCCGGCCCGCTCGAGTACATCGTCGATGCGCCGAAGGCGCGCGCGCTGGCACGCAAGCGCCTCTCGCCGATTGCGCAGGGCTACCTCGCGAGCCTCTGCGAGTAGGCGTGGTGCCGGTAGTGTTCGAGCAGCTCCGTCAGTGTCGAGGGACTGCAGCCGAAACGCCGCGCGAGTTCGCTGATGGTCGCGACCCGGGGCCCGTCACCTCCAGTAGCCGCCGCTCTTCCAGGCATTCCAGGCCGCGCGCAGCCAGCGCAGCACCGCGAACGCGGCCCACACCGCCCACACGAACACGAGTGACTTGAACACCCACAGCGGCAGGCTCAGCACCATGGGCCGGGGCAGCGCGCCACCCGTTCGGTCGAGAAACCAGGAGTACCGGTTGCCGCCGGAACCCGGGCCGGTCACGCCCATGTCCGGCGTCGACAGCAGGCCATCGCGGATGCCGTAGAAGAGCAACGCCGTGACGGCCCAGTAAGTCAGCACCGCGAGCAGCACCTGCACGGTGTTGAACTGCCACCGCACCACCTGCCCGGCCCAGCCTTCGCGCCACTTCATCGCGAACAGCCAGATCGCGACGAGCGCAAGCACGCCCCACGACAGGGTCGAGAGACCGAGGCCCAGCAGCACCCACTCGTGGGTGCGCAGCGGGGAGCGCCCACTGCGCCCGACCAGCCAGGCAGTCAGCAGGAAGGCGACGAGCTCGCTCCAGTAGAGGATTGCGGGCCCCACGCCATCGCCCGCGGCAAACAACGCCCAGCGATTCGCTGGCAGCGACAGAGTGGTGCGCACATTGCTCGCCGGAGCGCCGAGGTCGAGCGGCTCCGGCTTCACGATCGTCGCGACCCCGCTCGCGTGCGTACTGGACACCGTCACCGTGTGCTCGCCCGGCAGGATCGGGATGGACAGCTCTCCGTTCTCGGGGCGAAGCGCGAGCGCCTCGCCGTCGACCGTCACCGACGTGATGCGCGCTTCCGGCGCGAGCTTCACCGTGTGCCGCCCGCCCTGGGTCGCGCGATAGCGCACGGCCAGCGTCGAATCGGTCGCGCGCCTGCCGATCGACAGCGTGCGCTCGACCGCTTCGATCGCGAGCGGCGCACCTTCGGCGGCAACGGGGCGCTCGAACTTCGCCGTCAGCTGTTCACCCGCGCGCGGGTGGAACTCGAACACCCACTCGCCCCCCAGTTCCTCCGGCAGCGTGGCGACGAAGCCCTCGAAGGTGGCATGCCACTGCGCGTCGACGTCAAACTCCCACACCTCGACCAGGCGCGAATCGGCCGCAGGCGCAGTCAGCGTGAGGGAGTCGGCGCGCGGCAGCGTCGAAGCCCATCCGACGGCGGCTGCGCCGGCCGGCAACACCGCGAGCGCGGTCTGCCCGTCGCGCACCTCGACATCCTCGGTGAGCACCGATTCGCCCACCAGCAGCGGCACGGGCAGCGAGAACGCGGCCCGCAGCGGCGCGACGCGCTCGACGCGCGTCTCGACGCGGGTCTCCGCGCCGATTTCGAAGCGGCGCACGACGCGCGCGAACGGCGGGAACTCCGCCGCGACGTCGACGCCCGCAACGGGTCGTGCACCCGCCTCGGTGTGCCGGGACAGATCGAGCGAGCCACCCGGAAGGCGCCCATCGCTGACACCCGCGACCTCCCAGCCCGAGGCCGCCACCACGACGCGCTTCGGTGGCCATGGAAACACCAGCTGCACCGCATCGGTCGACGCGATGCGGCCCGACACGACGATCGTGCGCGTACCAGGCTGCAGCGGTACCCACAGATGCTCGTCGCCGCCGCGACGCAGGGCGTGACTCGGCGTGCCATCGACTGTCACGCTGTCGAGCAGCCACGCGCCGGGCGCAGCGGGCACCGGCACGGCGAGATGCGCGAGCGCGGCGGCATCGATCGTGAGCGTGAGGCGCGCGGGGTCGACCTCGACGCGCGCCGCCAGCAACTCGGCACAGCTTGGCTCGCACTCGGCAGGTTTCGTCAGGCGAGCCTTCAGCTCACCGAGCAGCTGCGAATCGGGCAGCTGGGCTGCGGCCGGCGACGGACCCGCCACCAGCGCCACTCCAAAGCACAGGGCAACGGCGAGCGGCGCGGTCCCGCGCGCCGCGGCGTGCGTCAGCCAGGGTCGCCACCGCGGCGGCAGCCGCTCTCGCCAGTTCGGGCCCGAACCCGCCAGCAACACTGCGAACAGCGCCGCGAGCAGCAGCACACCCACGACGCGCCACGCGGCCAGCACGAACGGGCCTGCGATCACGAAGCGCGCCGTCTGCGAGGGCTCGACCGG
Source organism: Steroidobacteraceae bacterium (assembly GCA_035342635.1). Lineage (GTDB taxonomy): Bacteria > Pseudomonadota > Gammaproteobacteria > Steroidobacterales > Steroidobacteraceae > CADEFQ01. Next base: position 7,690 of record DAOQXO010000069.1, read on the forward strand.
TCCGGACCACGAGTACGCGTAGCTGCGGTACTGCCAGGTGGGAATGCCCGGACCCGCCTGCACGACAGTGCCGGGCGCATAGCGCTCGGTGCGCGACGCCATGGCGCCGGTCACGATGACGTCCTTCCTGGCACGCGGTTCCGGCGTCTCTTGCTTCACTTCCTGCACGGCAGCCATTTCGGGGCGCGCCGTGGCCATGTCCATGACGGGCGGCGGTGGTGCGGCCGGCGCGCGTGCCGCCGGCATCGGCATGGGAAGGTTCCAGCCGGCGGAGTACGCGCTGTCGAGCTGCGGATGCAGCGCCAGGCGCAGCTGGCTCCACATGAACGGCACGAGCACGATGGCCAGCACCGCGAAACTGATCGTGCGGTAGCGCAGGGCGAAACCGCGCAGGCGCCCTTCCGGCGCCGCGCGCGCCAGCGCGAGGGCAGCGAGCAGATTGCCCCAAAGCCAGATCACCTGCGGCGCATCCTGGTAAGTGAGCGCGAGCGCCGCGAACGCGAGCACGCCGGCCGGCTTGCCCGCGAGCCAGCCGACGAACGCCGCGATGATCACGACGCCGAACAGGCTCCAAAGTCCCCACCGTTCGAGCCAGGCGTCCGGCGCCGAATCGACGCCCAGCGCTGCGACGAGCCGATGGCCGGGCGGCACGTGTAGTTCGCCATTGACCGCCTCGAATCGCGTCGTCCAGCCGGTCGCCGGCAGCGCACCGCGCGCGCCGGCGCTGCGCGCGACGGTCTGCAGCACAAGCTCGGGCGAACGCAGCTCGACGCCGGTCGTGCCTTCGCCCTGCCCCCGCGTGACCAGCAGGGGTACATCGTCGAGGCGAGCACTGCCGAGACTCCACGGCGCAGCCATGTCGAGCCGCCAGCCCGATCGCATGCTGCCGCGCAGCTGATCGACCGCGGTGAAGCCCGCGTGATCGAAATCGAGCCACAGCTGGCGATGCACCTGCAGTTGGTTGTCGTCGAGGCTCGCCATGCCACGACTGCGCTCGACGACGCCGAGTGCCGTGTCCTGCAGCACCCGCATCGCAGGATAGGCGCGCCACTCGGCCGGCACATCCGCCTGCGCGGGATCGATGGATTCACCGCCCTCGAGCGCCGCGACACGCAGGCGATCGTCGCCGGCAAAGCTCCAGATCTCCTCCGCGGGCCAGGGCTCGGCGGCCGACGGCCGCGTGACCTGCGCGGCGCCATCGACGGCGCGCGCGATGAGATCGATGCCGAAGACACCCGCACGCAACTGCACGCGCAGCCGGCCATCCGCTTCGACGCGTGCCGGCAGCGGCGAGTCGAGCGCGATCGGCGCGAAGCCGGCCGGCAGCACCGGTCCCAGCAGCACCTCGCGGCTGCCGCCCGTGGCGCGCAGTGTCAGGCGTGTGACGAGACGCAGCGGAATGTCATCGACGAGCAGCCGATGCACGTCGAAATCGAAGCTGACGGACTGCTGCACGCCCTGGCGCGCACCGAGCAGCAGCGTGTTGCCGGTGCGCGTAGGCGCGGCGACACGCGTGCCGTCGACCACGAGATCGACGAGGCCGGTCTCTGCCGGCACCGCGAGGGATTCGGGGCGCGCGGTCCACTCGAAGCGACCGGCGATCTGGTACTCGCCCGGCGCGAGTCGCGCATGGGGAATGCCGTTGCGCGCGACGATCGCGCCGCGCCGCCCGTCGATCGTGACATCGCGCGGCCACTGGTCGGCATTGCCCGGCAAGGCCACCCAGCTGTCGGCCTCGACCTGCCACGCCTGGCGGAACTCGCCGCCGCGAGCGCCCACGTCGAGCACGAGCCGCCCCGGCCAGACGCAGCTCCTCGCCTCGCGACTGCCCGCCGCGACGCCCGGCGAGGCGAGGCGGGCGCAGGCGCGATGTTCCTCGCCCGTGAGCACCCAGCCACGCCAGTCCTGCAGCGCTGCGGGCACGTGCGGGTCGGCGGCCTGCACCTGCGTCGCGGATACGAACGACAGCAACACGAGTCCGACTACACGTGGAAACAGGCGCACGGCATCGCTCCCTGACTGGCCTTCCCCATCATCCATGGTCCATGATCGGCCGTCGAGGGGAGGGTCCGATGCCCATCGAGAGATTCATCGACGCGCGCGAGCGGAACCTTGGCGGCTTCAACGTGCGCCGGATACTGCCGGCGCCCGGGCGACGCATGGTCGGGCCCTTCATCTTCTTCGATCACATCGGCCCCGCCGACTTCCCGCCCGGTCGCGGTATTGACGTGCGGCCCCATCCGCATATCGCACTCGCGACCGTGACCTACCTGTATGCCGGCGCTTTCCTTCACCGTGACAGCCTGGGCAACGTGATGGAGATCCGGCCGGGCGACGTCAACTGGATGACTGCCGGGCGCGGCATCGCGCATTCGGAACGCACTCCGCCACGACTGCGCGAGCGCGGCGCGCACATGCACGGCATCCAGTCGTGGGTCGCGCTGCCCGACGGCCACGAGGAGATCGAACCGGCCTTTGCGCACCACCCGGCCGCCACGCTGCCGCATCTCGAGGTCGACGGTTGCGAACTGCGCGTGATCGCCGGCGAGGCCTACGGACGCCGCTCACCCGTCGAAGTACTGTGGCCCACGCTCTATGTCGATGCGTCGATGCCCGCCGGCGCCTTGCTCGAGATGCCTGCCGATTACACCGAGCGCGCCATCTACGTGAGCGAAGGCGAAGTCGACATCGACGGCGAGGCGGTCGGCGCGGCGCGCCTCGCGCTGCTGGCGCGCGATGCGACCGTCACGCTGCGGGCCGTGCACAACTCGCGCGTGATGCTGCTCGGCGGCGAGCCCTTCGCGACGCCGCGCCACATCTGGTGGAACTTCGTGGCCTCGAGCCGCGAGCGCATCGAGCAGGCGAAGCAGGACTGGGCACGCGGTCGCTTCGCGCCCGTCGTCGACGAAACGGAGTTCACGCCGCTGCCGGACGATTGAGCGTCAGCGGACCGGGCGCGGCGCGGGGGGCGCGGCGAAATCCGGCGCCGAGAGCGGCATCTCGGTCACCGGGCCGTACCTGGCCGCCACCGCCCTGATCTTCGCCGCGTCGCCGATCATCACGATCGCAAGATTCTCCGGCCGCGGGAATGCCTCCTCGATCACCCGCTGCGCCGCCTGCCGGTCCACGCCTTCGACCGCGCCGCCGTAGCCCTCGATATAGGAGCGATCGAGGCCGTAGAGCTCGAGCTCGGCCAGCGCCGCGACCCAGTGCGAGGCCGTCTCGAGCTGCAACGGGAACTGGCCGAGCACGTAAGTGCGCGAGGAAGCGAGCATGTCGTCCGTGAGACCCTGTTCATGAAGGCCGGCGAGCGTCGCGAGCGCGAGGTCGATGGCCGCGGCGGTCGTGTCGGTCTGGGTGAAGGAGCTGATCGCGAACTCGCCCGGCACGGAGCCGCGCACGAATCCGGAGCTCGCGCCGTACGACAGACCCGACTTGATCCGCAGTTCGGTATTCAGGATCGACGTGAAGCGCCCGCCATACAGCGTGTTGACGACCTCGAGCGGCGCGCGAGCGGCGAAATTCCGCGCAACGCCCGTGTTCGCCAACCAGAAGTAGGTCTGCGCCGCACCCGGCTGGTCGACGAGCAGCACGCGGCGCCCGGTCGTGCGCACCGGCGAGGCGAGCGCCGGCAGCGGCACCGCGGCGCGCGCCCAGCCCGCAAAGGCCGCCTCGACGGATTTCGTCAGCGCGACGGTATCCACGTCTCCGGCGACGATCAACGTCAGCCGATCGCCACCGAAGTTCGCGCGATAGTAGGCGAGCACATCATCGCGGGTGATCGAGGCGAGCGAGCGCTCGCTGCCGCTGGCCGCCCTGCCGTACGGGTGCTTCGCGAACAGGAACGCGCGGCCGTAGCTGCGGATCAGCCCCGACGGGTCCGAGTCCTTCGCCGCGCGGATCGACTCGATGCGACGGTTGCGCAGGCTGTCGAATTCCGCCGCCGCGAAATGCGGCCTCAGCAGCGCATCGGCCAGCAGCTCGACCATCAGCTCGCGGTCCTGCGCGAGGAACTGGCCGCTGACGACGATCGCCTCGCTCGCCGCCGCGGCGCTGAAGCTGCCACCCGCGCCTTCGACGGTGTCGGCGAACTCAAAGGCGTTTCGCGACCCGGCGCCCTTCTCGAGCAGGCCCGCGGTGAGCGAGGCGACACCGGCCTGCTCGCCGGTCTCGGCCACCGAGCCGCCGCGGACGATGGCGGTAAACGCGATCAGCGGCACGTCCTCGCGCGGCATTACGAGCAGGGTCGCGCCGTTCGGCAGCACCGTACGCGTATATGGCGGCACCACCACACCGGCCGCAGGAGCGGGCGCGGCGGTGGCGAGCAGCGCGACCGCGGCGCAGAGGGCAATCGCGATCGTGCGCATGTCAGCCCTCCCCCGCGTTCGCGGGCGGCGTGAGCACACCGACGGTGCGCCGGCGCGGATCGAGCAGCTCCTTCGCAACCGCGCGGATGTCCTCCGCCGTGACGCGCGCGAAGGCATCGGGCAGGTCGAACAGCTTGCGGTAATCGCCGTGCATCACTTCGAACTCGCCGAGCAGCGCCGCCTTGCCGTCGATGGTGGCGAGCTGGCGCCAGTAAGCGGCGCTCAACAGGTTGCGCGCGCGGGAAAGCTCGGCGTCGGTGACGCCATCCTCGATCAGACGCGCGAACTCCGCGTCGATCTGCGCCTGCACTCCGGCCGGATCGCCGCCGGCCGGCAGCGTCGCGAATACCCAGAAGAGTCCCGGATCGAAGCCCTCCTGCAGGTAGGTATCGACGCTGATGGCGACCTTGCGGTCTTCGACGAGCAGGCGATGCAGTCGCGAGGCATCGCCCCGGCCCAGGATCACCGACAGCAGGTTCAGCGCCGGATTGCGCGGATCGTCGGCCTGCGGCGCCTTGTAGGCGAGTTGCAGCAGCGGGGTCTGCGCGCGACGCTCGACGGCGACGTGCTTCTCGCCCGGCTGCACCGGCTCGAGCGTGCGTACCGCGGGTGGCGGCTCCTGCCGCGGAATCGGCTCGAGGTACTGGCGCGCCAGCGCAAACACGGCGTCCGGCAGCACGTCGCCGACCACCACCAGCGTGCAGTTGTTCGGCGCGTAGTACGTGCGATAGAACGCCTGCAGGTCGGCGAGAGTCCAGCCCTCGATGTCGGAGGGCCAGCCGATGGTCGGGAGATGGTACGGGTGCGCCGCGAACGCCGTGCTCTGCACCTGCTCGAACAGGAAACCGTTGTTGTCGTCCTCGACGCGCAGGCGACGCTCGGAGTACACGACGCCGCGCTCGCTCTCGATCACCTGCGGATCGAACGCGAGATTGGCGAGGCGATCGCCCTCGAGGTCGAGCACCGCCTCGATCGAGCCGGCCGGAAACCAGTCCATGTAGATCGTCAGGTCGTCCGAGGTCGAGGCGTTGTTGCGGCCGCCGCGCGCCTCCATTTCCCGGTCGAACTCGCCGGGCGGACGCCGCGTGGTGCCGTTGAACATCATGTGCTCGAAGAAATGCGCGAGCCCGGTGATGCCGGGCGCCTCGTTGCGGCTGCCGACGCGCACGTAGTTGTAGAGCGCGACGTTGGGGATGTCGTGGTCTGGCCACACGATCACACGCATACCGTTGGCAAGGGTGGTCGTGCGGATCTCTGCTGGTGCAGCGGCGTGCGCCGTGGTGACGAGCAGCAGCGCGATGAGTGCGCCGCGAAGGATGAGGCGATGCATGGGCGCATTCTAGCGGCCCGCGCGCGCTGCGGAAAAAAAGACGCCGCGGACAGTCTGGCTGCCGCGGCGGAGTTGAGCGAACACCGGGGAAGTTGTTCGCGATCCTGTTCGGGCGGGTCAGTCCCTCGTGCCGACGGAGTACCGGGTACTTGCCGCGGCCAGGGCTTTCGCCACGCAATGCGCGCGGGCGAGGCGCGCATCGATACGAGTCTGCGACAGAGCGCCACCGCGACTGGCGAGGAGCAAGGCGACCGGCCAGTGTCGGACGCTGTCGCTCGGGCACATCGCGGGCATCAGTAGCGTGTAGCTGCGACTGCTCATGTCGCAGGGAGTGGAGCAAGCGACGTGCCAGCGGCCGTAGCCTGATGAATCAGCGACTTACGTTCGCACCAATGGAAACGCCGCGG
>DAOQXO010000070.1:0-13722 GCA_035342635.1 Steroidobacteraceae bacterium
CCTCAGAAAATTCCGGACTGTTGCCTACCCGCAGGTTTACGTGAGTTCGTACCGGTTTGCACCGGTCCGAAATGGCTGACCGAGGGAGGATTTCTGCCGTCAACCGTCCGCCACCAAACATGCTGCCGCTGTTGCCGGTCGGCGTCCTGTGCCATGTTCCAAGCCGCAAGGCATGACTGGCGGATGCCCGCTTGCGCGGCAAGCCTAAAAAGGTTTCGTCACGCCGAGAAAGGCGATCGAAATCGAGACTATCCAGAACATGACGACCAGCTTGCGGGTAAACGGATAGCTGCGCGCGATCGCGCCCTCCGATCCGGCCACGCCCGTGAGATCCCGGGACCAGCTCCCCACGATCACGCGGAGCAAGCTGCCGATGGCGATCAGGATCGCGACCAGGATGAGCTTGACGGCGAGCCATCGGGTGGCGACCGGTTCACCGAAGAGCAGTGAGTACACGCCGACGCCGAGCAGGATCGCCGTCGCCGCGTGCCTGATGGCCACATGCGCGGCGTCGAAGCGTGCCTTGAGCGGACCAGGCTTGAGGACATAGCCGGTGAACCAGACGAGCAGCAACCAGATCACCGCCACGATCCAGCTGAGGACCAGCAACCACGGCCCCATGGTGATGTAGCCGCCGATATAGGCCAGCGTGAGGCCGACCGCAATGATCAGCACGATGGAGGAGCGCGGAAAGATGTCGATGGCGACGGACGCCTTGAGGAAGCGCAGTCGCTCCTCCCGCGACAGCTCCGGGTTCGCGACCCGCCGACCGCACACGAACACACCCCAGTCGGGCCCGAGCCAATAGGCGAATAGAAGGACGTGGAGGAAATCCAGGATGATGTACGTGTTCAATTGCGACTCCTACCGCTCTCGTTCGCAGTGACGAGTGGCCTCTTCGGCTCGGTATCGACGACCAGCCGCAGGATTTCCGAACGCGCATAGTGGCCCGCGGAGTCGTGCTGCAGCTTGGCAGCCTGGATGCGGCCCAGGTCGATTTCGCCGATCACGAGCTTCTCTTCGAGCCCGATGTGGGGCGGCGCGACGAAGTTCTCACCGGGACCGTAGATGGCCGAGCGCGCACCTCCAGCCGTGATGATGTCCTGCGGTCCAAGCTCGCGTTCGATGCGATCGAGGTTGGCCTGCGTGACCGGGTCCTGCGCGACGATGACGAAGCAGGAGCCGGTGTAGGCATGTACTTTCGACAACGCATCGACGTGCGAATCGAACCAGTCCTCGCTGCCCTTCATCGTCGCGAAGGTCGGCCACGAGGAGACGTGGATTTCCTCGTGCTGCAGGATCAGCGCATGGCGCGCGAGGTTCATCGAGTGCTCGCCGCAGATCAGCCCGCCCACCCTGCCGACCGGCATGTCGTACACCCTCAACGTCGAGCCATCGCCCTGCCCCCAGAGCGAGCGCTCGGACATCGTCGGTTGCAGCTTGCGGCGCACGGCGAGCAGGCTCCCCTGCTCATCGATGAAGGCCTGGCTGTTGTACAGGGTCCCGCCGTCGCGCTCCGACAGCCCGAGCACGACGTTGACACGGTGCTGCGCGCACGCGGCCTGCACGGCATCGAGCTCACCGGCGGCGACGTCCACCGACTGCGCCGCGTACTCGAGCGTCACCTCGCGCTGCGCGAGCGGCGGATAGAGCCCCAGCCAGTACGCATAGCCCGGCACGAAAGTCTCCGGGAAGCCGAGCAGGCGCACATCGCCGCGGCCGGCTTCCTGGATCAGCGCACAGGTCTTGTCGAGTGTGGCCGCCTTGTCGAGCAGGATCGGTGCGGCATGCGCGGCCGCAGCCAGGAACCGGGCGGTCACTCGCGACCCGCGTCGCCGCGCACGATCTCGATCAGGGCATTGAGGGCATCGGTGACCGTGAAGATCCCGAGGAACTCGCCGCGCTCATCGTTGACGATTGCGCTGCCGAGTTTCCTGTCGGACATGGCGAAGGCCACCTCGTCCAGCGGCTGCGCGGCGCTCACGGTGAGCAGGTCGGTCGCCATGAGGTCGGCCGCGCTCACCTGTATGCGGTGCCCGGCGCCGAGGCCCAGCGCGACGCGCACGTCGCGATCGCTGACGAGCCCGACGATGCGTCCGTCACGAACGATGGGCAGGTGGCGCACGCCATGCTCCTGCATGAGCTCGCGCAGCTCGTCGACAGGCAGATCCCCGCTTGCGGTGATCGGGTTCGGCGTGGTGAATTCCTCCACCGGCACGTTCAGTCTCTTCATGAGGACTCTCCCTGGTCTGCTGCAGAATTATGGCTCCGATGCGCAGGCGGGCCGATACGGGCTTTACCCTATGGTCTGCGTATCCGCCCGGCCGACCCGCATCACCAGGGGCCAGCTCACGAGGCGCGCCCCGCTCCCCCAGTGCGGCGCGAGTTGCCGCTCGAGCTTCGCGACCGGATCGCGCCCGCGCGCAGCGGCGTAGCGCGCCGTCGCCGACCAGGTGCGCAGGTAACCCGCGAACTGCGGCAGCGTCCAGTGCACCTGCATCGCGAAGCGCGGAGCTTCGATCGGCGTGAACGGGAACGGCAGGTCGCGATAGCCGCGCTCGATGTGCGCGCGCTCGGGCGGCCAGTACGGACCCAATGCACCATGGTAGAGCTCGAGCATCAGGGCATCGATCGGGCCCGCATCGACGCTCGTGAGCCCATAGCACCACTCGGCGATCACGCCGCGCGGCACGAGCACGCGCCGAGCCGCGGCGTGAAATGCGTCGACATCGAACCAGTGCAGGGCCTGCGCGACGACCACCAGGTCGACGCAGCGCGCCGCGAGCCCCGGCGCCTCCGCCGGTGCGACGCGGTATTCGATGCGCGTGTGCGGCGCGGCCTGCGCGATCTGCGCCGCGCTCGCATCAGTGGCGATCACGCGCTTGAAGTGTCGCGCCAGGTCCACGGCCGCCTGGCCGCTGCCGGTCGCGCAGTCCCAGGCGAGCTCGCGCGCGGGCGCCGCTGCAGCGAGCCAGTCGAACAGCGCCGCGGGATAGCTCGGGCGGTGACTCGCGTAGCCGCGCGACACGTCGCGAAAATGATCCGCGAACGCCACCTTCAGGCCGACACGAACACCTTGAAGCCGCCCCAGAACATGCGACTGCCGTCGAACGGCAGCTTCTTCGGATCCATCATCGAGGCGAGGCGCGGGTCCCTCATCACCTTGTCGTTGACGATGTCGCGCTGCCGGCGCGATTTGTAGACCACCCACGAGAACATCACGACCTCACCGGGCTTCAGCTTCACGCTCTGCGGGAAGGACGTGACCTTGCCCGGCTTGACGTCATCGGCGATGCACTCGTGGTACTCGAGTGCGCCGTGGTCGCGCCAGACCTTGGCGGCTTTGCGCGCCATCGCGCGATAGGCTGCGAGCTTGCGGCGCGGAACCGGGGTAACGAAGCCATCCACATACCTGCCCATGATCGATTTCCTCCTCTCGCCGTGGTTCATGCCCTCAGGGCGCCGGAGTCGGGCGGCCGTCGAGCGTCATGATCGCGCCGTACAGGTCCGGACGACGGTCGCGAAATACGAACCAGTTGTTGCGCAGCGCTTCGATCTCGGTGAGATCGAAGCTCGCGGTGAGCACGGCGTCGCCCTCCTCGCCCGCTTCGACCAGCTTAGCCCCGGTCGGATCGGCGATGAACGACGAGCCGTAGAAGCGGATCCACAGTCCCTCGGGATCCTGCCGCGAGCGCTCGAAACCGTAACGGTTCGACGCGATCAGCGGCATGATGTTCGCGGCGGCATGCCCCTGCTGCGTGCGCTGCCAGTGCTCGCGCGAGTTGAGGGGCAGCGCGGGCGGCGGTTCGCTGCCGATCGCGGTCGGGTAGAGCAGCAGCTCCGCACCCATCAGCGCCATGCAGCGCGCGGTTTCCGGGAACCACTGGTCCCAGCAGATGCCGACGCCGAGCCGCGCATGGCGCGTGTTCCACACCTTGAAGCCGCTGTCGCCGGGAGAAAAGTAGTTCTTCTCCTGGTAGCCGGGACCGTTCGGGATGTGCGCCTTGCGGTACACGCCGAGCACCGAGCCGTCGGCATCGATGATCGCGATCGAATTGAAGAACGCCTGGCCGGCGCGCTCGAAGAAGCTGATCGGCATGACCACGCCCAGTTCGCGCGCGATCGGCGCGAAGCGCCGTACCGCCGCATTGTCCTCGAGCGTGGTCGCAAGCTGCAGATGGCGCGAGTCCTGCTCGATGCAGAAATACGGCGTCTCGAACAGCTCCTGCAGCAGGATCACCTGCGCGCCGCGCTCGGCGGCCTCGCGCGTGAGCCGCTCAGCGACAGCGAGGTTGGCAGCAAGATCCCAGCTGCAGGCGAACTGCGTGGCGGCGACCGTGACGGTGCGGGGTGGCGGCGAGCTCATGGCGCGCAGCTTAGGGCCAGAACCGCCAGCAGGCCAGACGGTGTCCGGCCCTCAGTGCATGGTGGCGTCGGCGCCCGGAAAGAGTGCCTGGTCGAGCGCCTTGACGTAGATCTGCTCGTCGGCCGGCCCCGGCACGAGGACCTGCCGGTTGAACAGCAGGTTCGGGATCGCGGTCACACCGAGCAGCAGCAGGCGCCGCTCCTCGTCGATGACCTCGGCATAGCCCGCCTGCGGGTCGCGCAGCGCGGTGAGGACCGCGTCGCTCAGCCCGCATTCGGCGCCGATCGCGGCGAGCACCTCGATGTCGCCGATGTCGCGGCCCTGCTCGAAATAGGCGCGGAAGATCGCATCGAGCACGGTGCCGTGCAGCCCCTCGGACTCGGCCAGCTTCACCAGTCGATGCGCCGCGGTGGTATCCGGCACGCCGGCGAGCTTCCCGAAGTTGAAGCGGATGCCGAGACTCTCGCCGGCCTCCGCCAGGCTCGACTCGGCAAACTCGACGCTGACGCCCTTCGGCAACCGGGATGCGAGCAGCTCACGCCAGTTCGTGGGCGCGCCAGCCTCGGGCCGCAGCAGCCGGAACGGGTGCCAGCGCAGTTCGCGCACGGTGACGCCGTGCAGGTGATCGAGCGCGCGCGCGAGACGGCGGGTGCCGAGATACGACCAGGGACAGGCGAAATCGCCGACCAGATCGATGTCCAGGGTGCCACGCGGCGGGGCAATTTCGGGCAGTTGCGTGCTCATGAGGCGAGGATGGGGGCCCCGGAGCGCATTTCAAGTCAGCGGCGCCGGGCGCTCGCGGAGACTTCGCGCGTGATGCGGATGGCGGTTTCGAGCGCACGCAGCCCATCCTCGCCGCTCACGACCGGCGGCTTGCCATGGCGCGCGCAGTCGAGGAACGACTCGATCTCGGCGCGCAGCGCATCGCCCTGCTCGAAGCTCTGCTCCTCGATCGCCACCGGCAGCTGCCCCTCCGCCGGGGTGCCCTCGCGCTTCCTGATCACGGTCAGGATGCGCTGTTGCAGGTCGATCGACAGGTAGGCATCGTCCTCGAACAGGCGCAGCTTGCGCTCGGTCTTCAGGCTCACGCGGCTCGCCGTGGCGTTGGCGATACAGCCATTCTCGAAGCGGATGCGTGCATTGGCGATGTCGATCTCGTCGGAGAACACGGGCGCGCCGACCGCCTCCAGCGCCGCGATCGGGCTGCCGACGATCGACTGCACGATGTCGATGTCGTGGATCATCAGGTCGAGCACGACATTGACGTCGGTGCCGCGCGCCCGGTATGGCGCGAGACGGTGGCATTCGATGAAACGCGGCCTGGACAGGTAGGGCTCCGCGGCGAGCACCGCCGGATTGAAACGCTCGAGATGCCCGACCTGCAGCACGCGGCCCGCCGCCTGCGCGGCCTCGATCAGCGCGCGCGCCTGCTCCACGGTTTCGGTGACCGGCTTCTCGACGAGAACGTGCGCCCCGGCGCGCAGGAAATCGAGCGCGATCGCGCCGTGGCTCGCCGTCGGAGTCACGATACTCACGGCGTCGACTTCGCCCAGCAGCTCGTGATGGCTGGCGAGCGGCTTCGCACCGGTCTCCACCGCCACGCGGTGGCGTGCCTCCTCGTCGGCATCGACGACCGCCACGAGCCGGCTGCCGGGCACCTGCGCATATTTCTGTGCGTGGAATCTCCCGAGATACCCGACGCCGATCACGGCGGTGCGCATGTCCTGCATCAGGCTATTATGCCCGCCTGATGACCAGCCCGATCGCCGCATATCGCGCCCGCTCGCCCCTCGCCCGCGAGGCGCTGCTCGCCCTCATCGCCCTGATCGTGGGCGTCACGCTACTGCCACTTGCGGTTTACTACACCGGCGTCGAGATCCTGGGACCCTACTCCGAGGGCGGGCTGTGGCGCTTCTGGGGCGACTTCTTCAAGGGTCTCGCCCGGGGCGGCCTGTCGTGGTGGCTCATAGCGCTGGGCCCCTATGCCCTGCTGCTGTTTGCCCGTGGGGCGCGCGGCGCCTTGCGCTGGACCGCGCGATAATGTGACCCAGGTCACGGTTTGGGCCCTGGGTAGCCAGGGAAGGGCCCGCAATGCGACACTGTCCCGTGACGAGTTCGATTTTGACCGGGGATGAGATGAAGAACATATCCGAACGGGCGCCCGAGACGCCTGCGGAGGCCGTGGCCGCGCGCGACACCGGGCGCAGCGAGAACACCCTGAAGCGCGTGAGCCTCGCGTTGCTGCATGAGATCGCCTCCGATGACCGCGAGCGCGGCAACGACCCGTACAACTCCAACGCCGGCAACGCGCAGGCCGCCATCTGGGGCCGCCAGGGCCGACGACGCTAGGCTCGCCCGTTGGATGGCGCCGGCGGGCCCAGGGCCCGGCGCGACCGATGGTGCCCGTGAGGGGAACCCCGGGGCACCCGGACTGATCGAAGCTTCAGTGGACACTCACCGGGGCCAGTACACCCAGCCGGCAAGCAGCAGCCCCGCGATCAGCGCAGAATGGGCGGCGAGACGCCATCCGCGCGCGCGGATTTCGCCGATGAAACTCGCGGCGGCCAGCACGGTGAGCAGGAGCGCGAGCGCGAGCGCGCGCAGCAGCGGCACACGTTCCGCCGCCAGCCGATCGGCGTACTCGGGCAGCAGCAGGAACACGATGCCCGTGAGAAGCAGCGCGATGCTGATCGAAAGAGTCGATCCCATCACGATTCCGATGAGCATGGCGAGCGGTCGCATATTCTCCACCGCGGGATGCCGCGGTGCGGACTTGCCGCCCCCGGCAGCGCGTTCTAGCCTAGACTGACTGGATTGTAACCGAGCCGCAGACATCGAGCCCCGAATGCAGACGACCCATCGCCTGAGCGCCGGATTCACCGCCTCCGCAATCATCGCGGTGATGCTGGCGCTCGTCAGCTCATCGCAGGCCCCGGCCAGCACCTCCGCGCTGCCGCCCGGGGCGATTGCGCCGGGCGAACGGCATCGTCTGGTCGCGCGCCGCGTCGGCATGATCCTCGAGGACACGCACTACCGCCGCGCCGGCATCGACGATCGCATGTCGTCGCAGATCTTCGATCGCTATCTGCAGTTCCTCGACGGCCAGCGCAGCTACTTCCTCGCGAGCGACATCGCGGAGTTCGAGCGCTACCGCATGCGTTTCGACGACATGATCCGCACCGGCGAGATCGAGCCTGCCTACGTGATCTTCGCGCGCTACCAGGCGCGCAACCGCGATCGCGTGCAGCATGCGCTGGTACAGCTCGCGAAGGAGCCGGACTGGACCATCGACGAATCCTTCGGGTTCGACCGCTCCGAGGCCGCCTGGCCGGCCACCGAGGCGGAGATGAACGAGATCTGGCGCAAGCGCGTCAAGAACGATGCGCTCGGCCTGATGCTCGCGGGCAAGACCTGGGAGGAAGCGGCCGACACGCTGCGCAAGCGCTACGAGCGCGTGCAGAAGCGCGTCGACCAGGTGACCGCCGAAGACGTGTTCGAGAACCTGATGAATGCGTACGCGCGCACCTTCGATCCGCATTCGAGCTACTTCTCGCCGCGCAATTCCGAGGAATACCGCATCCAGATGAGCCTCAACTACGAGGGCATCGGCGCCTCGCTGCAGTTGATCGACGAGTTCGTCACGGTGATGAACGTCATCGAGGGCGGCCCGGCGGCGGTCGCCGGCACCCTCAAGCCCACCGACCGTATCGTCGGCGTCGCGCAGGGTGCGGACGGCGCGTTCACCGATGTGGTGGGCTGGCGCATCGACGACGTGGTGCAGCTGATCCGCGGCAAGGGCGGCACGCTCGTGCGCCTGCGCGTGCTGCCGGGCGGCGCCGCGCCGGGCACACCGGAGCGGACCCTTGAATTCACGCGCAACAAGGTCACGCTCGAGGCGCAGGCCGCGAAGAAGTCGGTGCATACGCTCGCGCGTGGCGGGCACACCTATCGCATCGGTGTGATCAACGTGCCGGGCTTCTACCAGGACATTGCCGCACAGAATGCGGGTGACGACGACTATCGCAGCACCACCCGCGACGTGCGCCGGCTGATCGCGGAACTGCAGGACGAAGGCATCGACGGCCTGGTGATGGACCTGCGCGGCAACGGGGGCGGTTACCTGCCCGAGGCCACCGCCCTCACCGGCCTCTTCATAGACCGCGGCCCGGTCGTGCAGCTGCGCGATTCCGGCGGGCGCACCGAAGTGCTCGACGATCCGGAGCCGGGCGTCGTCTACGGCGGGCCGCTCGCCGTGCTGGTCGATCGCTTCAGTGCATCGGCGTCGGAGATTTTCGCCGGCGCAATCCAGGATTACCGGCGCGGCGTGGTGCTCGGCCAGCAGACCTTCGGCAAGGGCACCGTGCAGAACCTCGTGCCGCTCGACGGCTATGCGCGCAAACCGGTCAACGGCCAGCTCACCGTCACCATCGGCAAGTTCTACCGCATCACGGGCGAGAGCACGCAGCTGCGCGGCGTCTCGCCCGACGTGCCGCTCGCGTCACTGGTCAGTGTCGAGGATGTCGGTGAGAGCGCTCTCGACGAAGCGCTGCCCTGGGACCGCATCGCCGGTGTGCCCTATCGCAGCGCCGCCGGCTCCGGTTTCACGCCGGCGACCCTCGCCGACGAGGAAGGTGCGCGCGCGGCGGTCGACCCGAACTACCGCTGGCTCGTCGCGGACATTGCGGCGATCAAGGAAATCCGCGACCAGACCGCCGTCTCGCTCAACCTCGCAAAGCGCCAGGAGGAACGCGCCGCCCTCGAACGCGACCGCCTCGCCCGCGAGAACACCCGGCGCGCGACCCTCGGCCAGGCCCCGCTCGCAGCCCTTGACGACGCCGACCCGGACGATACCCCGGATATCGTGCTCAACCAGGCCACCGAGGTCATGGCCGACATGGTCGGGGGCCACGACCGCAAGCTTGCCCCCAAGACGGTTTCCCGCACCCCGTAATATCGGGATAGTGTTGTAGTTGACTACAACACTATCCCGCGGTAGGATCGCCTCGCCTGATAGCTCAGCGAGGTCGATTCCATGCGTACTCAAGCCCTGTTCTTCGCCGCCGCCAGCGCGGCGCTCCTGGCCGCCTGTGGCAGCTCCAGCGCGGACAGCGCGAAGGCCGAGCCACCCGTCTCGGTGCCCGTAGAGGTCGTCGCCGCGAAGCGCGGTGAGATGCTCGCCCGGTACACCGGGACCGCAACCCTCGAGGCCGAGGCCGACGCGGACGTGATCGCGCGTGCCGGCGGTGAAGTACTGCGGGTTCTGGTCGAGGAAGGCGATCGCGTCAAGGAGGGCCAGCTGCTCGCCGTGCTCGATGGCCGCCAGCTGCGGCTCGAGGCCGCGCAGGCCCGCGCGCAGTTCGCCAAGGCCGAGCGCGACTACCGCCGCCAGGTCGAGCTGCATGACAAGGGACTGGTCTCGGCCGGCGCCTTCGAAGGCCTCAAGTTCGATCTCGAGAACCTGCGCGCGACCTACGAACTCGCGGAACTCATGCTCTCGTACACCGAGATCCGCGCACCGTTCGCCGGGCTCGTCGCCTCGCGGTTCGTGAAGGTCGGCCAGAACGTGCCCCAGGGCACCAAGACCTTCCGCGTCACCGATCCGACGCCGCTCAAGGCGAGCGTGTACGTACCGGAGCGCGAGCTTGCACACCTCGCACCGGGCCAGAGCGCCGTCGCGCTGGTCGACGCCCTGGGCAGCCGCAGCTTCCCCGCCCGCGTGACCCTCGTGTCGCCGTCGATCGATCCGGCCACGGCCACCTTCAAGGTCACCCTCGAACTCGATGACCAGGATGGCGTGCTGAAGCCCGGCATGTTCGCCCGCGTGGGCATCGTGTTCGAGCGGCGCGACGCGGCGCTGCAGGTGCCGCGCGTCGCGCTGATCGAGGCCGACGGCACGAGCAGCGTCTTCGTGGTCGAGGATGGCAAGGCCGTGCAGCGCCCGGTCACCACGGGTCTCGTCGACGGGGGCAACATCGAAGTAACCACGGGTGTCGCCGACGGCGATTCGGTCGTGGTCGTCGGCCACACGGGCCTCAAGGACGGCAACGCGGTGCGCGTGGTGTCGCTCGAGACCAGGCCCACTTCGGCGCTGCGCGCGGCCGCCGCCGGCAAGGTAGCCGCCGGCGCACAGACGGCCAACCGCTAGTTCTCCCCGGGGGTCCGTATGCGCATCGTAGATCTCGCCCTCCGTCGCCGCGTCACGATCGCGATGGCCACCGTCGCCGTCGCACTGTTCGGCGCCGTCTCGCTGTCACGGTTGAAGGTCAACCTGCTGCCGGACCTCTCGTATCCGACGCTCACGATACGCACCGAACTGCCGGGCGCCGCGCCGCTCGAGGTCGAGAACCTGATCACGAGGCCGATCGAGGAAGCCGCCGGCACGATCAGGAACGTGCGCAGCGTGCGCTCGGTGTCGCGCTCGGGCCAGGCCGACGTGGTCCTCGAGTTCGCCTGGGGCACGGACATGGATTTCGCCGGCATCGAGGTGCGCGAGCGACTCGACCTGCTGCAGCTGCCCACCGACGCGGAGCGACCGCTGCTGCTGCGCTTCGATCCCTCGACCGAGCCGGTGCTGCGCCTCGCGTTCGTCGACCTGGCCGAAGGCAGCGCTGCATCCTCCGAGCGGCTCAAGACGCTGCGCCGATACGCCGACGATCGCCTGAAGCCCGAACTCGAGGCGACCGAAGGCTCCGCGGCGGTCAAGGTGAGCGGCGGCTTCGAGGACGAAATCCGGATTCTCGTCGACCAGGAACGGCTCGCGCAGCTGAAACTCGACGTGGCGAGCGTCGCCGCGCGCATCGGCGCCGAGAACGTCAATCTCTCGGGCGGCCGCCTCGAACAGGGCACGCAGCGCTTCCTGGTGCGCACGCTGAACGAGTTCCAGTCGCTCGAGGAAATGTCGAGCGCGGTGATCGCGACGGTCGAAGGCCGCCCGGTCTATCTGCGCGACATCGCGCAGGTCGAGCACGGCTACAAGGACCGGACGGCCATCACGCGGCTCGACGGGCGCGAATGCGTCGAACTCGCCGTCTACAAGGAAGGCGATGCCAACACCGTGCTGCTGGCCGAGACCGTGCGGGCGCGCCTTGCGACGCTGCAGAAGTCGCTGCCGCCGGAGACGAAGCTGCAGACCGTCTACGACCAGTCGCAGTTCATCGCCAACTCGGTGAGCGAGGTCAGCGATGCGGCCATCTGGGGCGGGCTGCTGTCGGTGATCGTGCTGTACCTGTTCCTGCGCGATGCGCGCGCGACGCTGGTCGCCGGCATCGTCATTCCCGTGACCGTCATCGGCATCTTCGTGCTGATGTACGGCTTCGACCTGACACTCAACATCATGTCACTCGGCGGCATCGCGCTGTCGGTCGGCATGCTGATCGACAACTCGGTGGTGATCCTCGAGGCGATCTCGCGCAAGCGCGAGGCAGGCATGCCCGCGGTCCAGGCGGCGCGCGAGGGCACCGCCGAGGTGGCGATGGCGGTCACCGCCTCGACGCTGACCACGGTGGCGGTGTTCTTCCCGATGGTGTTCGTCAGCGGCATCGCCGGGCAGCTGTTCCGCGACCAGGCGCTGACGGTGACGTTCGCGCAGCTCCTCTCGCTGCTCGCGAGCCTGACGCTCGTACCGATGATGGCGGCGTGGCGTGCGAACGATGGCGAGCGGCGCGTGCCGCGCGACGAACTGCGAGCGGAGCTCGCCGAGCGCGGCGCGATCTTCGCCGGGCGGCTGCGCGAGATCGTGCGCGCACTGCGCCCGGGCGAGTTCGGGCGGGCGCCCGCCGCGCGCGGCCTGCGGCGCATCTTCGCCTGGCTCGCCTGGCCGCTGCGACTGCTGCTCGTCACCTTGATCAGGCTCGCCCGCGCGCTTGCCGGCGCGGTCGGCGCGCTGTGCGGATTGGTGCTCGCCCCGGCCATGCATGTCACCCAGCGCGGATTCGCGGCGCTCGAGCGGCTCTACCCCGCCTCGCTCGAGTGGTCGCTGCGCCACCGCTCGGCGGTGCTCGGCGTCGCAATCTCGCTGCTCGCGATCACCGGGCTGATACTGGTGCGCCTGCCCACCGAACTGATCCCGCAGCTTGCGCAGGGCGAGTTCAACGTCAAGCTGCGCCTGCCCGCCGGCTCGCCGCTCGACAGCACCGACCGCGTGCTGCGCGCCGCACTCTCGGCCGCGGTCGATCTGCCGGGACTCGATCACGCCTACGCGGTGGCCGGCACCGGCAACCGTCTCGATGCCAATCCGGTCGATTCCGGCGAGAACATCGGCGAGATGTCGATACGCCTGCGCCAACCGGCTGGCCCGCGCGAGGAGGCCGCCGCCATGGCCCAGCTGCGCTCGGCGCTCGACGCCCTGCCCGGCGTGCAGTACGAGTTCTCGCGCCCCGCCCTGTTCACGCTGTCGACGCCGCTCGAGGTCGTGCTGTCAGGCTACGAGCTCGAGCGGCTGCAGAGCGCCGCGGCAGCCGTGCACGCGCGCATGGCGGCAAGCGGCGCGTTCACCGACCTGCGCTCCTCGATCGAGGGTGGGCATCCGGAGATCCAGATCCTGTTCGACCAGGATCGCGCCTCGCGGCTGGGCCTCGAGGTGCGCACCATCGCGGACAGCGTGGTCTCGAGCCTGCGCGGCGACGTGGCCACGCGCTACCAGCTTCGCGACCGGAAGATCGACGTGCTGGTGCGCAGCGTCGACACCCGCAGCGCCTCGATCGAGGAGGTGCGCAACCTGATCGTCAACCCGGGCGCCGAGAAGCCCGTGACGCTCGCGGCGGTGGCCGATGTGCGCCTCGCCATCGGGCCGGCGGAGATCCGCCGCGCGGGACAGGAGCGCGTCGCCCTGCTGTCCGCCGCGCCCGCCCAGGGCAACCTCGGCGCCGCTACGGCCATCGCCAACGAGATTCTCGCAACGACACCGCTCCCTGCCGGCATCACCTACGGCGTCACCGGCCAGAGCGAGGAGATGCAGCAGAGCTTTCGTTCGCTGTTGATGGCGTTCGCGCTCGCCGTGTTCCTCGTCTACCTCGTGATGGCCTCGCAGTTCGAGTCGCTGCTGCACCCGTTCGTGATCCTCTTCACGATCCCGATGGGCCTCATCGGCGCGGTGTGGGGTCTCGCGGTGACGGGCACGACGATCAATGCGGTGGCCTTCATCGGCCTGATCCTGCTCGCGGGCATCGTCGTCAACAACGCAATCGTACTGCTCGATGCCGTCAACCAGGCGCGCGCGCGCGGCCTGACCCGCCACGATGCGCTGGTGCTGGCCGGGCGCACGCGCCTGCGCCCGATTCTGATCACGAGCGTCAGCACGATCCTCGGCCTCGTGCCGATGGCGATCGGCCTCGGCGAGGGCGCCGAGGTGCGCCGGC